>CALWNP010000058.1 GCA_944382835.1 uncultured Gemmiger sp.
CCTTCCGGAATGGAGTTTTCAACAGAAATCGCCATGAAAATGGGGCTGCTGCTCAACCTTCGTTTTGCAACAGCCCCATTTTGCTTATCCGTTGTTTTGCTCTGAGGAAGCCGCCTGGGACTCCGCGGGTTGGGATTCCGAAGACGCCGCGTCTTCCGGCTGGGATTCGGCGGGCTGGGACTCTGCCGGCGCCTCGGCCGCAGTCTCCTCGGCGGGGGGCTGCAGGCTGTCCAGCGTCTGCTGGGCTGCATCCACCGCCGCCTGGGCGGTGGCGGTGGCCTGTCGGGCGGGGTCATCGTCGTCGGGGTTGTCGTTGGCCAGCGCCTCACTCTCGGCCTGCTGGGCCTGGGCCAGCGCCTCCTGGGCGGTGGTCAGCTGGGCCTGGGCCTCCTCGATGGCCTTCTGGGTGCGGATGGCCTCCTCGGCGGCCTGGGCCACCTCGTCGGGGATGCCGCTCTCCAGCAGGGCGGGTTTTTCGGGCAGCGTCTGCTCGGCGCCGTCCTCGCCCACCAGCCGCAGCCCCTGGCCGTAGTAGCCGCCCCAGATGGCGATGAAGCTCTTGCCGGGGCTGACAACCAGGGTCTTGCCCTCCTGGTTGGTGAGGGAGAGGGGGGCGGTGGCGTCCCCTTTGGTCCAGTGGATCTGCTCCCAGCTGCCCCCGGTGAGGTAGAGGCCGGTGCCGCCGCTCAGGTCATACTGGCGGGTGATGCCGTCGTCCTTGATGCCGGAGGAGGCATAGAGAACAAAGACGTTGGTGAAGGCGGCCTGGTCCCCGTTGTCGGCGTCCATCTGGGCGCTGCCGTCGGCGTTGTTCTTGAGATACAACCCGATGTCGGGGGAGTAGACCAGCTGTTCCACATCGCTGGCCGAGAAGGTGATGGTCAGCTCGGTGGCATTGCGGCTGCCGGGGGCAGGGCGCTCCCCGAAGCTGAAGAGGGGCATGGTGGGCCCCTCCAGACCGGTGCCGTAGTTCTCCAGCCCGGTGCGGATCAGATCCCCGGTGGTGTACCAGCAGTTTTCCTCCCGGAAGCCCGACTCGTACCGGCCCTGGTCAAAGGCGAAGGCCGCAGTGCCGATGTGCAGGCCGTCCAGATCCTGGTAGGAGAGCAGGTTCAGCAAGTTGGAGGCGTAGATGTTTTTGTCGATGTGCACCGGGACCGCGTTCAGCGGCAGCACCATCTGCAGCATCAGGTCCCGGCCGGGGCCCACCGGACCCACCTTGCTGATCTGGTCGGGATGGGAAAAAACGGCGGTCAGACCGGCGGTACTGCCCTCGGAGACCCCTTCGATCAGCACATCGGCGGAGGCCACCCCCCACTGCGGGGTGCTGCCCTCCCCGGTGCGCAGGGTGACGGCCACGGGACGCAGCCCGCCGGCGGCGCTGTCCTGCCCGGTCAGGGGATTGGTGGTGGGTTCGGGGGTGGGGGTGGCCGTCGCGGTGGGCGCGGCAGAGGGGGGCGCCGTGGGTTGGGGATCTGCCCCGCCGGCGCAGCCCGCCAGACAGAGGGCGAGCAGGGAGCAGAGCAATGTTGTCTTGAAATGTCTCATGCGGCGGGTTCCTTTCTCCACACCATGGATCTGGGATTGGTTACCAAAAGGGGCCCGCCGCAGGACGGACCCCTGATAGGTGAATGAATCGTACCTCAGCCGATCTGGATGCCACCGTCGTCGGTAGTTGTGGCCTCAGAGGCCGGTGCCTGCTCGGCGGGCGCCTGGGAGGCAGGGGCTTCGCTGGCCGGTGCCTCAGCAGCGGGCGCCTGGGACACCGCTTCGCTGGCCGGTGCCTCGGTGGGCTGCGGGGTGCTCGCGGTGGAGCTGGCGCTGTTGTAGCTGGAGGTGGAGCTGGTCTCGGTGGAGGTGGCTGCATCGCCGCTGCCGCGGGCTGCATTGGTCAGGTCGTCGGTGCTCATGCCCAGGGTCTCGCCGGCCTCGGCCTCATCCTCCACATACTGGGTCTCGGTGGTGGCGATGCCGTAGGCGCTCAGGTCCACCCCATCCAGGCTCTTGGCCACAAAATCGACGGTGAAGTCGTTGTCCACCACGGCCACATAGCTCTTGCCGATGTTGATTTCCAGCGGGGTGTCGCTGCACTGGCCGTTGTCGGTCAGGTAGTACAGCCGCAGGGCCTCCAGCGGGGTGCCCTTCTGCCAGTAGATCATCTCGCACTTGCCGCCGTAGCAGTAGTAGCCCACGCCGCCCCAGCTGTATTCCACATACTGCAGGTCCTTGGCCTCGTGGCCGGGATAGGTGTGGATGTCGGTGTACAGGACGATGACGTTGGGGAAGGAGAGCTGGACGTTGCCGTTGGCCTCATCCTCGGTGTTGCGCCACTGGCCGTCGCTGTAATTCTGCTGCATCTTGTAGGTGTTGGAGCTGCTGTCATAGATGAAGCGGGTCTTGTAGCTCTGGCTGTGGGTGATCTCCACATACTCGCCGTCGGTGACCACCGGGCCGTACTTGGTGGAGTAGTTGCTGTCCAGGCTGGTGGTCAGGTCGCGCACCGGATTCTCCTGGCGGTAGTCCACAAAGTTGAAGAAGGTGGAGTTGTAGGTGCGGTTCATATCCACATTGTTGTCCTGGATATACTGGGCGATGTTCTCGCTGCTGGTGTACATGGTGTGCTCCAGCGCCAGGGTGCCGTTGTTGTAGGAGTTGCCGGCCCAGTTCACACGGCCGTAGTCGCGGTAGCCGTTGGCGCCGTCGTTGTTGTTCAGAAGACCGTACTCGTAGTCCAGGGCATACTGCTGCATGACAACGCTCTGGCCCTCGTGGATGTACAGGGCCTGCCAGGGCAGGATGAGCTGGAAGAACTGGTCACGGCCGGAACGGACGGGGCCGATCTCCCCGATATCGTTGTAGTCGTTGAACACCGGCATAAAGCGGGTGATGCCGCCCTCGACCTTGATCTCAAAGAGGATCTGGGCCTTGGACAGGCCGCGCTGGGGGCGGGCCGCCACAATGTTGTTGACCATGACGGCGGTGATGCGCTGCCCCTCGGGGTAGTCATCCCCCTTGGGCTCACCGGTCAGGACGTTGGCCTCATAAGGGGGCAGGGTGGGGGTGGGAGAGGGCGTTTCCACCACGGCGGCGGATTCGCTGGTCGGTTCGGAAATCTCGGTGCCGGATTTCTTGCAGGCTGCCAACAGGATGCAGGCTGTAAGAACCGCCAGAACACAGAGCAGATAACGCTTCATGGGCTATTCCTCTTTTCTTTTTGTTTTTTCATAGGGCCGAATCGGGAGGAAGCATCCGGCCTTTGTCACCAACTTGTCATATGTTCTATTTTACTTGGTTTGGCCTCTTTTGTAAAGGCGAAGAAGGGGATTTTTACATTTTGCCGAAAAGCCGCCGGAGCCATTTGAAAGCCGGCGAATCTTGAGCAGACGGTTGTAGAATGGCGTCGATTCTGGTACAATATACATTAAATATTGTCACATGGCCGGCAGTGCAAAGGCAGGCTGTGTTGTAAGGAGCATGGTACCATGGGGTTTTTCAGTGATCGTTTTAACCGTCCGGGGCCCGGCGTCTCGCCGGACGAACCCCGCAAAAAGGGACTTCTGCGTCTGTTCGAGATCCTGGGACGGGATTTCGGGTCCTTTTTCAAGGCCGGGTTTCTGGCTTTTCTGGGGTCCATTCCCTTTATTCTGGGCATGGGGGTGGCAGTGCTCAGCCATGCCGTCCTCTTTGTGCTCATTGCCGGCATTGTGGGCGGGATGATCGCCGCCCCCCAGATCGTCGGTATGGCGGACACCGTTCTGCGCAGTCTGCGGGATGAACCCGGTTTCTGGTGGGCCACCTACCGGCGGAGCTGGAAGCGCAACCTCAAGGCCAGCCTGCTGCCCGGCGCGGTCTTTGGCCTGGTCTTCGGGGTACAGATCTTTACCTTCTTCCATCTGACCAGTCTGGGGACCTCGGTGGTGACCCTGATTATGGCCATTGTCAGCGTGATGCTCTCCCTGGGCCTGGCCGGATATGTCTTCCCCCAGGTGGCGCTGGTGGAGCTGCCCTTTGGCGGAATTCTGAAAAATGCAGCCCTGCTCTTTTTGGGCTATCTGCCCCGCAGCGCCGGTGCCATGGCGGTGAACCTGGTCTACTGGGGCTTGATCCTGTTGTTTTTCCCTGCCACCTTCTATCTGCTGTTCCTGACCAATTTCTGGCTGCCCATGGTGCCGGCTCTGCTGATCATCTATCAGCCGCTGGACAAGAGCTTCGACATTGAAAAGACCATCAAGCAGATGCGGGAAGACCAGCTCCAGAACGCATTGAACCAGAATCAGAACGGCGACGAACAATAAAACCGCATACAAAAGGCGTAGCCTGTTCAGGCTGCGCCTTTTTTGTGCTTGTTGAAATCCCCCGGACGGGAAAGCAGTTACACCGATTTGTCGGCATATTCGCCGGCGTTATAACGATAACCCTGTCCGTAGCCGTAGCCATAGCCGTAGCGGTAACCGTAGCCATAACCGCCGGTCGGGCCTTCCACCTGGTTCATGACAAAACCGAAGAGCCGGCCGCCGTTTTCGGTGATCCGGGTGGAAGTCTCCGCAATGTCCTGGAGCTGGGCATAGTCCTGTTTGACGGTCAGAATCACCCCGTCGGCAACCGTCAGAACCGCGGTGGCATCCGCCAGGATTCCGATGGGAGGGGTGTCCACAATCACATAGTCAAAATCCCGGCAGGCATAGCTCAAAATGCCCCTGAGATGGTTGACCGACAGAATCCGCATGACATCGGCGCCCGAGGCCACCTTTTGGGTGGGCAGGACATAGAGCGGCATTTTCCGGTATTGATGCAGACATTCCTTCCACGGCGTTTTGCCGCGCAGGAAGGTTTCCAGCGTGTTGCGCTCCTGGTCCATTTTCAGGACGGCAGTTGCCGAGGCTTCCCGGAGGTCGGCATCCACCAGCAGCACCCGCTTGCTGCGCCGGGCCAGCACAATGGCCAGATTGATGGCCACGGTGGTTTTTCCTTCTCCGGCCACCGTGCTGGTGACGGCATAAATCTTTTTGGCATGAGAGGCATCGGCCCCATCCTCGGCATCCTGTTCCACCCGGTTCGCCAGGTTGCGGAACCCTTCCACCAGTCCCTGGCTGATGTTTTTCTGGATGACCAGCAGACGGTCATTTTTGGAGTTGCCGTGTTTTTTCAGCCGGGTCCGCGGCAGGATGGCCAGGCATTCGGCGTTGGACACGGCGTGGACATCATCGGCATTGCCGGCGGTTTTTCTTGTGTAGGCGTAGAAGAACAGAATCAGAATCCAGATCACAACGCCCACCAGCGCCGCACGCAGAAAAAACTGGGGGATATAATACTGATTGGCCGGAACGGTGGGGACATCCCCCATCTGGATCACATCAATCTTGGTGGCACCCAGCACATAGTCCGAAATTTCCGGATAATTGGTCAGGACCGAGTTCATCACGTCGTAGGCGCGCTGGGGGTCAGGGTCCTGCACCCGGATGGTCAGCAGGTTGGTGCCCTCCACCGCACTGGCGGTGATGGTGGAATCGATGCTGTCAACCCCCAGATCCCGGGTCACCACATTGCGCAGCATGTCGCTGTTGACGATGTAGGAGAAGGTCTCGCCCATCTGGGCCGCCAGCGTCAGTTCGCGGGAGGTCTGCTGCGAAGAAATGCTGTCGGTGACGATGATGGAAGCCTCCACCTGATACAGGGGCAGATAAGTCAGCTTGGCATAGACAAACCCCATGACTGCCAGAAGGGGGACGACCAGAACGAGGAACCAGTACCGTTTGGCGCCCTGGTACATATAGTAGAGCAGCCGTCCCAGATCAATGACATCGTCGCGGTTTTCAGTGGACGGATTGTTGTTGTTGGAAGCCATTTACTTTACTCCTTCCGTCTTGTCCGCGGGGGAAGCGGTGCTTTTTTGATAGCCATAGCTGTAAGAAGAGCCATACCCGTATTGCTTCTTCAGGGAGGAACTGCGGGTTTCACGGTAGATGCAGCCGATCAGTCTGCCGTTGCGGTCCAGCGCATCCACGGCATCGTTGATGGCCCGGGCCGGGGAAACGTCCTGCGCTACCAACAGAACGGCGGCGTCGCACTGGGCGGCAATGACGGTGGTGTCCGCCACCAGGGCAACGGGGCCGGTGTCCACCAGGATATAGTCAAAGTACTGCTTGGCAAACATCAGCAGCTTGGCAAAATTCCCGTTGCTCAGCGAGCGGCTGGAACCCGGGTGCTTGTTTTTGTTGGTCAGGCACTGGATTCTGGTGCCGGGAATGGCGTACAGCATCTGGTCGGAGAATTCGCCCTGCTGGATCGCCTTGGCCAGTGCGTTGTCATATCTGGCATCGGCATTCAGCAGCTTGGCAATGGAGGGGTTGCGGAAGTCGCCGTCCAGCACAAGAACCCTTTTCTGGCTTTTGGAGAGGGAGTAGGCGATGTTCAGCAAACAATGGGTTTTGCCCTCATTCTGTGCCACACTGCTCAAAGCCAGCACCTTGCCGCCATCCTTGTCCAGGTGATAGGCAATCCGGCTGGAAATCAGCTGATAACTCTCCTCAAAGGCAAAGTTCTTGTTTTTTGCCGTGGCCAGGATGAGGGAATCCTCCTTCTTTCTGGCAACCTTTGCGAAGGGAATCCGCCCGAGCAGATGGGCGTCGATTTTCCGCTGCATGTCGGAAAGATTCTTGACGGTGTCCCGCAGGACGGAGAGCAGAACGACCAGCGCGGCATAGGCGAACACCGCAAAGAAAGCACCCAGGACAATGGTTTTGACGTTGCTGGCACTCTGCTGGGATTCGAGGGGCACCGAAGGCTGCTGCACCGTCACCAGATACAGGTCCGCCATCAGATTGCTCAGAAGGGATGGATAGTTGTTGGCAGCGGCCTGCAACGCCTGGAAGGCCGCTCTGGGGGTGGCGGCCGAGGCGGTAATCTCAATCAGGTTGGTGTTTTCGATATAGGTGGCAGACAGGGTGTAATCGGTATCGGGGAGCTGTTGACGGATCATCTCCCGCAGGGTATCGGATTGCAGCACACTGGTGATGGAAGGAGCCAGGTCGCTGGCGTTCTGGACATTGCCAACGGCGTTGCTGCTGGTACCCAAAACCGCAACCACCGTGGTGGCCGCATAGCTGGAGGGCAAAACCGTCTGGATGGCCACACAGGCCAGCAGCCCGCCTGCCACAACCATCAGGATGAGATTCCACCAATGGCGCAACAGGTCCAACAAAACGCTTGCGGGATCAATGATAATGACATCGTTCTTGGAATTCATTGCATCTTCTCCCCTCAATCTTCGACCCGAACCAACAGATAGGCCGTGCGTGTGCTGCCGGAAATGCTGGTGATTGTATAAGAAACTTCATACCATCCGGGGGTGGAAGGGTCCACCGGATTGTTGATCTGGATGCGGTCCAGCGGGTAATAGTCAGCCTCTGTCACCTGGGATACGGCCTCCTCCCCCTCATATACCACATTCAGCTTGGAGGAATCCAACAGGCTGCCGTCCTCCTGCCTGACATAGATGGTGTTGTCAACGGTCAGGGCGGAGAGATAATCAGCGGGATTGAAGGCGCTGTCCCGCGGCAGATAGATTATCGCCTGGCTCAGGGAAATGCTCAAAAGATTGGCCGTGGTGGCGTCATAGATCTCCACACTGGCAGTGAATTTCTCCACATCGCCGGCGCTGTTGGAGACCGAAAAAGTCATGGGATAAATTCCCGGCACACCGGGGTTGAAGCTGCTGCCCTCCGCATTGGTCCGGGTGATCCGGCGGGTGATGTTGCCGTCCAGACAATCCTGGGCGGTCAGATTGGCGGCGATGTTTTCCGTCTTGGTGCCGGTGGGGAAGGAAAACGGCTTGGACAGAGAGAAAGTGGGATGGGTGTAATCGGCATAATGGACGGTCCGGGCGGCCTTGGTGATGTGGTTGTCCGCGTCAAAAGCCACAATGGTAGCTGTCCGCTCCCCGGGGGCCACGAAATTGGAAAGACTTTCCACCAGCAGCGAGGCGGTCACATCTCCATCCTCGGCATCCTGGGCGGTGACGCCGGCCAGGATGGCAGAGTTGTCATCGGAAACGCTGATCTCCACCCGGTCAGAATCCATCGAGATCACCGGCGCAGTGCGGTCTTCCATCTGGGAGGGAACCACGATGGCAGCGATGAACAAAATCACGGCAACCACCGTCAGAACCACGGACAGGAGTTTTAACAATCTCATTTTCAAGCCTCTTCAATCGTTTGTGTCATGCAGCGGATCGGGACAAAACAGGCAAATCTACTGTTTGCGGCGAAGAATTTTCAGGGGATTTTCCAGCAGCAGCTGGCATGCCTTGGGTTCGCCATAGTGCTTTTTCAGGTAGTGGTAGATGGAGTGCATCTCGGGGGTGCGATGGCGTACCCCGTGGCAGTCGCTCCCGAAAACATCCACATAGCCCAGGCGGATCAGGGTTTCGGCGGCGCCGGCACAGCGGCTGCCGAACTGTCCGTACACACTGCCGCGGTTGAGCTGGGCCACGCAGCCCATCTGCCGCCATCGCTGCAGTTCTTCGGGGTCCTCCTGCACACAGACATACCGCTCGGGATGGGCTACAATGGGGATATACCCGTTGGCCAGCATGTCGTGCAGCAGATAGCGGATGTCCTCGGCCGGACAGGAAAAGGGAAACTCGATCAGATAATGGTCGGTGCCCGCCATGGGGCAGAGCATCCGCCGACGGATCAGTTCCACCACATCCCCCGAAGCATAGATCTCCATGCCCTGCAGCAGGCGCAGCGGAATGTTCTGCCGGCGCAATTCCTGGCAGAAATCCTCAAAGACCTGCTCCATGTACGGGGTGGCATAATTCTCGAACCGGCCCCGCTGGTTGGCATGGGGGGTGACCACCAGGATGCGGACCCCGCTTTGCACCGCAATCTTTGCCATCTCGATGGAATCGGCCATGGTCTGGGCTCCGTCGTCCAAGCCGGGCAGGATATGGGCGTGCAGGTCAATCAATTTATGGTTCCACACAAAGGCCACAGGGATACCTCACTGGTTCTGGGAAGGAAAAGAGCTGGAAGGGTCAGACCGGGAAAATCATTTTGCGCCCCTTCCGGCAAAGACAACGGCAACGGTGCGGAAGAGGATCTGGATGTCCAGCTTGAGGGACCAGTTGTCGATGTACTGGGTGTCCAGCTTGACCACATCCTCAAAGTCCTCGATGCTGGACCGTCCGCTGACCTGCCACATGCCGGTGATGCCGGGCTTCATGCTCAGGCGGCGCTTGTGGTGGCTTTCGTACTGCTTGTATTCGTCCACCGTCGGGGGACGGGTGCCCACCAGGCTCATGTCTCCCCGCAGGACGTTGAGAAACTGGGGCAGTTCATCGATGGAGGTCTTGCGGATGAATTTCCCTACCTTGGTGATGCGGGGGTCGTCGGTCATCTTGAACATCAGGCCGTTCATCTCGTTTTTGGCCATCAGTTCCTTCTTGCGCTCCTCGGCATCGGTATACATGCTGCGCAGTTTGTAGATGTAGAAGTATCGCCCGTTGAGGCCCACACGCTTCTGCTTGAAGAAGAGG
This sequence comes from uncultured Gemmiger sp., assembly GCA_944382835.1. Classification (GTDB taxonomy): domain Bacteria; phylum Bacillota; class Clostridia; order Oscillospirales; family Ruminococcaceae; genus Gemmiger. Next base: position 9,539 of record CALWNP010000058.1, read on the forward strand.
GGACCGGGGCTTTCCAGCTTCAGGGGAATGGCCACCACCGCAATAAAGGGAATGCTGAGGATCAGCCCCACCAGGCCGCCGGCAATGTCCATCAACCGCTTGAGCATCATGTCCCGGATGGAGTGGTGGACGGTGCTGACGCCGATCAGGTAGGTGGTGCCTCGCTTTTCCAGGCTGGACGCCACCCGGTTGCGCCAGCTCTCGCCGGCCTCCTCCTGGTAGAGCTTTTCCAGCAGCGGCACGCTGAAATGGACATCCAGGCCCATGCTTTCCATCTCCACCAGATAATCCGCCAGCGAATCCCCGGTGTCGTAGGGAACATCCACATACACCTCATCCAGCGCTTCCCTGCGGACCCAGCTCATGAAATCGTCAAAGCAGGCCTTCAGCGGGACCCCGTCGAAGGATTTGCCGATGTCCTTGGGGTTGGCATCCACCAGCGCCAGACCGGCAATCTCCTTGCTCCAGTCGTTTTTCAGAGACTCCAGCAGAGGCTTGGCGCGCCCGGACACCGTCAGCACCCCCACCAGCTTTTTCATGCCGTTGTACTGGCCTGCCGATTTCAGATAATGCTTCACAAAGGCGTGGAAGGGAAACTGGAGGATACAGTACCCGATGAGGATGCCCAGAAAGAAATACCGGGAGTTCAGCAGCGGGATCTTGCCCAGCAGGAGCAGCAGCGCCAGCAGGGCACCAAAGAGAACGGTCTTTTCCACCGTCTGCAGAGCATCCCGGCGGAAGCTCCGCTTGGTGATGTCCTCCCCCTGCTCCAGAAAGATGAAGGTGATCAGGAAGGCCAGGGCGCAGATGAGATAATAGGCAAAATATTCCTGCTTGATATAATTGTCGGGAATGACCTGAAACCACTGCCCAAAAATCAGTCTGGACAACAGCACGGCGCCAATCAAAGCCGCTGCGTCTGCCAAAAAGGTTAAGATGTACTCATAACGAGTTCGATAGGACATACTTTCTCCGACCTTCCAATTTTTGCCTGTGTTTCCCACACTGCGGCGTTACCGGCACGCAGGATGGAAATATTTCCCTTCGACGGCATATAAAACAGTGCATAATATAAATAGGAAACAGGATGTACATGCTATTATAGCATAGCCGTCTTGCAAAAAACAATGACTTGGAAAAGAGAGTAGATCGATTCCTACTTTTTTGGCGACTTGTACACTTTTTTGCGACTGCTACGTTGATTCTTCTCCATTTGCAGGGGGAGAAAATACTCGTATCAGGGGAAAAAATTGACAATTTTTCTGCCGGGACGGAGGAGCAGGAGGCGCTAAAATAAAATACAAAAAAGGGGCTGTTGCAAAATAGCCTAAAAAAATGAGATAGACATTCCCGAAAGGGTTTGCCTATCTCATTTTTTTG
>CALWNP010000059.1 GCA_944382835.1 uncultured Gemmiger sp.
AGTTTTTAACGAAATCTCCACGAAAACCCTTCCGGAATGGAGTTTTCAACAGAAATCGCCATGAAAAAGGGGCTGCTGCTCAACTTTCGTTTTGCAACAGCCCCTTTACGCCACACTTTGGTAAACGATGCCATGGTGCTACCGCCTTGCGGCTGCTTCGGCCCGGGCAATTTGGATCAGACAAGGCATGGCATGATCCAGCAGAGCGCGAATGGCGGTACAGTTGTAGTTGTGTGGCTGTCCGTCGCGCCAGACCCAGTCGTTTTTGCAGCCGCCATGGCAGACCTCGCCCCAGGGGCAGGCGGAGCAGTTGTCGGGGCGGTGTGCACTCTGTGTGACAAAGCGCTGTGCAACCTCGCCGCTGGCCATCTGGGAAAGGGTGGCGTCTCCCAGCCGACCCATCTTCCATTGGTCCAGCACGAAGAAGTCGCATGGATAGATGCTGCCGTCGCCCTCCGCCACAAAGTAACTGCCGCACTGTCCACAGGTGGAACAGGTACTGGCGTGATCTCCCAACAGGATGTGCACATAGTCATCAAAGAGCCGGATGCTGTGATAGTCTCCGCTTTTCCAGTCGGTGTACCACAGATCGAACAACCGGCAAAGGAATTTGCCGTATGCTTCGGGGGTCAGAGAGTAGGGACGGGCGCCTCTGGCTTCTCCCAGCGGGTCCAGGCAGGCAATGAACTGCAAGTAGCGCAGTCCCAGCTTTTTCAGGGTGTTGTACACCTTATCGGGGCTGCGGGCACAGGAAGCGGTCACCACACAAAGGGCGTTGACCTCCACTTGGTGCTTCTGCAGCATTCCCAGAGTCCGGACAACCTGATTCCAGCTTCCCTTTCCGGCAGCATCAACCCGGCAGGCGTTATGGCAATCCTTGTATCCGTCCAGGGAAAGGCCGACCAGAAAGGCCTCCTTCCGCAGAAAATGAGCCCAGTCTTCATCCAGCAAAATACCATTGGTCTGGATGGAAAAACTGACCCGGCACCCCGCAGGAAGAGTCTGGCTCATTTTCATGTGAAAAGGGAAAAGAAGATTCCTGATCCAGATGGCAGGATTACTCCTTGTTTCTGCGCAGCTTCACCCGATAGCTGCTCACCTCAAAGGCGCGCAGGTGCAGGGACGCATCGGGAGTAAGAGGATCGCCGATGGGCTCCTCCAGCAGGTTGCAGGGCACCAGGGCTTCCACCGGCAGGTCGGAACGCAGGCGGAAGAAGGTGTCGGCCTTCTTGCTCTCGTAAATCCGCAGGACCAGCTCGCCGCTGCCGTCCTCCGCCGGTTTGACGGTGTCGATCATGGCGTTGGAATGGTCGGTGGAGAAGGCGCTGAAGGCGGGGCACTGGCCCTCCGCCGTCAGCAGAGGATCGTTGAAGGCCGCGGCCTGCTGCACCACCGGCGCGTCGGCAAAGGGGGTGTTCCAGGCGGTGAACCCGTAGCGGAACTGCTGGATTCCCTGGTCGGTGGCCATCTCGGGGGCGGCAGCCGCCCGCAGCAGGGTCAGCTCGATGCTGTTTTCCTCCACCCCCACGCCGTACTTGCAGTCGTTGAGCACCGCACAGCCGTGGCTGTTGTCGCACAGGGCGGTGTAGCGGTGGTTGCAGACCTCAAACCGCTGCTGGTCAAAGCTGCGGCTGCGGTGGGCGGGGCGCTCCACAAAGCCGAACTGGATTTCGTGGAGGGCGTTTTCCGCCCGGACATCCACCGGGAACTCCACCTTGAGCAGCCGGTGCAGCTCATGCCAGTCCACCGTGGTGTCAAACTCCAGCACCGGGCTGCCCACCCGCAGCGAGATGGTCTGACGGATGGCAGACCGGCCGATCCGTCCCTGCCACCGGACGCTGACGCAGAGCCCCGCGGCGCAGATCAGCTTCATCGACTGGACCTCCACGGTGCAGGATTCCTGTTCCCGGTAGTTGCTGTCGATGTCCCAGGCGTCGTATTTCCGGGGCACATCCTTGTACATCCGCAGCAGGTTCATGGGGCGGCCGCATCCCATCTCCCGGCCATCCAGCCGGTAGGAGAGCAGCTGCCCCTGCCGGTTCAGCCGCACCTGGACCCGGTCGTTGGCCAGCAGGGCCCCCGCCTCGGAGAGCTGGGCGGTGGCCTGTTCCCCTGCGATGGGATGGGCCAGGGGCAGCAGGGTGACGGCGCCCAGGGCGGGTACCCGCACCCGGGCCAGGCCGTTGAGTACCGGCACCGGCTTGCCTTCCAGGGTGGCGGCACCCTGGGCGAAGCGGTCGGGCAGCTCTACCACCTCTTCCCGGTCAAAGCCCTGGCCGTTGAAGAGGGTGAGGCCGTCCCCCTCGCGCAGCAGAGCACGGCGGGCGGCGGTGTGCAGTTCCCCGGCCCGCTGCTGCAGCGCCCGGTGGGCGGCATTGGCCTCGGTATAAACCCGGGCGATGGAGGAGCCGGGCAGGATGTCGTGGAACTGGTTGAGCAGCAGCTGCTTCCACAGCCGTTTGGCCTCAGCGGCATCGTAGGCGGTGCCCTGAAGCATGGCCAGGGCACCCCACAGCTCCATGTGGTGGAGGGCCCGCTCACTGAGGCGGTTGTTTTTCTTGATGGCAGCCTGGGTGGTATAGGTGCCCCGGTGGGCATTGAAGTAGAGCTCCCCGTCCCAGGTGTGCACCGGGCCGCCCTCCTTCTCCAGCTCCTGGAAGAAGGTCAGGGGAGAGGTCATCTCCACCTTGGGCATCCCTTCCAGATCGCCTTCCCGCAGGATGTACTCGATGTGATCCCGGCAGGGCCCGCCGCCCCCGTCCCCATAGCCGAAGGGGATCAGAAAGTCCTCCAGATGTCGCTTCTGCACCCGCTTTTTCCAGGCGCCACACAGGGTTGCCGGGTCGGTGCGGTAGGTGTAGCTGGTGGGCAGGAAGGAGGTCACGGTGCTGCCGTCCATTCCCTTCCAGGTAAAGTAGTGGTAGGGGAAGGGATCGCCCTCGTTGTAGCTCCAGAAAATCTTCTGGGTGACCAGATACTTCACCCCGCAGCTGGCCAGAAGCTGGGGCAGCACGGCGGAATAGCCGAAGGTGTCGGGAAGCCAGAGAATCTGGCTGTCCACCCCGAACTCCTGCCGGAAGAACTCCTTGCCCAGCAGCAGCTGGCGCACCAGGGATTCCCCGGCGGGAATGTTGGTGTCGGGCTCCACATACATGGCGCCCTCGGCAATCCAGCGGCCCTGGCGGGCGGCCTGACGGATGCGGTCGTAGAGCTCGGGGTAGTGTTCCCGGCACATCTCATAGGCCGCGGGCTGGCTCTGGAGGAACCGGTATTCGGGATACTGCTCCAGCAGCCGCAGCTGGGCGGCAAAGGTGCGGGCGGTCTTGCGCTGGGTCTCCTGCATCGGCCACAGCCAGGCCAGGTCCAGGTGGGCGTTGCCCACCGCCGCCATCCGGGGCGCGGTGGACCCGTTGTGGCATTCCAGCAACGGGCGCAGCGCCGCCCGGGCCCGGCGGTAACTCTCATCCCGGATCTCGGCCGGCTGTTCAAAGTCCACCATCCGGGTGAACTGTTCCAGGCCGTCGGCAATCTTGGCGGCCCGCAGCGAATCCTCCGGAAGCTGCTCCATCAGCAGGGCCAGGGTGGAGACATCCATCCAGAGCTGGTAGGCATCCTCGTTCCAGATGCCGTAGCTGCTGTGGCCCATCCGGGTCCGGGTTTTGCCCGCAAAGGGGTCCTGGTAGCTGCCGGGTAGCACCGGGCCGGTGCCGCAGGACTTGGGATAGGGAAAATAGTGGCCTGCGTAAGCCTCAAAAAGCAGATCGAAGGTCTCGCCCACCTTGGCACAGCGGGTCAACAGATTGTCGCAGATAAAGTGGTGCGGCACATCCACCCAGTCGGCGCGCCGGGTGCCGAAGGCTTTGCCATTGACAAAGAGAGTGGCCTCGCCGCCCAGGTCCAGGCTGAGGGCCACCGCCTTGCCCCGGGCGCTGGCGGGCATTGTGATCCGGGCACGGCACCACAGATATTCCCAGTTGTGTCCCCACTGGGTTCCGGCGGGAACGGGACGGAATGCCTTCTGGGATGCCTGGTCCGGCGTCAGGTATTCCATGGTGGGAAACCCGTCGAAGGAAATCTCCTCTATGGGTCGGTAGAGATCGGCGGCCAGCACCCGCTGCCAGTGGGACAGCCGGTCTTTGGCCTCGGAGTACAGTAGGGCCATCGGAAGTGCCTCCTTTGGGAAATTCAGATTGGATTGCTTGTTACTTTGAGTATATCGGACCGGGGCGTTGCGGGCAAGCGGAAACCCTAAAATGGGACATAAAATGGCAAGTTCTGCAATATTTTGGCAAGACCTGACATGGAGGGGTTCTGTGCGGACAGCGGGACTTTGTGCAGTTGATCCAAAAATAGCGCCGGATTCTGTGTGTCTTGCACAGAATCCAGCGCTGTCTCTCTCATGGGTCCGGGACCATCATTTCTTTTTGGACAGATACCAGAACAGCAGGGCCAGCAGCAGGGGAAAGACAAACACCCCGATGTTGACGCTGCGCATACCGCCGCAAAAGGCCACCAGCCCCAGGCCGGCCACGATGAGGCAGAGGATGGTCAGATAAAAATACGGTTTCATCGAATTGTCTCCCTTCTGGTTCAGGCCGGATCATCCCATCCGGAAGATTTTCCGCAGCATCACCAGCCCCAGGCAGCAAAGGAAGATTTCGGTGATCAGCTGGGCAAAGGGCAGGCCGTAGAGCGGATAGAAGTGGTTCAGCACAAAGAGCAGGGGAGTCTCCAGCACCAGCTTGCGGCAGATGGCAAAGAAGAGGGCATACCGCCCCATGCCCAGCGCCTGGAAGACACCCACCGCCAGGAAGTCGGTGCAGAGGAAGACAAACCCCAGGCTCATCACCCGCAAAAAACGGGTGCCGTAGCCGATGATCTCCTCGCTGTCCATAAAGGCGCGGATCATGGCCGGGGCGGTCAGGCCGTAGACCACCGACAGGGCCAGCATGGCAATGACGATGATCCGCAAAGCAAAGAGGATGGCCTGCTTCATCCGGGGATGGTTGCCGCTGGCATAGTTGTAGCTGACCAGCGGCATCATCCCCTGGGAAAAGCCCAGGGAAATCTGCATGGGGATCATGTAGAGTTTCTGGCTGATGCCCATGGCGGCGATGGCCGCAGCGCCGAAGGGGGCGGTGAAGTTGTTGAGCAGGGTGGAGCCCAGCACGTTGAGCAGGTTCTGGATGGAGGCAGGCACTCCCACCCCCAGGATGCTGCGCACCTGCTGGCGGGTCAGCTGGCGCAGGCGGCGGGGGTCCATGGATACATAGGTGTTTTTGCCCTTGAACCGGGCCAGCAGGATAAAGTAGAGGCAGGCCACGCAGTTGGACAGGAAGGTGGCCAACCCGGCCCCGGCCGCCCCCATATTCAGCCCCCAGGGCAGGATGAAGATGGGGTCCAGCACAATGTTCAGCAGACAGCCGCTCATGGTGCCGATGCTGGCGTGGACGGTGCTGCCCTCGCTGCGTACCATGTAGCTTTGCACCACATTCAGAATGGCGGGCAGCGCCCCGCAGCAGACGGTCCAGCTCATGTACCCCAGGGTGGCACCCCGGGTCTCGGCATCGGCTCCCAGAAGAAGCAGCAACGGATTCCGGAACAGGGTGCAGAGCAGCGAGAAGACCAGCCCGCTGGCCAGCGCCCCGTAAAACCCGAAGGCGGAACAGCTGCGCACCTGGTCGTAGGCCTTGCTGCCCAGATTGCGGCTCATGGCGCTGGAAACACCCACCCCGAACAGGTTGTTCACCGCGTTGAAGGCCAGCACCACCGGGTAGACCAGGGTCACCGCGGCATTCTGCACCGGGTTGTTGAGCATCCCCACAAAAAAGGTGTCGGCCAGGTTGTAAAGGATGGTCACCATCGAGCTGACCACAATGGGCAGGGACAGCTGCAGCACCGCGCTGGGCACGGGTCTTCTTTCAAACAGATCAATCTTGTCGTTTGTTTTGCTTTTCACTCAAAAATCGCTCACTTTCCTGTAAGGGCAAACGCCCGTCTCTCTATTATAGTGGAAAAAACCGAACCTGTCATCAGGGCCGCTGTCATTGGACGAAGGAACGGGAAATGCCGACGGAGGTAAATTGGATTTTTTCTATTTTTACGGGTTCTCTTCTATCGCCCACCGGGAAAAAGAAGTATACTGGAATCAAATGAGATTGGCCGTGTCATCGCAGCCGATGCACCTTCGGTGATGACTGATCCGGAATCTGACGCCAAGAAAGAGGTAACACCATGTCCTGTAAATCCCTGCTATATCCTGTCACCAATGCCTGCCGAACTTCCCTTTGCCTGGACGGAATGTGGCGGTTCCGCTTTGACCCGCAAGGGGTGGGCTGAAGGAGCACTGGCCCGAAACCGGCCTGCCGGACTCCATCTCGATGCCTGTGCCCGCCAGTTTTGCCGATCTCTTCACCGATGCCAAGGATCGGGATTACTGCGGTGATTTCTGGTACGAGACCTCCTTTTTCCTGCCGGTACACAGCGCGGGCCGGGTGGTGGTGCGGTTTGGCAGCATCACCCAGCGCGGCCGGGTGTTCTGCAACGGGGTGGAAGTGGCCCAGCATGTGGGCGGCTTTCTGCCGGTAGTTGCTGATGTGACCAAGGCCGTCCGCCCCGGTGAGAGCAACTGTCTGGTGGTGTTGGCCAACAACGAGCTGGACGAGGTCAGCATGCCCTGCGGCGCGGTGAGTACCCTGCCGGACGGGCGCAAACTGGCACGGCCCTACTACGACTTCTTCAATTATGCCGGCCTCCAGCGGAGTGTCTGGCTGATGCAGCTGCCCGAAGAAGGCATCGAGGATTATGATGCGACCTATACCCTCCAGGGGGAGGACGCCCAGGTCCATTACCGGGTGGTGGCCGGCCCGGGAGAGGTCTGCGTCCGGCTGCGGGACGCAGACGGATGCCTTGTGGCCCAGGCCCAGGGCGATGAGGGGGTGCTGAAGGTGGAAAAAGCCCACCTCTGACAGGTGCGCCATGCCTATCTCTATACCCTGGAGATGGAGCTGCGCCGGGAAGAAACCCTGGTGGACTGCTATGCCGACCGCATCGGCATCCGCACCGTGGCGGTGGAGGGGACCCGGATCCTCATCAACGGGGAACCGGTCTATCTCAAGGGCTTTGGCAAGCACGAGGACTTTGCCGTCCTGGGCCGCGGATTCAACGGCGCGGTGGCCAAGCGGGATTTTGAATGTATGAAGTGGATGGGGGCCAACTGCTTCCGCACCAGCCACTACCCCTATGCCGAGGAGTGGTACCGGATGGCCGATGAGGAGGGCTTCCTCATCATTGATGAGGTCCCCGCGGTGGGGATGATGCGTTCCTTCTTCAACTTTGCGGTGGCTGGTACCGGCGGGGCCAACAAGGGCTTCTTTGCCAGCGAGACGGTGCCCGAGCTGCTGAAGCACCACATCGCCCAGGTGGAGGACATGATCCGCCGGGACAAGAACCACCCCTCGGTGTTTGCGTTCAGTCTCTTCAACGAGCCGGAAACCACCTCGCCGGAGGCGCGGGACTACTTCACCGCGGTGTTTGCGGCGGCCCGGGCGGCGGACCCCCAGCATCGCCCGCTGACCGGTGCCATGGAAAAGAGCAGCTCCCCGGAAAAGGACCTCTGCAACCCGCTGTGTGATTTTATCTGCCTCAACCGCTACTACGGCTGGTACATCGCCGGCGGCGCCGAGCTGCCCCTGGCCATGAAGCTCTTTGCCGAGGAGATGGACCAGTGGACGGCCAAAAAGCTGAACAAGCCCTTCGTCTTTACCGAATTTGGCGGCGATACCCTGGGCAGCATCCACAGTCTGCCCAGCGTGATGTGGAGCCAGGAGTATCAGCGGGAGATGATGGAAGAGACCTTTGCCATGTTTGACCGCTATGATTTCGTGCAAGGCGAACTGGCCTGGAACTTTGCCGATTTCCAGGCCAACCAGGGCATCATGCGGGTGATGGGCAACAAGAAGGGCATCTTCACCCGGGACCGTCAGCCCAAGGATGTGGCATTTTTGATGAAAGAAAGATGGGAAAAGATCTGACCCACCTGCAAAAGAGATTGACTGCCCGTTGCGGCGGCCAATCTTTTTTTGTATCAACCGGCTGTTTCGGCCTGAAAAGTGGCAAAAGACAGCAGAAAACCCTCTTGTCTGGATGGTGGATGATGATACAATAGAAGATATAACGACAACATCCGAAGGAGGGTTTTGATTTGCTGCAGCTTGCAAAGATATTTGGAGATTCGATGGTTCTGCAACGGGAAAAGCCAGTGCCGGTCTGGGGGCAGGCTACCCCGGGCAGCCGGGTGACGGTGGAAATCCAGGGCAAAACCGCCGCGGCCGACGCCGGGGCGGACGGACAATGGAGCCTCACCCTGGAGCCGCTCCACACCTCCTTTGAGGAGACCATGACGGTGCAGGGCGACGGGGAAGAGCTGGTCTTTCACCAGGTACAGGTGGGGGAGGTCTGGCTGGCGGGCGGACAGTCCAACATGGAGCTGCCCATGTGCTTTGACCTGACCTACGAGGAAGAGCGGGCCGCCTGCGCCGACGATGCCCTGCGCTTCTACGATGTGCCCGAGATCTCCTATGTGGGGCAGGACCAGGAGGCGGACTACTCGGTGTATTCGGTCTGGCGCCGGTCCACCCCGGAGGACCTGGCCCGCTTCTCGGCTACCGCCTACCACTTCGCCAAGGCCCTGCGCCGGCGGCTGGAAGCGCCGGTGGGGATCATCGGCTGCAACTGGGGCGGTACCCCGGCCTGCGCCTGGATGAGCCGGGAATCCATTGTCGCCGGCGGCGGGCAGGTGTTTCTGGACGAGTACGACCAGGCGGTGAAGGCGCTGGACCTGGACGAGTATGACCGGAACTTCCGGGCCAACCCCGCCAACTTCCACACCGACCTCTTGGCCGACCCGGTGGGCAACATGATGTTTGCCGGGGCCACCCCCGCCGATGTGGGGCCGGTGTTCCAGCGTCTGGCGCTGAAGATGGAGTTTCAGCCCCCGGTGATGGGCCCCAAATACGAGCGCCGTCCCTCCGGCCTCTACCAGTCCATGCTGCTGCCGCTGGTGCCCTATGCTCTGCGCGGGGTGATCTGGTACCAGGGCGAGACCGACGGCGACACCCATCCCGACCTCTATGCCACCCTCTTCCCGGCCCTGATTGCCGATTGGCGGGCACTGTGGGGAGAGCAGCTGCCCTTCCTCTTTGTCCAGATCGCCCCGCTGGAGCGGTGGATGGACTGCGTGGGAGAGCCCTACGCCATCATCCGGGCCGCCCAGCAGCACACCGCCGACACGGTGCCGGGCACCGGCATGGCGGTGATCACCGATGCCGGCATGCAGTGGGATATCCACCCCAAGGCCAAGCGCCCGGTGGGGGAGCGGCTGGCCCTGCTGGCCCGGCACCTGGCCTACGGCGAAGAACTTCTCTGCGAGGCCCCCACCCTGGTCTCGGTCTGCCCCGAGGAGGGCAAGCTGACCCTGACCTTCCGCCATGCGGGCAGCGGGCTGCACCTGGCTCTGACCGGCTTTTACGGCCAGCTGCTGCCCACCCTGCAGCTCTCCGGCGTGAAGTTGTTCCAGAACGGTGACGAGGTGGATGGCAGCATCCTTACCGCCCGCACCGAAGGGGACAAGGTGATCCTGACCGGTGCGGCCCTGCACCGGCTGCCCACCGAGGTCCAGGTGGCCCAGGGCGGCTGGTATCAGGTCAACCTGCACAACAGCGCCGGCATCCCGGCCCGCCCGGTCCGGGTTTGCAGCGAGGGCTGAACTTTTCAAAACAAGGAGGATTGTTTTATGGAACTCAATGCCGTTGAAATCGGAGAATTGTTCCGCCAGCATATGCAGCAGGAAAAGCAGGACAAACTTTGCCGGTTCCGCCATCTGAATGCCTATGTGCGCAAGGGCCAGATCCTGTTTGCGGGCTCCAGTCTGATGGAGCAGTTCCCCATCTATGAGTTCTTGCTGGACTTCCAGCTTCCCTATACCATCTACAACCGCGGTGTGGGCGGCTTTACCACCGATGAGTTTTATGAGGCGCTGGAGGACTGTGTCTTTGCGCTGGAACCGGCCCATCTCTTTTTGAACATCGGCACCAACGATCTCAACGCCCCGGAGGACCCGATGGATCATCTGATGGCCAACTATGAGAAAATTCTCCAGGCCATCCGGCAGCGCCTGCCCCAGACCAGGCTGTATCTGATGGCCTATTACCCGGTCAACCCCACCGTGGATACCGTGCCGCGGATGCAGGAAATTTTCCGGCATCGGACCAATGAGCGGATCCGGCAGGCCAGCGAGAGAGTCCGGCAGCTGGCCCAGCGCTACGGCGCCCGGTTCCTGGACTGCAACGGCGGCCTGACCGATGACCAGGGCAACCTGAAGCGGGAGTACACCATCGAGGGGATGCACATGTACGCCAACGGCTACAAGCCGGTGCTGGATGCCCTGCTGCCGGTTCTGAAGGAAATCGGCGCACAACAATAAAGAAAGAGGCATGCGGTGATTTTGATATGCTCCCTCTATGAGAGACAGTGAAATAAAACACTGTCATCATAGGGGGAGCATTGTCATGTCCGGGCAAGAAAAGATAGGAGCAGAAGAAAAAGTCAAGATTATACGAGAATATCTCAGTGGGAAGAT
>CALWNP010000060.1 GCA_944382835.1 uncultured Gemmiger sp.
AGAGGGTGACCAGCTGGTCACCCTCGAAGAAGTAAAAAGTTCGATTTTAGACGATAATGCTTCACCAAAACGCCTGCTTCAAAGGAAGCAGGTGTTTTCCTTTTGTACGGGCAATGGAATGAGGCCCTGCGCCTGGTGACCCGTACGGGAATCGAACAGCACGGGCCGGGCGGCAGCCCCCTCCACAGTTCCGCGCGGGACGCGGAACACCCATTTCGGTACCAACACTGAGCGTTGGTTTTTGCATCACGCTGCGCGTGATTGCACGGCATAGCCGTGCAGGCAAAAAGCTCCTGCGGACCCTTGCTTAGTGCGCGGGAGATTCCCGGGGAACATCATCACGGTTGCTGCCTTTCAAGAGGTGGGGTTTCGGGAGAGGCGGGCGCAGGAGAAAAGGATGTACACGGTGACCCGTACGGGTCGCCAGACAAGATAAATCCGCAATGAAAATAGATGCAGAAAACGTATTTACAAATCTGAAGCAGAGCTTTCTATATGTGCCAAATTCTCGCTATAAAAACGGAAGGCTTTCACAATATATGCGCCGCTTCCGTCGCCATACTTGGCATCGACGATTTTGCTGAAGTAGTCATTGGAATAAATCTCTATCACCATCTGACAGTAGGTTTCGTCATTTCCAACCTTCGCAGAGGTGTTAACCTCCAGAGCAGTTGCGACTATCTCTCTGACAATCTGCTGGACCGGCTCCGAGCCAACATCCTCTTCTTTGTGACGTGCCAACGCAAGAAACTTATCATCTATGCGTTTTTCTTCCGGAATTTGAGATTGCCACTGATCTACAATTTCAGAGAAATGTTCCAGATTATGCTTCATGGCTTCCGTATACTTTTCAATGCTACCAAATTGTTGAATCGCAAGCCTTGCAACGTTGTCTTCATCCGCTTTGATTTTTTGAATGAACATATCAAAATTATCGACGCTCCCCCAGTGTTGTATGACAGCCTGGGTCTGAGTGGTCTTGAACTTCTCCAAGGCGCTAATATAATCCGACAAGTCAAACTCTTTGAAACTCATACAGGTTTCTCCTCTCTCAAGACGTTCCAGTAGTTGTATAAGTCGGTCAAGCCGATTGCGCTTTAGGAGAAAAAGCTCTTTTTGCTTTTTGAATGCATTGATCCTGTCAAAATTAGGCTGTTGCAAAATTTGCCTTATTTCTTTCAACGGAAATCCCAACTCGCGGAAAAACAGGATTTGCTGCAAGGTCTGCGTTGCATCATCGTCATACATCCGATATCCGGCGGCAGTAAGCTTACTTGGCTTGAGCAGCCCGATCTCATCGTAGTATTGAAGCGTCCGTATGCTTACCCCTGTAAGTTTGGCGACCTGGCTTATACTTCTCATGGCATGGATCCTTTCATTTTAGGGAAGAACGGGACGAACCGGTTCAATCTGTTTGCTACCCCAAGAAAAGAATACAGTATCACGTAACGTAGGAGTCAAGAGACCCAGAATAATTATTTTGAATTTTACAATTCCCATGGCCTCCCCTCGGCTCACCGCCGGTCCTGCCAGTGGAAGTATTCCTCCGGTTCCACCACCAGTTCGGGGTGGTAGTGCAGGGTTTTGTCCCAGGCCAGCGGGATCAGGAAAACCGGCCACAGCACCGTCATGCCCAGCTGCAGGGGGGCCGGCGCCCGGAACAGCTGGCTGAGCCGGCGCATGGTGAAGGCGTTCATCACAAAGCCGAAGAGGAGCAGCCCCGCCATGCCGGTGATCCAGTCAAACCAGCTTAGAAAGGTTTTGCCCAGCATCAGCAGGCCGTAATAGTACATCACCGAGGCCAGCACCCCGTACCATCCCCGGTTCCAGACCTTCTGATAGATCAGATAGTCGCTGTACACCGGCACCAGCGACCAGAGGCCCGGGATGCCCATGCGGCGGAAGACCGTCCACTTGCCCCAGATGGACAGAACGCCGTAGAAATACCAGAATACAATCAGAATCCATTCCATGATGTTCTCCTTTCTGTGTGGGAAGATGGTGGCTTACCCCTTGGCCCCCAGCTGGCCGTTGGTGGCGCAGGAGGGGTCCTGGGTCCAGTCGATGCCGCTGAACATGCTGAAACAGTCCTCGGGCCGGGCGCCGCTGGTGCGGTAGATCTCGTCCCATTCCGACTGATGCAGGGTGATGCCCCACGGGTTGGTCACCAGGGGGTCCTCCTCCCCGGTGTCGGCGGGCTGCTCCGGCTGGGGGGCCTGGACGGCGGTTTCCTGCGGGGCCTGGGCCGGCTGTTGGGCTGCGGCCGCCTGGGCGGCAGCCTGTTCCTCGGCGGCCTTCACCGGGCAGACGGTGCTGGTGTGGCCGGTGCCGCCGCAGTAGCTGCAGGAAAGGGGCCGCACCGTGAGGGCGTAGCTGGCCGAGACATCCCCGGCGGTATTGCTGACGGTGAGGGTGCACTGCCCCACCCCCGCCGCGGTGACGGTGCCGGTCTCGTCCACCGTGGCCACCGCGGGGTCGCTGCTCTGCCAGGTCAGGGCGGGGTTGGTGGTGTCGGCGGGCAGCACCGTCGCCCCGATGGTGTACCGGCTGCCCACCGTCAGGATGCCCTCGGTGTTGTCCAGCCGGATCTCCTCCATCTGCCGGATCACCGACACCCGGGTCTGGGCACAGAGGAAGGCGGTTTCCGCCGTGGCCGGGAGGGCCGAAGCAAGGCTGGTGGTGATGGTGCACTGCCCCACCCCCACCGCGGTGACGGTGCCGGCCTCGTCCACCGTGGCCACGGTGGGGTCGCTGCTCTCATAGACCGGGCGGACATCGGTGGCATCGGCGGGCTGGACCGCGGCGCCCAGCGGCTGGGAGGCGCTGCCGTTCACCGCCAGGGTCAGGGTTTTGGGGGCGGAAATGCCGGTGGGCGGGACCGTCACATGGACCCGGGTGGCCGCCTGCAGACGGCCGGCGGCGTCGGTCACCGAGATTTCGGCGTCCCCGGCTCCCACCGCCGTCACCTGCCCGGCGGCATCCACCCTGGCCACCCCCTCGTCGGAGGAGGTCCAGACCAGTTCCAGCGCCTGGGCGGCCTCGGCCACCCGGTCGGGGTCCTCCTCCCCTTCGGTCTCATAGCCGGGGGTCAGGGTCTGGCTGACACCCCGGCTCAGCACCAGCTGTGAGGGCAGGGTCAGGCGCTGAATCCGGACGCCGCAGCCGGCCAGCACCAGCGCCAGGGGCAGGATGAGGGCCGCCAGTTTATACCAAACAGATTTCATATTTTGTTTCCTCCTTCTCATGGGGGGCCAAACCGCCCCGCCGTGGCTTTCTACCCTATGGGTAGGGCCGGAAGAGACAGGAGTTCACGGCAGAAGCAAAAAATGGAAAAAAGAGGCAGCGCTGTCCCCCGCTTGACTTTGGTACGAGATCGTACTATACTTTTGGTACGATTTCGCACCAAGAAGGAGGCAGTTATGGAACCACAGAGTTCACTGAACCGGTTCAACTATCTTTTGGGGGAGACCGAGGCGCTCTACCACGACCTGGCCCAGGCGCTGGGGCTGTCCGACAGCGCCATGCGGATTCTCTACGCCCTCTGCGATGGCGGGGACCCCTCCCCCCTGCGGGAGATCCTGCGCCGCAGCGGGCTGAGCAAGCAGACGGCCAACTCGGCGCTGCGCAAGCTGGAGGCCCAGGGGTTGGTGTATCTGGAAACCATGCAGGGGCGGGGCAAGCAGCTCTGCCTGACCCCGGCGGGCCGGGAACTGGCCGACCGCACCGCCATGCGGGTGATCGGGATGGAAAACCGGGTGTTCGGGGGCTGGCAGCCCGGCGAGGTACAGCAGTACCTGGCCCTGACCGAGCGGTTTCTGGAAGACATGCGGCAGCAGGCGGCGGATCTGGTGCCGCTGCCCGGTGAAGGGCGGAGGAAGTGAACCATGAAGATTCAACTGTCGGAACATTTCAGCTATTCCAAATTGCTGCGCTTTACCCTGCCCTCCATCGTCATGCTGGTGTTTTCCTCCATCTACGGGGTGGTGGACGGGTTTTTCGTCTCCAACTTTGTGGGCAAGACCGCCTTCAGCGCGGTGAACTTCATCCTTCCCTTTCTGATGATCCTGGGGGCGGCGGGGTTCATGTTCGGCACCGGCGGCGGGGCGCTGATCGCCAAGACCATGGGCGAGGGGGACCAGGACCGGGCCAACCGGCTGTTTTCCCTCATCGTCTACACCTCGCTGGGATGCAGTCTGCTGCTGGTGGCGGTGGGCTGGCTGGCCCTGCGGCCGCTGGCCGCCGCCCTGGGGGCCGAGGGTCAGATGCTGGAGAACTGCGTCACCTACGGGCGGGTGCTGCTGCCGGCCATCCCGGCCTACCTGCTCCAGTACGAGTTCCAGTGCCTCTTTGTCACGGCGGAAAAGCCCAACCTGGGCCTGGGGGTGACGGTGGCCGCCGGGCTGACCAACATGGTGCTGGACGCCCTGTTTGTGGGGGTGTTCTCCTGGGGGCTGACGGGGGCCGCGGTCGCCACCGCCATGAGCCAGTGTGTGGGCGGGGTGCTGCCGCTGGTCTACTTTGCCCGGCCCAACACCAGCCGGCTGCGGCTGGGCCGGACGGGCTGGGACGGCAAGGCGCTGTTCAAGACCTGCACCAACGGCTCCTCCGAGCTGATGAGCAACATCTCCATGTCGCTGGTCAGCATGCTGTACAACATCCAGCTGCTGCGCTACGCCGGCGAGGACGGCATCGCGGCCTATGGGGTGCTGATGTATGTGAGCATGATCTTTCAGGCCATGTTCATCGGGTACTCGGTGGGGACGGCGCCGGTGGTCAGCTACCACTACGGCGCCGGCAACCGGGACGAGCTGCGGGGTCTGCTGCGCAAAAGCGGGGTGGTGATCGCGGTGTTTGCCCTGGCCATGTTCGCGGCCGCCCGGCTGCTGGCCGCTCCCCTCTCCCGGTTCTTTGTGGGGTATGACCCGGCGGTGCTGGGGCTGACCCTCCACGCCTTCGGCATCTTTTCCTTCAGCTTTCTCTTTTCGGGGTTTGCCATCTTCGGCTCCTCCTTCTTCACCGCCCTCAACGACGGGCTGGTGTCGGCGGCCATCTCCTTTCTGCGCACCCTGGTCTTCCAGGTGCTCTGCGTCCTGGTCTTTCCCCTGCTCTGGCAGGTGGACGGCATCTGGGTGTCGCTGGTCACCGCCGAGGCCATGGCGGTGACGGTGACCCTGGTCTTTCTGCGGGCCAAGCAGCCGGTGTACCGGTACTGATCCCCTGTCCCCTTTCCCTGCCCCTCCGGGCAGGGCTCTTTTTTTGCCCGGAAGGTTTTGCACAAGCAGGAGGACAAATTGTGGAAAACCCTCCCCGGCGGGGTCCATCGACCGCCGTGGGCGGACAGTTGAAAGCGGTGGAAGTTTTCAACCGTTTTTATTCAACATTCAACAACCCAACCGGTGGAAAAGTTGAAAAGATGAACGAAAACTCGAAAAATGACGGCAAGACGAGCAAAACAAAAAGGGAAAGATCCGGATTTTCCCCGGATCTTTCCCCGTTGATTTGTTGAAAACTTGGTGGAAATCAACCCTTAGCGTTCTTGTCGATGGCTTCCCACAACCCGTTGAGGTAGCAGGCGCCCAGAGCGCGGTCGTACAGGCCATAGCCCGGACGGCCTTCCTCGTCCCAGATCATCCGGCCGTGGTCGGGGCGGATGTAGGTGTCGGGGCAGGTGTCGTAGATGGCCTTCATGATGGCGTACATATCCAGATCGCCGGCGCTGGACAGGTGGGCAGCTTCCCGGAACTTGTGGTAGCCCAGGTACTTGACGTTGCGCACGTGCATGGCGCCGATGCGGTTCATCTCGCCGAAGTGGCGGATGATGGCCGGGATGTCGTTGTCGGGATTGGAGCCCAGCGACCCGGTGCAGAGGCAGAGGGTGTTGCAGGGGGAATCATGCAGGGCGACCATCTTGTCATAGTCCTCCTGGCTGTGGGTGATGCGGGGCAGACCGAAGACCGGCCAGGCGGGATCGTCGGGATGGCAGGCCATCTTGACCCCCACTTCCTCGCAGGTGGGGATGATGCCGTCCAGGAAGTACTTGAAGTTGGCGCGCAGGTCGTCGGGGGTGATGTCCTTGTAGATGGCCAGGGTCTTTTCCAGCTCGGCCAGACGCTCCGGCTCCCAGCCGGGCAGGCTCAGGCCGTGGCAGCCGTCCAGGGTCTTCTTGACCAGATCCACCGGGGTCATCTCGCCCAGGTCCTTCTCGTCAAAGTAGAGGCTGTTGGAGCCATCCTCGGGGATGACCCGGGCCAGGTCGGTGCGCAGCCAGTCGAAGACCGGCATGAAGTTGTAGATGATGACCTTGACCCCGACCTTGGCCAGGTTGCGGATGGTCTCGCAGTAGTTGGCGATGTACTGGTCCCGGGTGGGCAGGCCCATCTTGATGTCCTCGTGGACGTTGACGCTCTCGATGACCTCGCACTCCAGGCCGGCCTCGTGGATGTGGTCCACATAGGCCTTGCACTCCTCGTAGGTCCAGACCTCACCGGCGGCCTTCTCGTCCAGAACGCCCATGACGCCGGTCATGCCGGGAATCTGCTTGATCTTCTTCAGGCTGATGGGGTCGCGGCCTTCGCCGTACCAGCGGAATGTCATTTTCATAGCGGAAATCCTCCTGTGTATTGATTAGGCCAGAGCGTCATGCAGGGTCTTGCGGACGGCG
Source organism: uncultured Gemmiger sp. (assembly GCA_944382835.1). Classification (GTDB taxonomy): domain Bacteria; phylum Bacillota; class Clostridia; order Oscillospirales; family Ruminococcaceae; genus Gemmiger. The sequence continues at coordinate 6,662 of CALWNP010000060.1, forward strand.
CCGGGGCCGGCCAGCTCGGCCACAAAGTACTGTTCGATCTTGTCGGCCAGGACGGTCTTGGTCAGGTCGGTGCCGAAGATGCTGGCGTTGGCCAGGATCTCCTTCAGCTGACCCTTGTAGGTCTCGGGCTTGCCGACTTCGATGCCGGCAAGCTTGGCCTGCAGGTCGTCCTTGAGGGGATCGGCGCTGACCTCAAAGGCGTTGCCGTTGTCGTCCACCGCCAGCAGGTAGCGCAGCCAGCCGGCTAGGGCCAGCGGGATGGAAACCAGGCTGTTCAGGTCGCGGCCCTCGGCGATGTAGCTCTTGATGGTCTCGCCAAAGCGGATGCCCACCTTCTGGGAGGTGTCGGTGGCAATGCGCTGGGGAGCGTCGGGCATGAAGGGGTTGGGCAGACGCTGTTCCACAACCTCGTCGATGAAGGCCTTGGGGTCCAGGATGCCGGGGTTGACCACCACCGGCAGGCCCTCGACGTAGCCCAGCCGCTTGATGAGGGCGACGATGTCGGCGTCCTTCATCTCATCGCAGATCAGGGTGTAGCCCAGCATGCAGCCGTAAACGCTCATGGCGGTGTGCAGCGGGTTGAGGCAGGTGGTGACCTTCATCCGCTCGGTCTTGTTGACGGTGTCGCGGTCGGTCATGTAGACGCCGGCCTTTTCCAGCGCCGGACGGCCGTTGGGGAACTTGTCCTCGATGACCAGGTACTGGGGACGCTCGGCGTTGACAAAGGCGGCGATGAAGGTGTGCTTGGAGGTGACGATGGGGGCCATATCCTCGATGCCGTCCTTGGCCAGGGCCTCCTCCACAATCTTGTGGGGGCGCGGGGTGATCTTGTCGATCATGGACCAGGGGAAGGTGATCTTGCTCTCGTCCTCCAGGTAGGCGATGAAGCCGGCGTCCACAAAGCCCTTCTCGGCCCAGGCCTTGGCAACGGTCATGACGCTGGACTGCAGCTTCTCACCGTTGTGAGAGCAGTTGTCCATGCTGACCACGGCCAGCGGATACTGACCGGCCTGGTAACGGGCGTAGAGCAGGGCGGCCACCATGCTCATGGCATGGCGGGCCTTGGCGGGGCCTTCGTCGATGTCGGCCTGAACCACCGGCATCAGGCTGCCGTCGGGACGGTAGAGGGCATAGCCCTTCTCGGTGATGGTGAAGGAGATCATCTGCAGGCCGGGATCGGTGAAGATCTCCTGGAAGCGGGCCATCATGGCGGCGTCGGTGCTGTCGGCGCGCAGACCCTCGGCCACGGCGCCGATGATCTCCCGGCTGGTGGTGCCGTCGGGGTTCAGGGTGACCATCATGGTCAGGTTGTCGTAGGGGGTATAGATCTTGTCGATGATGTCATAGTCGAAGGTATCGGCTGCGATGATGCCGCGGTCAGCCATGCCCTCGTTGAGCAGCCGCTGCTGCAGGGCGGCAATGAAGCCGCGGAAGATGTTGCCGGCACCGAAATGGACCCAGATGGGATGGGCCTTGGTGGCGGCGGTCATGGTCTCATGGTCGAAGGCGGGCAGTTTGACGCCCAGCGCCTCCCACTCGGCTTTCTGATTCTTGATGGAAGCGGCATTCATCTGCATAGCAAACACTCCTTAAAATCTGATCTGATAGGATGATTCTAAACGCGCTTTGCGCGATGTTCCAATGGTTTTAGTATACGACGGAATTTTTGCAAATTAAATTGGCCGGATTGCTTGAAACATTGTAAAAGTTGCGGTAGAATGGAGGCAAACCAAGGCGATTGGTCGCGCCGAGAGAAAGGGAGGGCCGGGATGGCACAGTTTCAGACCTTTACCCAGCGGCAGCACATGATTGCGCGGGATTATGAGGTATATCGGTATCGCAGCACCTACCTGGACGAGGTAGCGCTGCACCACCATGATTTTTACGAGGTGTATCTGTTGCTGCGGGGGCGGGTGGCCTACACGGTGGAGAACCACCTGTACAACATGCGTCCGGGGGACATCATGCTGGTAAGCCCGCTGGAGCTGCACCAGGCGCGGATTTCCACCGGGGCGGACGCCTACGAGCGGATTGTGCTGTGGATGGCCCGGGGGTATCTGGAGCAGCTGTCCAGCCCGCGGACCAGCCTGACCCGTTGTTTTGACACCAGCGTGCCGGGGCACACCAATCTGCTGCGGCTGCCGGGCACCGCCAGCGCCGAGATCCGCCGCAAGATGGAGAGTCTGGGCACCCTGCACGAGCAGGACGGCTACGGCAACGACCTGCTGGCCACCGGATGCCTGCTGGAGCTGCTGGTGCAGCTGAACCGGGCGGCGGCGGACCGCAGTCTGCAGAAGGCGCAGATGCCGGACTGTTCCTCCGACCAGGTGGTGGATGCGGTGCTGGCCTACATCAACGAGCACTACAACGAGCCGCTGACCCTGGACATGCTGTCGGAGCGGTTTTTCATCAGCAAGTATCACCTGCTGCGGAAGTTTGACGCCCAGGTGGGCACGACGGTGCACCGGTACATCCTGCAGAAGCGGCTGCTGATTGCCAAGCAGCTGCTGGCGGGGGGCGTGGCCTCCAGCGAGGTCTGCCAGTACTGCGGGTTTGGCGACTACGCCAATTTTTACCGGGCATTCCGGGCGGAATACAAGACCACACCCCGGCAATATGTGCAGTCTTTACGCGGAAATGGGTAAAACTTTTGCCTTTATCACACAACTGAGGTTATGATAGCATAGATTCTTGGGGAAGACAACTGGAGGGTTGACGGCAGGCTGCCGGGAGGCCCGACGGGGGACGGATGTTTCTCCCTTCCGGTTTCGAGGTGGACCACCCCGAGGGCGGCATCCTCCCGAAAGCGTTCCTTTTTTGTAACCGTAGTAAGGTAGTGTTTATGCCTACCATACAGTTCCGCGCGA
>CALWNP010000061.1 GCA_944382835.1 uncultured Gemmiger sp.
TCTTGCCCGGACATGACAATACTCCCCCTATGATGACAGTGTTTTATTTCACTGTCTCTCATAGAGGGAGCATATCATACCGCTTTTGGGATGCTATTTCTGGCTGTTCGGGATCATGGATTTCATCCGCTGTCCCTCCCGCAGCACCAGCACCAGGGAGAGGATGGTGGCCAGCAGATCGCTGATGGGCTGGGCAAAAAAGATGCCGTTGATGTCCAGGAACACCGGCAGCAGATAGAGGAAGGGGACCAGGAACAGCACCTGGCGCAGCAGCGAGATCAGCACCGAGGGGATCGGCCGGTTGATGGACTGGAAGAAGGTGGTGGCCAGCATCACGAAGCCCAGCACCGGGGTGATACAAAAGTTGATCCGAAGCCCGGTGATGCCGATGTCAAACATTTCCTCGGTGCCGCCGAAGGCCGCCAGAATCTGCCGGGGAAAGAGCAGTACCGCCAGCCAGATCAGGCAGGTAATCCCCACCGAGAGCAGGGTGGCTTCCAGCATGGTCTGCATGACCCGGTGGGGGTGTCCCGAGCCGTAGTTGTTGCCCAGGATGGGCTGGATGCCTTGGCTGATGCCGCTGGCCGGCATGATGACAAAGGTCATGATGCTGGACACCACGGCGTAGACGCTGATGGCGATGTCGCCGCCGTACCGGCCCAGCTGGCTGTTGTAGACCAGGCTGATAAAGCCCATGGCCATCTGGGCCACCCAGAAGGCGAACCCGCAGGAGAGAATGTTGAGGGAGAGCCGCTTCTCCGGCCGGAAGATCCCCCGGGAAACCCGCACCTGGGTGCGTCCGCTGAAGATCAGAAAACCGCCGAAGAGGGTGGAAAGGATCTGGCCGATGACGGTGGCAGTGGCGGCCCCCACCACCCCCCAGTGGAAGACGATAATGAAGAGGGCGTCCAGCAAAATGTTGGTCACCGCCCCGATGCCGGTGACGCACATCCCCAGGATGGGCTTGCCCGACACCCGGACAAAATCGCAGAAGAGCTGGGTCAGCCCCTGGAACAGACAGCCCAGCGCCACAATGCGGTAGTAGAGGATGGCATAAGGGTAGGCGGTCTCGGTGACCCCGAACACCCGGAGCAGGGGATCGGGAAAGAGCAGCAGGAAGGCAGTGAGCAAAAGTTCAAACCCGCAGGACAGCACCATGGCATTGCCGAAGGCCTTGTTCATCCGACCGTATTCCTGCTGGCCGGAAAAGAGGCTGAAAAAGGTGGACCCGCCAGCGCTGCACATCAGGGCAAAGGCCATCATCATATAAGAGAGGGGAAAGCAGACCGAAAGCCCGGCCAGGGCCGAGGTGCCCACAAAATTGCCCACAAACATCCGGTCCACAATGTTGTAGATGGCGGTGATCAGCAGCGAGATGGCCGCCGGAATGGAAAATTTGAGAATCATGGGGAACAGTCGGCTGTGGAGATAGTCAACCTTGGCGGTGTTTATACAAAAACCTCCCGAAAAAAGTTCGTTTCCTAAGGATTGGAGCAAGACAAAACCGCCCCAACGGCGGTTCAGGAAATGTTGTCCATCATCTGCTCGATGACCCGGAAGAAGACGTCCAAGTCCTTCTCAGGGATGCCCCGGGTCAGTTCTTCCTCCAACTGCAGGATGTCCTGCAGCACCTGCTGGCGGTAACCCAGGGCTTCCTCACTGACCACGATCCGCTTCATCCGGGCATCCCCCGACATCGGCTCTCGGCGGATCAGCCCGTGGTGCTCCATCTTTTTCAGCAGCTCGGTGGCGGTGGAGGGGCGCAGACTGTACTCCTCCTCGATGTCATTCTGAAAGAGATCCCCCTGCTGGGTCAGCAGAAAGTGGAGAACCCGGCCCTCGGCGCCGCTCATCCGGTCTCGGCAGGAGAAAGCGTCGATCCGGCGGCGCAGCTTGTTGGACAGTTTGCTCACATACCGCGCGGCGTGTTTGTTGTGGATCATAACCGGCCTCCCTCAAAACCTTAGTTTCCTAAGTATAGGCTGAAAAATTTCCAATGTCCAGTGAATCGGCCCGGCCGGAAAAGATCCTGAATTTTACAGCAACCAAAACTTTGTTTGCGGTTTTTTGACAGAAAAGGCGGTGGATTTACCGTTCTCAGACATTTGCCCGAACAATGCAGCCCAAGGTTTTACCAAAGCTTTTCCCCGGCGTGGTGGAAAGGGAGGGGACCCGGGTGATACCATAGGTTCGCTCCAAAAAACAATCAAACAGTAGACACGGCGGGCCATACCGGCATTTGGGGCAGGAAGAGACGCCGCCGCGAGAGGAAAACGGGAAATGAAAATCACCATTGAACATCTGACAAAACAATACGGCGATTTCAAGGCGGTGGATGACCTGAACCTGGAAATCGGAGACGGGGAACTGGTGGGGCTGCTGGGACCCTCGGGCTGCGGCAAATCCACCACCCTCTTTATGTTGTCCGGCCTCACCGAGCCCAGCGCCGGCCGGATTCTCTTCGGCGACAACGATGTAACCACCATCCCGCCCGAGGACCGGGAGATCGGGCTGGTGTTTCAGAACTATGCCCTCTACCCCCATATGACGGTGCTGGAAAACATCATGTTTCCGCTGATCAACCGCAAGGTCCCCAAGCAGGAAGCCCGGGACCGGGCGGAAAAGATGGCCGCCGTGGTCCATCTGGAAGGGCTGCTGAACCGCAAGCCCAAGGCCCTTTCGGGCGGGCAGCAGCAGCGGGTGGCCATCGCCCGGGCGCTGGTCAAGCGGCCCAAGGTGCTGCTGCTGGACGAACCCCTCTCCAACCTGGATGCCAAGCTGCGGGTGGAAACCCGGGAGGAAATCCGCCGCATCCAGCAGGAGGTCCAGATCACCACCATCTTTGTCACCCACGATCAGGAGGAGGCCATGAGCATCTCCGACCGCATCGCGGTGATGGACCGCGGGGTGCTGCAGCAATACGAAAAGCCCCAGGAGATGTACCTGAACCCGGTGAACGAGTTTGTGGCCAACTTCCTGGGCATGCCCCAGATCAACATGTTTGAAGGGGAGATCACCGCCGACGGGGTCTGGCTCAATGGGCACCTGCTGCGCAGCCGGCAGGAGATGGCTGCCGGGCAGAACCTGGCCCCCGGCAAATACCGTATGGGCATCCGCCCCGAAAACTTTGAGCTCACCGCCGACGGACCCCAGCAGACCGCCAGCCATGTGCGGATGACCGGCCGGGACCTGCTGGTCTTCTTCAAGCTGGATGAGACCGAAATGCGGCTGCTGGCCCACTCCGACCGTCAGCTGGAACGGGGCAGCAAGTTCTCGGCCCGGGTGCGGCCGGGGCAGCTGACCATCTTTGGGGCCGACGGCAAAACGCTGGCCAAGGTCTGAACGGGGGCGGGAAGATGCAACACAATCAAACCGTTGCCCGCCGTCTGCGCGGCTGCAAGGGCTATCTCTATCTGGCCCCTTCGCTGATCATTCTGCTGGTTTTTACCGTCTACCCTCTGATCAAGGCCTTTGCCATGAGCTTCTGCGAGGATTACAGCATCATCGACGGCAGCTTCAAGGGAATCAACCTGCAAAACTACCAGGACCTGTTCGCCGATGAGGTCTTTCTCAAGGCGCTGAGCAACACCACCATCTATGTGGTCTTTGTGGTGCCGCTGTCCATCCTGCTCTCGCTGGTGCTGGCGGTGCTCATCCACAACAGCCTGCGGGGCAAGGCCCTCTTCCAGACCCTTTACTTTCTGCCCTACGTCACCAGCGTCATTGCCATCGGTATTGTCTGGAGCTGGATCTTCAACAGCAACTACGGCTTGCTGAACTACTTCCTCAGCCTCTTCGGCATCCCGGCCATCCCTTGGCTCAACGATCCCCACTACGCCCTGGCCGCCCTGATCATCTTCAGCATCTGGAAGAGCCTGGCCTTCAACATCCTGATCTTCCTCTCGGGGCTGGCCTCCATCTCCCAGGAGATCTACCAGGCGGCCCGGATTGATTCCACCCCCCGGCTGCGGGTCTTTTTCAAGATCACGGTGCCCCAGCTGCGGCCCATCATCGTCTACGCCGTCCTCATGGGGCTGATCAACGCCTTCAAGGTCTACAACGAGGTCTTCTCGCTGTTCCAGAGCAAGGCCGGCCCGGCCAACAGCGCCATCACGGTGGTCTACTACATCTATGATAAATTCTACAACAGCGGTGATTACGGTGTGGCCTCGGCGGCAGCCGTGGTGCTCTTTGTGATCATCCTGGTCCTGACGATGGTACAAAAATCCATCGCCAAAGAGAAGGAGGAAGCGTGATGAAATCCCGCAAACCGTCTTCGGTGGCAGCCCGGATTGCCCAGTACGCAGTGCTCTGCCTGGGCGCCATCTTCACCCTGCTGCCCTTCTTGTGGATGATCAGCTCCTCCCTCAAGACCCCCGCCGAGATCGTCAAGATCCCGCCGGTCATGGTCCCCGCCGTGGCCCAGTGGTCCAACTACGCCACGGCCTGGGCGGCAGCCCCCTTCGGGCGGTATCTGATCAACACTGTCATTGTCACCATTCTGACTACCGTGGGGGTGCTCATCACCTCGGTGCTGTCGGCCTTCGCCTTCTCCCGGCTGAAGTTCCCCGGTAAGGATCTGGTCTTCTCCCTCTTCATGGCCACCCTGATGATCCCGGGGGAAATGCTCATCATCACCAACTTCATGACCATCACCAAGCTCAAATGGATCGACACCTATCAGGCCATGGTCGTGCCCTGGATCTCCAATGTCTTTTACATCTACCTGCTGACCCAGTTCTTCCTCCAGGTGCCGGATGCCCTCTATCTGGCCGCCAAGGTGGACAAGTGCAGTGACCTGAAGTTCATGGTCCGGATCATGGTGCCGATGAACAAGAGCGCCATCACCACCATCGCCATCCTGAACATCATCGGCTCCTGGAACTCCTTCCTCTGGCCGCTGCTGGTCACCAACAGCCAGGAGATGCGGGTGCTCTCCACCGGCCTGATCCGGTTCCAGACCGAGGCTGGCACCTCCTATGAGCTGGTCATGGCTGCCTCCTGCATCCTGGTGATGCCCATTGTCCTGATCTTCCTCTTCTTGCGCAAGTATGTACTCGAGGGTGTGGCGTTCAACGGCGTCAAAGGCTGAGCCCGCCTTCGTTTACAGATATTCTCCCCAAAGGGAGCCAAACAACATTGAAAAAACAGAGTAAGGAGCAGACGAAACATGAAACGGAAATCCATCCCTTGCCTTCTTCTTGCGGCCGCAGTCACGGTCGGCACCTTGACCGGCTGCAGCGCCAATGCAGACTCCGCCAGCACCGGCGCCTCTTCCACCGGGGCCTCCTCGGCGGCCTCCTCGGCAGCCACTTCGGACAGCGCCATCCAGCCCTGCGAGGTGACCTTCTGGCACGCCATGACCGGCCAGCAGGAGACCACCCTCACCGAGCTCACCGACCAGTTCAACTCGGAAAATGAGTACGGCATCACCGTCACCCTGGTCAACCAGGGCAGCTACGATGACCTGTCCACCAAACTGACCGCCAACGCCGCCGCCGACACCCTGCCGGACCTCTCCCAGGCCTACAACAGCTGGCTGATCCCCTACCTGGACAAGGTGGTGCATCTGGACGATTTCGTGGCCAACGATTATGATAACTATGAGGACATCATGGAGAGCTACCGGGAGGAGACCAGTCAGTTCGGTTTCATCAACGCCATGCCCTTCAACAAGAGCACCTACGTCTACTTCTACAACAAGACGATGTTTGATGAGCTGGGCCTGGAAGCGCCCCAGACCTGGGACGATCTGCTGACCATCGGCAAGACCTTCCTGGAGAAGAAGAACATGGTCTCGCTGGGCTTTGACGACATGGCCGGCATGCTGGAAGCCACCCTGCGCCAGAACGGCTGCGACTATGTGAGCGAGGAAGGCGCCTTGTTTGACACCGACGCCGGCCAGCAGGCCATTGACTTCATCATGGAAATGTACAACAACGGCTATGCCCGGCTGGTGGGGGAGGACGGCTACTTCTCCGGCCCCTTCAGCAACCAGCTGATCCCCGCCTACATCGGCTCCTCCACCGGCGTTTCCTACATCACCCATGACGGCTGGGAGTTGGGCGTTGCGCCGCTGCCCGGCAACACCGAGAAGGCCGCCAACACCGCCGGCACCAACATCGTCATGTTCTCCAAAGACGCCAACCAGCAGAAAGCTGCCTGGGAATATCTGAAATTCCTGACCAGCACCGACGCCACCGTCAAATGGGCCATGGATACCGGTTACCTGCCGGTGCGCACCTCGGCCTACGAGTCGGAAACCTACCAGAACTTCATGCAGAGCGATGCCACCGCCACCGCCTCCTACGCCCAGGCCGATGCCTTCTTCTCCTCTCCGGCCTTTGACGGCAGCTATGACATCCAGAACGCCGTCAACAGCAAGCTGGAGGAGCTGATTCTCAACAAGGCCGACGGTGCCACCGCCATGAAAGAACTGGTGGATGCCGTCAACGGAGCGCTGTAACCCAACCCATCATCCGCAGGGGAGAGCGGCTGCCCGAGGGCGCGGCTCTCCCTTTTTTCAGCAAGAAACACGAGGGACTGAGATGACAAAAATTACCTTTTACAAGGGCCTGCGGGTCATTGGCGGCACCGTGGTGGCCGTTGAGACCGACCGGGCTGTCTGCCTGTTTGATTTTGGCTTTACCGTGGCCGACCGGGCCGATGAGTCCATCCGGCTGCGCCCGGGGCACATTCCCCAGGACTACGTCCGGGCCGGAATGCTGCCGGCGGTGGACGGCATCTACGAGGAGGGGGCTGCCGCCGACCTGAACCTGGTCTCCTACCACGACGCCGCCAAACCCCATTTCTTCCTCCTCTCCCACATGCACATCGACCATATGGGCGGGCTGGATATGCTGGACCCCGATGTGCCGGTGTATATGACCGAGGAATCCCGCACCCTCTACCACCGGCTGGCGGTGCAGCAGGAGCTGACTTACCGGGAACATCCCAACTGCATCGGCATTCCCGGCGGCGAGAGCTTTACGGTGGAGGACATCACCGTCCGGGTGCAGCCCATCGACCACGACTGCATCGGGGCCTGCGGGTTCTGGATTCAGACGCCGGACGGCAGCATCTGCTACACCGGGGATTACCGTTTCCACGGCTACCACCCCGACCGCACCACCGCCTTTGCCCAGGCCTGCCGGGGGGCGGACCTGCTGATCACCGAGGGGGTAACGGTGAGCTCGGAGGATGTGGACATGCTCTCCCTCACCGCACCGGAACCGGACATCCGCACAGAGTACACCCTGCTGGACGAAACCGCGGCGATCTGCGCCGAGGCCGGGGGACTGGTGGTCATCAACCCCTACAACCGCAATGTGGAGCGGGTCCACAACCTGGTGGTCCGTCTGGCCAAGCAGAACCGCCGTCTGGTGCTGGATGCGGTCCAGGCCGATTATCTGGCAGCCTTCTACCCGTTGGACCCCCTCTATGTCTATGCCGAGACGGTGCACGGCCATCCGGTGCCCCAGGGCGCCGTGCTGATCAGCCGCCAGGACCTGCTGCGCAGCCCGGCTTCCTACCTGCTGCAGCTGGACTACAAGGATTTCTACGAGCTGTTTGATCTGCAGCCGGTGATCACCAACTACCTGCACATGGACGGCTCCCCCCTGGGCTCCTACGATCCTTCCTACCGCAAGATGCGGCTTCAGCTGGATGCCCTGGGCATTCCCTTCCGCAACCTGGGGCTGGGCGGCCATGCCCGCCCCTACTACCTCAAGCTGATGGTGGACACCATCGCGCCCCAGGTGCTGGTGCCGCTGCACAGCCAGCGGCCGGAGCAGGTCAACTCCCGCAACATCCAGCAGCGGATTCTGCCCCGGGAGGGCCAGACCATCCTGCTCAACCAAGGAGGAATCCAGGCATGAAGATTCTTGTGGCAAACGACGACGGCATCCAGTCCCCGGGGCTGGAACATCTGGTGCGGCTGGCCGCCACCCTGGGGGAGGTCTGGGTGGTGGCGCCCGCCAGCCAGTGCAGCGCCATGTCCCAGCGGATCTCGGTCTTCGGCTCTCTGGAACTGCGGCAGGTGGAAAGCTACCTGGTGCCGGGGGTTCAGGCCTGGACGGTGAACGGTTCCCCGGCGGACTGCGTCAAGGTGGGGCTGGCCTGTGTGCTGCCCCAAAAGCCGGACCTTGTCTTTTCCGGCATCAACCAGGGCTACAACGTGGGCACAGACATCCTCTATTCCGGCACCATCGGGGTGGCCATGGAGGCGCTGGCCAACGGTATCCCGGCCATTGCCTTCTCGGCCGAGAGCACCGAGGACCTGCGGGTGACCGACGCCTGGATGGAGCCCATCCTGGAAGAGCTGCGCAACCGGCCCATTGCCCCCTACGAGGTGTGGAACCTCAACTTTCCCTCCTGTGACCCGGCACAACTGCAGGGGGTGCTCTACGACCGCTTCCCCTCGGCCAAACAGTTCTACCACAACCGCTACACCCCAGAACCCCTGCCCGACGGCGGGCAGCGCCTCCGGCTGTGGAGCGACCGCTGCGTCGCCGCCGAACCCGGCAGCGACATGCAGGCGGTCTTTGACCGGTACATCTCAGTGGGCAAGGTGCGCTGCGCCCTGCTGGAACAGAACAACACCGCCGTGGATCAGGACCGCTGACCCAAATCTTTCATAAAACACAGAACAGGCCCCGTTCTTTCCACTGAGCGGGGCCTGTTTGGTTGAAAAAGGGGCTGTTGCAAAATAGCCTAAAAAAATGAGATAGACATTCCCGAAAGGGTTTGCCTATCTCATTTTTTT
>CALWNP010000062.1 GCA_944382835.1 uncultured Gemmiger sp.
CGGTGGACGCCCGACCAGGGTCTTTGACCCTGGACCCCTTTTGGCCCCCACCGCGGACGGGGGCCAAAAGCAAGGAAGAATTTATTAGAGAAAGGGCTACGCCCTTTTCAAACCTTCTCTATTACTCACCACCTATCCAGGCTCCTCCGTCACCGGAATCCAAACCTAGAGGAAGGGTTTTAGAAAACACTTCCGAAAACTGCAACATAAACCAAAAAGCCAGAAACAAAGGTTGGGCAACACGCCTATCCATTGTTTCTGGCTTTCTTTTTGTAGAGAAGGATTATCAAGGGCGAAGCCCTTGATTCCAGATCCATACCTTGCTCAAGGCCCCCGTCAGGGGTGGGGGCCTTGAGGAGTCCAGGGCTTACAGCCCTGGCCGTGCGTCCACCGCATCGGAACGGTGGGACTTTTTCGGTTCCTTTTTGGTCACAAAAAGGAACGCCTTCGGGGGAGGAACGCTTGCGGGGTGGTCCACCCCGAAACCGGAAGCGAGAAGCCTACGGTCCCCGACGGGCCTAACGGCAGGCAGCCGCTTACCTTCCGCGCCGGTGCAACACCATAGAAAGCAACTTCTCCGCCATGCTCCAAACCTCGCGAAAATTGATCCCGCAGATCACGGCGGTGAGCACCGTCACCGGAATGACCCAGTGCTCCAGGGTGAAGAGAGCCACAATCTCCACCAGCACCAGCGCCAGGTTCAGCGCCATCCACCCGGGGTGGAAATCCAGCTCGATGAGCCCCCGGGTGGAGTAGGCCCGCAGCAGGAAGACCAACACCAGCGAAAGGAAGCTGGCGATGGTCACCCCCAGGGGGCCGATCCAGAGGATGAAGAGATAGTTCAGCACCAGGTTGAGGGCGGCGCCGCAGAGCATGGTGTACAGCGAGGAGGAGGACCGCTTGTAGACCACATAGATGCTGTTGAGGAAGTTGTTCAGGCAGGTGCACATGGACGCCAGGGTCAGGAAGGGCACGAACTGCCAGGCGTCAAAGTAGTCGGCGCGGAAAATCCGCATCAGCGGCTGACACAGCCAGATCACCCCCGCCACGCAGCAGAAGAGCACGCTGGCATAGACCCGGAAGATCCGGCTGAAAAAGGCCTGCCGGTCCTCCTCCTCGGTCACCGCCGAGAGCTGCCAGGCTTCGTAGAAGATCTGGCCCACAATGGTGATGATCTGGGGCAGAAAATACCCCGCCCCCAAAAGGCCCACCCAGGTGTTGCCGGTGCGGCCGCCGTAGTCCTCGCACATGGCCTGGACGTAAAACATGTCGGAGGCGTTGATGATCCAGAAGCTGATGGAGGCCGGGATCATCGGGACGCAGTACCGCAGCATCTCCTTCCAGAGGGCGCGGTCAAACTTGGCGGGGTTGAAGAACCGCCGGCATCCCCCGGCCACAAAGACAAAGATAGCCGAGCAGAGGTCGGAGCAGAACATGGCCAGCAGATAGCCGGTGGCACCCATGCCCAGCACCGACAAAAAGAGGAAGTAGAATCCCAGCAGGGTGGCGGTGGTCATGACCCCGTCGATGGCCACCAGCCGGTTGCACATCCGGGACCGGATGAACTGGGTACAGAGGGTGCGCAGGCAGCTGGCCAGCACGCAGAGGTAGAGCAGCACCAGGTAATCCCCGGCGTTGGGGATCAGCCGCACCGCCGGCCAGAAGAGCACCATGAGGACAAACCCCATGAGGATGGTGGCCAGGCCGTTCATGAAGACGCTGGATTTGTCCTTGGTCTTGTCCAGGCCGAACCGGATCACCGCATAGCTGACCCCCAGGCTGACCACCGGGATCAGCAGGTTGGCCACGTTCTGCATCAGCTTGGTGACGCCCATCACATCGGGGCTGTCCAGGGCGTAGCTCAGATAGGGCTGGATGATGAGACTGACCAGCTTGGAGCTGAAGTTGGAGATGGCAAAGAGGATGGTGTTGTTGACCAGTGTGGAATACTTTTTGTTGGAACCCGGCAAGGTAGGATCCCCCCTTCGGTATGATTTTGGGTTGTGGGGTGTTCAGGGCTGCAGCAGCTTGCGGCGGCGGGCGTAGTCGGGCAGGATCTCCCCCACCGCCGCCCAGAAGGCCGGTCCGTGGTTGGGATGGGCAAAGTGGCAGAACTCGTGGACCACCACATATTCCTGGGCTTCGGCGGGCATGGCGCCCAGACGCCGGGCAAAGCAGAGGGTGCCGGTGCGCAGGCTGCAGCTGCCCCAGCGGGTGTGCATCTCCTTGACCCGGATGCGGGGCATCCGCCCGCCCGGGCAGGTGGCGGCAAAGAGCGGAAAATACCGCTGGCAAAGCTGGATCATCCGGGCCTGGACCTCGGCCAGGCTGGGCAGCGGGGTGTTGGCCTCGGCCTCGGCCCGCCCCAGCATCAGCCGCCGGGAGCGCTGCACCCAGCCGGCGTGCCCGGCCACAAAGGCATCCACCCGGGCGGTGTCCACCCGCAGCGGCGCCGACACCGCCACGCTGCCGTCCCCCCGCACCCGCAGGTTGATGTTGCGCACCTTGCGGCGGGTCAGGGTGTACTGGATTCCGCCGGCACAGCGGTCTTCGCTTTGGTTCACTGTTGATCCCTCCCCGGATGATGGACTTCCCTCCTATTCTATCATATTTCCGGCGGTTGGCAACCGGGGGGAAGGCGGCTGCTTGTCGTTAGGCCCGACGGGGGACGGATGCCCCGGGCTTCCGGTTTCGGGGTGGACCACCCCGAGGGCGGCATCCTTCCGAAAGCGTTCCTTTTTTGTGACCAAAAAGGAACGCTTTCCGGCAGCAGCCGGCTTCGTGGAGGTCATCGACCTCCAACCCGCACCGGGCCAACGGTCCCCGACGGGCCTAACGGCGGCCTGCCGTTTTCCTCCCTTGACACTCTCCCCCGCCCCGCCGTACAATAAAGGCATCACGGAAAGGAAAGGAGTCCCACCATGGCTCATACAGAAAAAACCCTCGACAGTAAGGAGATTTATTCGGGCAAGGTCATCCGGGTGACCCTGGACACCGCCCTGCTGGAAAACGGCAAAACCAGTTTGCGGGAGGTGGTCCATCACCACGGCGGGGCCTGCGTGCTGGCCGTCACCGAGGACGACGAGATCTACATGGTCCGTCAGTTCCGCTACGCCTTCGGGGAGGAAATCTGGGAGCTGCCGGCCGGCAAGCTGGAAGCCGGCGAGGACCCCTTCGAGGCCGCCAAGCGGGAACTGGGCGAGGAGTGCGGCGTCACCGCCGACGAGTTCCTCTCCCTGGGGGTGCTCTACCCCACCGTGGGCTACGACACCGAAAAGATCTACACCTGGGCCGCCCGGGGCCTGCACAAGATCCACCAGCACCTGGACGAGGACGAGTTTCTGGATGTGGTCAAGGTCCCCTTTGACAAGGCGCTGGAGATGGTGATGGACAACACCATCCGGGACAGCAAGACCATCGCCGGCATCCTGAAATATGCCCGGCTGCGGCAGCAGAACCATGACTGAGCCGCGCCGGGTGCGGCTGGCCTTCTGCGACCTGGCCGCCGACTGGGACCCCGGTGACAACTACTTCACCCGGGCGCTGCGCCGGGGCGGGTACGAGATCGACCTCTGCACCTCCCCCGCCGACCACCCCGACTTTGTTCTCTGCGGTACCTTCGGGGAGGACTATCTGGACTACGACTGCTGCCGCATCCAGTATTCCGGCGAGGACAGCTGGCCCGACCTCAACCTCTACGACTATGCCATGGGCTTTCCCCGGCTGGAGTACGACGGGCGGTATCTGCGGCTGCCCCTCTACGCCATGCGGGATTCCTGGCAGCCGGCCCTGGCCAAGCACACCCTGCCCGATGCCGATTTCCTGGGCCGGAAAAAGTTCTGCAACTTTGTGGTCAGCAACGATTTCTCCCAGGAGCGCAACCGGTTTTTTGCCGAGCTCAGTGCCCATCGCCGGGTGGACAGCGGCGGCGGCTACGCCAACAACATCGGCGGGCCGGTGCCGGACAAGCTGGCCTTCCAGCGGCAGTACAAGTTCTCCATCGCCTACGAGAACAGCAGTTCCCCCGGCTACTGCACCGAGAAGATCGTGGACGCCTTTGCCGCCGGCACCGTCCCCATCTACTGGGGCGACCCCGACATCCTCACCGAGTTCAACCCGGAGGCCTTTGTCTGGGCGGGCAGCTATCCCGACAACGCCGCCCTCATCGCGGCGCTGGATGCCCTGGACCGGGACGAGGCGGCTTTCCTCAAGCTCTGCCATGCCCCGATTCTGGCGCCCGGATGCCGGGCGGAGGCTTACCGGGACGACCGGCTCTGCTTTGATTTCCTGGACGGCATTTTCCGGAAAGGACCCCATCTGCGGCGCAACCGCAGTTGCTGGGGGACCATCTACGAGAATGACCGCCGGTATCGGAGGGGGTTGGCCGAGGAGGCCCGGCGGCCTTTGGGGCCTCTGGGGAGGCTGGCGAAGCGGATCGAAGGTCGGTGACCTTCGGGGTTACGGCTGCTGGCCGTTAGGCCCGACGGGGGACGGATGCCCCGGGCTTCCGGTTTCGGGGTGGACCACCCCGAGGACGGGCCTCCCGGGAAGGCGTTCCTTTTTGTGACCAAAAAGGAACCGAAAAAGTCCCACCGATTTCGAGGCGGTGGACGCACGACCAGGGCTGTAAGCCCTGGACTCCTTTTTGGGCCTGCCTAAAGACAGACCCAAAAAGCAAGGAAAAACCTTTTGAGAATCAAGGGCGAAGCCCTTGATAATCCTTCTCTACTGCTGAAATAGAGATACAAAAAGAAAGCCAGACGCGATGGAAAAGGTGGTGTGCCTTTTCGTTGCGTCTGGCTTTTGTCTTTAGTATAATAGGTGCAGGAAGCGCATCAAAAACCCTTCCGCTAGGTTTGGATTCCGCTCCCGGAGGAGCCTCCGTAGGTGGTGGGGCATAGAGAAGGTTTGAAAAGGGCGAAGCCCTTTCTCTAATCCATTCCTTGCTCAAAGGGTCCGTCCGCGGTGGACCCTTTGAGGGGTCCAGGGTTGAAAACCCTGGTCGTGCGTTGACCGCATCGAAACGGTCAAACTTTTTTCGGTTCCTTTTTTGGTTACAAAAAAGGAACGCTTTCGGGAGAATGCCGTTTTCGGGGTGGTCCACCCCGGCAAAAGGGCCTCGGGCCTACGGTCCCCGCCAGGCATCTCACAGCAGCCGAAACACCCCCCACCGCCTCCCCAGGCGGTCAAAGACCACAGCGACCCCCGCCGCGCATCCGGCGGCCCCCACCACCGAGATCCAGCCGGTGATCAGATCATTTGCACAGACCTTGCTGCCGATGCTGTAAAACAGTTCGAGGAAAAACAGCTGGGTGCAGAGGAAGGGCATGGAATGCCGGCCGATCCAGGCCAGCACCTTCCCCACCCTGCCCAGGGGCACCAGCTCAAACAGCAGGGCAAAGCACAGCGACCCCGCCAGGCAGATCACCCCGCAGCTGGGCCAGCTGGCCGGGCCGTCGTAGCCGTACCGGCGGATGGAGAGGTTTACCCCGGTGTTCACCAGGGTGGCGGCGGTGTAGGCGGCAAAACACACCGCCAGCAGCACCCACTTGGCCCCCGGGGCCAGCCGGCCCCGCACCGCCGCCCAGCCGTGGCCCGCCAGGATCAGCAGCGCCGCCAGAAAGGCGGTGTCCAGGCTCCAGGGCAGCAGCACCGGCAGGAAATCCAGCGCCAACGTTGCGCCCAGATACCCTACCACCAGCAGAACCCTGGCCCGGCGGCGCCGCAGCCGGAAATACACCCAGGCCAGCAGCGAGGCACAGAACATGGCGGTGAGGAACCACAAAGTTCCGTCCCGGCAGGGCAGCAGCTGGGGGTTATTCGGGGTGCCGTCGGGGTACAGATAATACCGGCTGTACAGCAGCCCGAAAAACTTGCGCCCCGCCTCGGGGTTCTCCCGGCCCTTGATCCAGATGTTGCACAAATCCAGCAGCACCAGCGCCGCCCCGTAGAGATAATGGGGCACCAGCAACCGCCTGGCTCGCTTGGCCGCCACCTGGCCCAGGCTGCCTCCCGGATGAAAGGTCATCCCCGAGGCAAAGAAAAACACCGCCATGTAACAGGCAATGAACCAGTAGCCCACCGCCCCCGCATAGGGCGCGGCCATGGAATGGCTCCAGACCACCACCAGCATCACAAAGCCCTTCAGTGCGTCCAGCCATTGCAGGCGCGGCGCGGTTTGTTGCACCAACCCGATCCCCCCTGAACCCACAGCCCCCTTTTGGCGGCTGTTCCGAAATTTTCTTTATTATAGCATCCCTTCCCGGACCTTGGCAATCGGCGGGAAGGAAGGAGGCATCCCATGCAGCAGCCCTATCCCCTGGTCCCCATCGCCCGCATCCACACCGACTTCCCCGAAAAATTCGGCATCCCCCGCCAGAGCGGGCTGGTGCCCGACCTGGAAGCCGCCATCCTGTTTGAGCCTTCCTTCCGCAACCCCGACGCCCTGCGGGGGCTGGAGGGGTTCAGCCATCTCTGGCTGATCTGGCAGTTCTCCACCGTGGTGGAGGCGGGGGCGGACGGCGAACACTGGCGGCCCACCGTCCGGCCGCCCCGGCTGGGCGGCAACACCCGGATGGGGGTCTTTGCCACCCGCAGTCCCTTCCGGCCCAACGCCATCGGGCTCTCCTGTGTGGAGTTGCGGGAGATCCGGCTCCACACCGACCAGGGGCCACTGCTCCGGGTGGCGGGGGCCGACCTGCTGGACGGCACCCCCATCTATGACATCAAGCCTTATCTGCCCTATGTGGACGCCCACCCCGAGGCCCGGGGCGGTTTTGCCGAGGCCAGCGAGGACTACGCCCTGGCCCTGGACTTTCCCCCCGCCCTGCTGGACCGGGTGCCCGCCGAAAAGCGGGCGGCCCTGCAGGGGGTGCTGGCCAACGACCCCCGCCCCGCCTACCAGAAGGACCCCGGCCGGGAATACGGCATGAGCTTTGCCGGGCTGCGGGTGCGGTTCCGGGTGCGGGACGGGGTGCTGACCGTGACCGGGGTGGAAGAGGAAGACGACAACCGGGACGGCGGACACCGTCCCTGAAGACAAAGAAGGAAACAGATTCATGCAGCTAGACCATCTTGGAAGTTATGACGTGATTGTGGTGGGCGCCGGCCATGCCGGCATCGAGGCGGCCCACGCCGCCGCCCACCTGGGGGCAAAGACCGCCGTCTTTACCCTGACCCTGGATTTCATCGGCAACATGCCCTGCAATCCCTCCATCGGCGGCACCGCCAAGGGCCATCTGGTCCGGGAGATCGACGCCCTGGGCGGGCTGATGGGCATTGCCGCCGACGCCACCTTTCTCCAGAGCCGGATGCTCAACCGGGGCAAGGGCCCGGCGGTGCACAGCCTGCGGGTACAGACCGACCGCAAGCGCTACCATATGTATATGAAGCACGCCCTGGAGCAAACCGAAAACCTGGACATCCACCAGGCCGAGATCGTGGGGCTGGACATCCGGGACGGCGCGGTGCGGGGGGTGACCACCAACCTGGGCGGGTACTATTCCTGCAAGGCGGTGGTCATCGCCACCGGCACCACCCTGGGGGGCAGGATCTTTGTGGGCCAGGCCCACTACGACGGCGGCCCCGACGGCCAGCACGCCGCCACCGCCCTGACCCAGTGTCTGGTGGCCAACGGCTTCCCACTGCGCCGGTTCAAGACCGGCACCCCCGCCCGGGTCCACCGCCGCAGCATCGACTTCTCCAAGCTGGAGCGCCAGCCCGGCGACCCCGACCAGCTGCTGCAGCCCTTCAGCTTTCTCACCCGCACCCCCATGCACAACAAGGTGGACTGCTACATCACCTACACCAACCCCGAGACCCATCGGGTGATCCTCAACAACCTGGACCGCTCTCCCCTCTACGGCGGGGACATCCAGGGGGTGGGGCCCCGGTACTGCCCCTCCATCGAGGACAAGGTGGTGCGGTTCAAGGAGAAGGACCGCCACCCGGTCTTTGTGGAGCCCTGCGGCGAGGACACCGAGGAGATGTATCTTCAGGGGCTCTCCTCCTCCCTGCCCGAGGTGGTGCAGAACGAGATGTACCGCACCATCCGGGGCTTTGAGCATCTGGAGATCATGCGCCCGGCCTACGCCATCGAGTACGACTGTGTGGACCCCACCAGTCTGCGCCCCACCCTGGAGAGCAAGATTGTGGCGGGGGTCTACGGCGCCGGGCAGTTCAACGGCACCTCGGGCTACGAGGAGGCCGCCGCCCAGGGGCTGCTGGCCGGGCTGAACGCCGGCTGCCACGCCCTGGGCCGCAAGGAGCTGGTGCTGGCCCGGCACACCAGTTATCTGGGAACCCTGGTGGATGACCTGGTGACCAAGGGGGTCATGGACCCCTACCGGATGATGACCAGCCGCAGCGAGTACCGGCTGAGCCTGCGCCAGGACAACGCCGACGAGCGGCT
>CALWNP010000063.1 GCA_944382835.1 uncultured Gemmiger sp.
CAACAAAAAAATGAGATAGGCAAACCCTTTCGGGAATGTCTATCTCATTTTTTTAGACTATTTTGCAACAGCCCCTTGGGAATACGGATTATTCCGAGGTAACGGTATCGGCGCCGCCCACCGGGTAATCGGCGGTGGTGTCATCGGTCTCGCTGGCGGCCTCGGCGGTTTCGGGGGTGGCAGCCTTGAGAGTGTCCTTGGTGTAGGCGTAGGCGGTCAGATGGCCGCTGTTCACCTCATAGACCACCCCGTCGGCGTTGGAGCTGCGCAGGTAGCACAGGCTGTCGTCCTCCGGGTCATTGCTGCCGAAGGAGCAAGTCACGGTGGTACCGTCGGTACCCACCAGGGTCACCACGGTGTTGGGGTTGTCCAGGCCGTAGACCGAATCCGCCTCGGGAGCAGTGATGCTCCAGCTGGTGGTCAGGTCGCAGATGGTGCTGGCCATCCGGGTAACCAGTTCCTGATCCAGGTCATA
Organism: uncultured Gemmiger sp.; assembly: GCA_944382835.1. Taxonomy (GTDB): domain Bacteria; phylum Bacillota; class Clostridia; order Oscillospirales; family Ruminococcaceae; genus Gemmiger. The sequence goes on from CALWNP010000063.1 coordinate 476, forward strand.
GTCGGGATCATCGGTCAGGGTCCAGGTGCCGTCGGTCTGGGTGAAGTTCAGCTCCTCGCTGCCGGTGCGCACCGTCATGGTGGCCACATCGTCGCTTTCCAGCTCGGTGATGTCCTGGGCCTCATACAGATCCTTGGGGGCCTTGCAAACGGTGGTCAGGTCGCTGACCGCCACGGTATAGACGGTGTCCCCTGCACTGGTGCGGACATAGTAGGTGTCGGTCATCTCATTCTTGGCCCCCACCGTGACGGTGAAGGTCTCGTCCCCGGCGGTGACGTTCAGGGTCATCTCGGGATCGTCAAAGCCCATGGCGTCCACCTCGGCGTCGTCGGTCAGGGCCCGCTGGGCCTCCAGGCCGGTGATGTCCTCGGCCACCGCCTCGGCCTGGCTCTGGGAGACCGGCAGCAGCGGGTCGCTGTCAAGGGTCCAGTTGCCGTCAGCGTCCTTGGTCAGGGACTGGGCATTTTCGCCGTCATCGTAGGAGATGTGGTCCACCGAATCCGCCGCGATGGTGCACAGCGGGATGCCGGTGTCCTCCTCCTCGCCGCTGTCCGCCAGGGTCAGCGCGGCCAGGGCGATGCCCAGCACCAGGATAACGGCCACAGCCACCAGCAGCGGCATCAGCTTTTTCTTCATGGCTCTTCCCTCCCGATCAGCGGCGGCGCCGCACGATGAAGACGGCCACACCGATGATCAGGATGACCAGCGGCAGAACAATGACCAGGCCCAGGCCCAGTGCCATGATGGCGATGGCCGGCACCGTCAGGGTCTCGGCGTTCATGCTCTTGGCGTCGATGACCACGGCATTTTCCTCGCCGTTCATCCAGTTGACGATGGAGCCCAGCAGCTGGGCGTTGCCGCCCGACACCGCATTGTTCATATCGGTGAGGAAGACGTTGCCGCAGCCGATCCAGACCACCTTGCCGTTGGTGGTGCTATTTTCGGCGGCCACCGCCACATTCAGCGGGCCTGCGGGGTCATTGTCCCCCTTCTGGGCGGTCTCGGCGGTGGCGTAGTCCTGCATGGCGTAGGAATCGGACGAGGTGGACAGCAGGGTGGTGTAAGTCAGATCCTCCTTGCTGCTGTCGGTGAGCAGTGCCTGGGCCACCGGGGTAAAGACGTACATCCCGTTGGTGATGCCGGAGGTAATTTCATTGTTGCTGATCTCGGGCAGCAGGTAGGTCTGGGGATAGCGATAGGCGTAGTAGTTCTGATCGGTCTCCACCAGCAGACCGGGCTGACGGCTCAGGCCGTATTCGGCCAGCAAGGCGTCCAGGTTGGGGGTCTCATAGGTCAGGTCGGTGCTGACAATCACCGAACCGCCGCCCTCCAGGAAGCTGCGCAGGGCATCCACATCGGTGGTGGAGAAGTCGGTCTGGGGGTTGTTGATCAGCACCACCGAGGCATCCTCCGGCACCGAGCCGGCGGTGACAAAGTTCAACTCGGTCACCGAGACACCGCTGTTGGACAGCGCATCGGTGAAATCGCTGCCCAGGGCAGTTTCGCCGTGGCCGGTCACCTGATACAGCTGGTAGTTGTTCTCCTGGATCACCTGGGAGATGCCGGTGGTCAAGGCATTTTCGGCGGCGAACTGGTAGCTGTAAGAGCCGGTGGTATAGTAGTCGGAATAGTCGGCACTGTACATGTCGCTGTAATCCACCACGGTGGACTTGTCGCCGCAGACCAGGATCACGCTGTCGGCGGTGGCGTCGGCGGCATCATACTGCTGGGCGAAGGTGGGATAGACCGCCGGGTCCCGCTGCTCCCAACTGAAGTGGCTGCTCTCACCGGCGTAGCGGTCCAGAATCCGGGTGATGTTGCTGTCCTCCTTGCCGGACTGGCCCAGATAGTAGGCGGTGACGTCCTTGTCCAGGCTGTCCAGCAGCTTGATGGTGGTATCACTGAGGGTGAACATCTGGCCGGAGGAGATATCAAATTCGGTGTATTTGGTGGGGATGGCGCCGATGACCAGGTTGAGCAGGATCACCGCCACCAGCACCACCACCGCCAGGGCACTGGCGTAGGCGCCGCTCTGGAATACCCGGCGGCTGCCGGCTTGCTGTGCCTCGGTGGGCACAGGTGCATTGTTTTTCTTTTTCATCTGTTACTGCCTCCCCTCATCAGTGCCAACGGCGCCGTTCCAGCGCCTGGCCGGTCAGGAACAGGAAGAGCCCGATGACCGACAGATAGTAGACCAGCCCGGCCACGCTGAACATGCCCCCCACAAAGTTGGTGAAGGGGACAAAGAGGGCCAGGGCGTCCAGCACCCGGTTGAATCCGGTGACCAGCCAGGTGGGGCGCAGTTTGAACAGGAGCAGCAGCACCACGGCGCCGATGCAAAACACCGCGCTGCCCACCGTGACGTTCTTGCAGGCCAGACCCACCAGCAGCGCCACCACCGCCAGCACAATGCAGAATACAACAAAGGCCAGGGTGTTGCCGCTGGTGAAGAGGCTCTGGATGCTGTTCATCATGTAGCAGACCAGCAGGATGCCGAAGGTGGCCAGATAGGCGATGATCTGGTTTTCGGTGAGCACCGAGATAAAGGTGCCCACCGCGATGCAGGCCGCCCCCGCCAGGAAGTAGGCCAGCAGGCTGGAATAGGCCCCCACCAGCAGCACGGTGCCAAACCGGGAGAGAATCAGCGGCAACAGGCAGGTGAACAGGCAGGGAATGGCAAAGATGGTCAGCTCGGCCAGATACTTGCCCAGCACAATGCCGGGGATGGAGACCGGGCTGGTGAGCAGAAGCTGGTCGGTCTTGTTGCGGCGCTCATCGGCAAAGCTGCGCATGGTCAGCGCCGGCAGCAAAAACAGCATAACCAGCACGGTGGAATACAACACGCTGCCGCCCAGATCCGGCGAACCGTAGATCAGGCAGTTGGCGGTGAAATACAGGCCCACAAAGGCCAGCATGACGGCGATAATCACATAGCCGATCATGCCGGTAAAATAGCTTTTGGTTTCCCGTTTGTAGATAGCCAGCACGATCAGTCACCCTCCTTCTCATTGTTCTGCGGAACTTCGGTTCCGGGGGCATCCTGGGCCGGGGTTTCCGGCGCAGGGGCTGCTTCCGGCTGGGCCGGCGCTTCAGCCGGTGCTTCAGGGGCCGCCTGGGCCGCCTCGGGCTCGCCTTCGGTGAGCTGAAGGAAGACATCCTCCAGGCTCATGGTCTCGCTGTTCAGCGAGAGCACCGGGCAGCCGGCATCCGCCAGCGCCTTGGACAGAGCAGCACGCAGATCGGCCCCATCCTCGCTGGCGGCGGTAAAGCTGACCTCATTGTTCTTTTCAGCAGTAATCTGCACATTGGTCAGCCCCGGCACCGACTCAGCCGCAGCCAGGATCTTCTCCCGGTCACCCAGGGCGGTGGCCGAGATCACTCCATGGGCAGCCAGATGGGCCGCCAGTTCCTCCGGCGTGCCCTGGGCCACCAGTTTGCCGTGGGCGATGATGAGCACCCGGTCACAGACCGTCTGCACCTCGCTGAGTATGTGGCTGGACAGGATGACGGTGTGGGTCTTGCCCAGGTCCCGGATCAGGGCCCGGATTTCGATCATCTGGGCAGGGTCCAGGCCCACGGTGGGTTCGTCCAGGATGATGACCTTGGGGGTTCCCAGCAGGGCCGCAGCGATGCCCACCCGCTGACGGTAGCCCTTGGACAGGTTGCGGATCAGCCGGTGTTCCATCTTTTGCAGGCCGGCGCGCTCGATGGTTTTTTCCAGCGCAGCCACCCGGTCCGCCTTCTTTTTGACCCCTTTCAGCTCGGCCACAAAGTCCAGATACTCCTCCACCGTCATGTCGGTGTACAGCGGCGGCAGCTCGGGCAGGTAGCCGATGCAGGCCTTGGCCTCCTTGGGTTCTTCCAGAATATCGTGGCCGTCAATTTTCACGGTGCCGCTGGTGGCCGAGATGTAGCCGGTGATGACGTTCATCGTGGTGGATTTGCCGGCGCCGTTGGGGCCCAACAGGCCGTAGATGCAGCCGTCTTCCACCGTGAAGCTGATGTCATCGACGGCGCAGGTCTTGCCATAGCGCTTGGTCAGGTGATTGACTTCGATCAAAGTAGCACACTCCCCTTTTGTATTGTGACGGGCCATCCGGACGGACAGCCCGATCCATGAGTCCAACCGTGATTATAGGCCCAATTTGTGAAAATTGTGGGGGAGAGTTTTGAAGAAGTGTGAAAAAACCTCTGCCAAAACCATCAAAATGCCCGCAAGTGCGCCTGTTTTCCCCAAGATTTTCTATGTTTGTGCAAAAAAAGCACCGCCGGGCAGAATGGCACGGCGGTGTTTTGTGAAAAGCAGAAAGCAGAAGGGCTCAGCGGGCGGCCAGGGCGTGGGCGATCTCATCGGCGATGCGCATGGCCACCTCATCCTTGCTTTGCAGCGGCAGGCTCTCGGCGCCCTTGTCCGAGATCAGGGTCACCACATTGGTGTCCACCCCGAACCCGGCGCCGGGCACCTTGAGGTTGTTGGCCACAATCAGGTCCATCTTCTTTTTGTGGAGCTTGGCGGTGGAGTTCTCGACGAGGTCCTTGGTCTCCATCGAGAACCCGCAGACAAACAGACCGGCGGGCTTGTGTTCCCCCACCCAGGCCAGGATGTCCTGGGTGCGCTCCAGCGGGATGGAGAAATCCCCGTCCTTCTTTTTGATCTTGTCGGCTGCCACGGTGGCGGGGCGGTAATCCGCCACCGCTGCCGCCATCACCAGGGCGTCGGCGTCCATGGCATGTTTCTTGACCGCCTCGAAGAGGTCGGCGGCGGTGGTGAAGGGCACCATCTTGACAAAAGGCACCGGCGGCAGGGCGCAGTGCCCCGAGAGCAGGGTGACATCCGCCCCCCGCAGCATGCAGGCCCGGGCCACAGCATAGCCCATCTTGCCGGTGGAATGGTTGGTCAGGCAGCGCACCGGGTCCAGCGGTTCCTGGGTGGCACCGGCGCTGACCACCACCTTGCGGCCCTGCAAATCCTTGAGGCAGGCCAGTTCCCGCAGGCAGTAGTCCACCAGCAGCCCCTCCTCGGGCAGACGGCCGCTGCCCACATCGCCGCAGGCCAGCAGCCCGCTGCCCGACGGGATGACGGTAAAGCCGTAGTGCTCCAGGGTCTTGAGGTTGTCCTGGGTGATGGGGTTTTCCAGCATATGGGTGTTCATGGCCGGAGCCACCAGCTTGGGGCAGGTGGCGGCCAGGGTGACGGTGGTAAGCATATCATCGGCCATGCCATGGGCCAGCTTGGCCAGGACGTTGGCGGTGGCCGGGGCAATGAGGATCAGATCGGCGGCGTTGGCCAGCGAGACATGGGCCACATCGTACTGAAAGTTGCGGTCGAAGGTATCCACAATGCAGCGGTGGTTGGTCAGGGTCTCGAAGACCAGTGGGGCGATGAACTCGGTGGCGTTTTTGGTCATCAGCACATGGACACTGGCCCCCAGCTTGACCAGGGCATGGGCGACGTTGGGCATTTTGTAGGCAGCAATGCCGCCGGTGATGCCCAGGACAATGGTTTTGCCCTCCAGAATCATACATTCACACATCCTTCGTCTGGTAATGCCCCTATTATACCGTTCTGCCGCCGGATTGTAAATCCCGCCCAAAATCCGGGGACAGGGGGACATTTTGCCGCGGCTGTGCTATAATAGCGGTACATCTGACGAACCGGGCGGTTCGGGAAATGAGGAAGTTGCATGATACTGGCTGTGGACATCGGAAACACAAACATCTGCATCGGCGGGCTGGAGGGCCCCGGCTGGCAGACCATCACCTTCACCTCCCGGATGGTCACCCGGCCCCGGTGCACTGCCGATGAATACACCGCTGAGCTCAAGTTTCTGCTGGCCCGGATGGGGGTGGATCTTCCGGGCGTGGAAGGGGTCATCGTCTGCAGCGTGGTGCCGGTGCTGACCCGGGTGCTGGCCTCGGCCTGCCGTCGGCTGACCGGGCGGGAGGCCATTCTGGTGGACCACACGCTGCACACTGGCCTGACCTTTGGGGTGGCGGAACCCGCCCGGGTGGGCCATGACCGCATTGCCGACGCCGCAGCGGCCGCCGCCCTCTATCCCCTGCCCTGCATGACGGTGGACATGGGCACCGCCACCACCTACAACGTCATCGACGCCACCGGGCAGTTTCTGGGCGGCTTCATCGTGCCGGGAGTGCAGACCAGCCTGCGGGCCATCAGCGCCGGCACCGCCCAGCTGCCCCCCATTGCCGCCGAGGCGCCGGAGCATCTGATCGGCCGCAACACGGTGGAGGCGCTGAACAACGGGGCAATTTTCGGCACCGCCTCGATGCTGGACGGCCTGGCCGCTCGGGTGGAGGCCCAGCTGGGGGCGCCGCTGACGGTGGTGGCCACCGGCGGCCAGGCCCCCAACATCCTGCCCTGCTGCCAGCGGCAGGTCCACTACGACGCCGACCTGCTGTTCAAAGGGCTGGGCATCCTCTACGAGAAAAATCACGGATAAGGGCAAAGGGGCTGCTGCGAAACCACGGTTTCGCAGCAGCCCCTTTGGCGTCCTATTCCTGGACCGACAGGGTGATGGCAGAAGCCTTCCACCCGTCGGCGGTCTGTTCCATAAAAATGTTGCCGGTGGCGGTGGCGACGGGTTCCTCCTCCCCGGCCATCTTGAGGTCAATGGTAAAATCAAAGCCCTCTTCTTCCCCGTCCCGTCTTTCAAAGCGGACAAACTCCGGCTCCACATCTTCCCCGCTGCTCTGGACAAGAGCCGCGCTGCTGAAAAGCGAGCGGTTCATCAGCAGCTGTTGGAGGCAGTCCTCCGACAAAAGGGCGCCATACCGTTCCTCTGCATAGGCAGCCAGCTCTTCCCCCGAAGAGGTAATGCCGGTTTCCGCCGTCCCGACGGCTCCTTCCCCGGTCAGAACGGCGGTAAAGGTTTCCGCGTCCTCCACGGTGCAGCTGAGCAGCTGGGTCATGGCCGAACGCGCGGTCTCCTCGGCAGCATCGTCCTGCGCGCTGCATCCCGCCAGCAGAACAGTGACCAGGAAAAGAACCCCCAAGGCAGCCTGTCGGACAGGCCGCAACGGGTGGTTGGCGTGATTGGCTGCTCTGTGAAACATTTTATTTTCCCCCTTTGAATGGTCCTGTGCGCCTTGTCCGGAGCCATCCAGCCTATGAAGATTTACCGGACAGCATCAATCCTTTGGTTTTATCATATCAGCGAGGAGAACGGTCTGTTAACAGAGAAGGGGCTGTTGCAAAATAGCCTAAAAAAATGAGATAGACATTCCCGAAAGGGTTTGCCTATCTCATTTTTTTGT
>CALWNP010000064.1 GCA_944382835.1 uncultured Gemmiger sp.
ATGGACCCCTACCGGATGATGACCAGCCGCAGCGAGTACCGGCTGAGCCTGCGCCAGGACAACGCCGACGAGCGGCTGACCCCCATCGGCCGGGAGTACGGGCTGGTGGACGACAACCGCTGGGCGGTGTTCCAGCGTGACCAGGAGATCAAGAAGGCCGAGTTGGCCCGGCTGGAATCCACCAAGGTGCCGCTGGCCGCCCTGAAGGAGGCCGCCGGACCCGAGCGGGCGGCCAGAATCGGGGAGAACGGCGGCACCGCCGCCGAGCTGCTCCGCCGCCCCGGCATCGACTACGAGCTGGTGGCCAAGGTCATTGGCTGGGGGGAGCAGGTCTCCCCCACCATGGCCCAGCGCATCGAGACCGAGATCCGGTATGCCGGCTATATCCAGCGGGAGCAGCGGCTGATCCGGGAGGTGCAGCGGCACGAGAAGGTGGCCATCCCCGAGGACTTTGATTATGCTCCCATCGAGACCCTGACCCTGGAGGCCCGGGAGAAGCTGGCCAGGATCCGGCCGCTGACCCTGGCGCAGGCGGGGCGGATTCCTGGGGTCAGCCCCAGTGATTTGGCGCAGCTGTCGCTGGCGGTGATGAAATTTCAGCGGGAACGGTGAGGTTCCCTGCCCTCTTCCTGTTTGGGGGACGCTTCGGGGTTGCCCGAAGGCGGGCCTCCCCCGAAGGGGTGGTGTTTGCGGACCGCCGCGAGGACGGCATCCCCCCCGAAGGGCTGTTCCTTTTTGTGACTGCAATAAATTGGTGTTGGTGCCTACCATATAGTTCCGCGCGAGACGCGGAACACCTATTTCGGAACCAACGCTGCGCGTTGGTTTGTGCATCGCGCTTCGCGCGATTGCGCGGCATAGCCGCGCAGGCACAAAAACCCCCACCGTTTCGAGGCGGTGGACGCCCGACCAGGGCTGTAAGCCCTGGACTCCTCAAAGGGCCCACCCTTGACGGGCCCTTTGAGCAAGGTATGGATTGAGAATCAAGGGCATCCGCCCTTGATAATCCTTCTCTATGGTGATTGTTCCACGTGGAACATTTTGGTTTAAGGAGACCTTTCTATGATTGATCGTGAACGATTGGCTGAAAAATGTTCCACGTGGAACATTTCCCTCTCCCCCGTCCAGCTGGAACTGCTGGACCGCTATGCTCAGATTCTGGTAGACTACAACCAGAAGGTCAACCTCACCGCCATTGTGGACCCTCAGGGTATCGAGGACCGGCATTTTGTGGACAGCTTGCTCTTTGCCGCCCAGCCCGAGGTCCAAGGCAGGATGGTGGATGTGGGCACCGGTGCCGGGTTCCCCGGGGTGGTGGCCAAGATCTACAAGCCCGACCTGGAGCTGACCCTGATGGAGCCCACCGGCAAGCGGGTGACCTTTTTGCAGTATCTCTGCGGCGAGCTGGGCCTGACCGGCATCTCCTTTGTGAAGGAGCGGGCCGAGGAGGCCGCCCGCAAGCAGTGGCGGGAAGCCTTTGATCTGGCCAGCGCCCGGGCGGTGGCGGCCATGCCGGTGCTCTGCGAGTACTGCCTGCCCCTGGTGCGCAAGGGAGGTTTCTTCCTGGCCATGAAGGGCCCCGACGCCGACGCCGAGGCGGCGGCCGCCTCCCGCGCCCTGCAGAAGCTGGGCGGTCGGCTGGCCGAGACCCGGGCCTTCACCCTGCCCGACGGCAGCGAGCGGCGGATTCTGGTCTGTGAAAAAATATCGCAAACCTCGACGGTTTACCCCCGCAACGGCGGCGTGATTGCGAAAAAGCCGCTGTAAAACCGCGAGGCGGGGCAGAAAAGGGCGAACGAATTTTCTGGAACATCCCGGCCGCCTGTGCTATGCTTTTTTTGGAAAAAGCCGGCACAGGCGGTTTTGTTGTACCGGAAACCGGCCGGAAAAGGTCCGGCGGCTGTTTTTGGGAAGATGGGGTGAATGAGATGAGCGAGAGACAAAGACCCGGACGGGTGCTGATGCTGCCGGTAAACTGGATAGAGCCCTCGCCCTACCAGGCGCGGACGGTGTTTGACGACACCGAGATCGCGGCGCTGGCGGTGAGCATCTTACAGAACGGGCTGCTGCAGCCGGTGAGCGTGCGGCGGCTGGGAATGCGGCGGTATCAGTTGGTGGCGGGTGAGCGGCGGCTGCGAGCCTGCCGTCTGGCCAAGCTGGAGAAGGTGCCGGCCATCGTGTCGGACTTCGACGAGGGGCAGACCGCGGCGCTGGGGCTGCTGGAGAACATCCAGCGCACCCAGCTGGACCCCTTCGACACCGCCCGGGGCATCCGGGAGGTGATCCGGCTGTGGGGCTGCACCCAGGCCGAGGCGGCCCGGCGGCTGGGGTTGTCCCAGCCGGCCCTGGCCAACAAGCTGCGGCTGCTGAGCCTGACGCCGGAACAGCAGCAGCTCTGCACCCTGCACCAGCTGACCGAGCGGCACGCCCGGGCGGCGCTGCGCCTGCCCGAGAGCCGGCGGACGGCGGCCTTGCAGAAGATGGGCGAGGAGAAGATGAGTGTGCGGGAGGCGGACAAGCTGGTGGACGCCATGCTGGCCTCCCCCGAGAAGCCCAGCCCCTGCCGCAAGACGGTGCCGATGGTCAAGGATGTGCGGCTGTTTGTGAACACCCTGCAGCATGCGGTGGACATGATGGTCCAGAAGGGCATCGGGGCCACCACCAGCTGCACCCGGAAGGACGGGTGCCTGGAGTACATTGTCCGGATCCCGGTGAACGGGACGGCGGAGGAGGCCCCGGCGGGGGCTCCTCCGGTGGCGCCGGCGGAAGCGCCGGAGGCTTCGGATGGGGCGGTGGCGGCCGCCACGCAGGCACCGCAGGAGGCGTTGGTTTGAGCTTCCTTGGCGGGAAGGCGGCTGCCAGCCGTTAGGCCCGACGGGGACCGTAGGCTTCTCGCTGCCGGGGTCGGGGTGGACCACCCCGAGGACGATCCTCCCCCGAAGGCGTTCCTTTTTGTGACCAAAAAGGAACCGAAAAAGTCCCACCGGTTTCGAGGCGGTGGACGCACGACCAGGGCTAACGCCCTGGACTCCTCAAGGCCCCCACCCCTGACGGGGGCCTTGAGCAAGGAATGGATTGAAAATCAAGGGCATCCGCCCTTGATAATCCTTCTCTATAAAACAAATAAGTCAGAAACAATGGAAAGGCGTGTTGCCTCTCGGTTGTTTCTGGCTTATCTTTTTGTGTTACTGCTTTCGGAAGTGTTTTCTAAAACCCTTCCTCTAGGTTTGGATTTTGGTTCCAGGGTTGCCTCCGTAGGTGGTGGATTATAGAGAAGGTTTGAAAAGGGCGAAGCCCTTTCTCTAATAAGGTATTCCTTGCTTTTGGCCCCCGTCCGCGGTGGGGGCCAAAAGGGGTCCAGGGTTGAAAACCCTGGTCGGGCGTCCACCGCCTCGAAACGGTGGAACTTTTTTCGGTTCCTTTTTTGGTTACAAAAAAGGAACGCCTTCGGAAGGATGCCGCCCTCGGGGTGGTCCACCCCGACCCCGGAAGCCCGGGGCCTCCGTCCCCCGACGGGCCTCCCGGCAAGCAGCCGTCCTCACTCCGCCGAGTGTTCCATCTCCTTCAACACCCCAAAGAACCGCACCACAAAAGGCAGACAGATAAAGAAAGCAATGACATCCGAGACGGTCTGGGCGACCTGCACCCCGGTCAGCCCCAACACCCGGGACAACACCAGCAGCACCGGGATGAAAACCAACCCGCTGCGCAGGGTGGCCAGGAAGGTGGCCGAACGATTCTGGCCGATGCTCTGGAAGAGCATGTTGGAACAGACGGTCAGCGGCTGGAAGAAGAGGGCGATGCACTGGGCCGTCAGGGCAAAGCCGCCGATGGCAATGACCTCGGGGTCTGCCCGGAAAAAGCCCACCACCGACGAGGTGAAGAAGATGCAGAGCAGCGCCATGGTGCCCAGCAGCACCTCCCCCACCGTGAGGGTGAAGAGAAAGGCCTTGCGCACCCGGGTGTACTTCTTGGCGCCGTAGTTGAAGGCCGACACCGGCTGGAAGCCCTGGCCGATGCCCAGCGCCACCGAGAAGAGGAAGTTGCAGACCCGGCTGACGATGGACATGGCCGCCACCGCCGCATCGCCGTACAGCCGCGCCTGGCCGTTGAGCATCATGGTGGAGACGCTGTTCAGCCCCTGGCGCATCAGGCTGGGCAGGCCGGTCTGGCAGATCAGCAATATCTCCCGGGGGTCCCGGGTAAAGCCCCGCAGCGAGATCTTGCTCTCGGTGCGGCCGCTGAGGAACATGAAGAGCAGCAGCAGAAAGCTGATGAGCTGGGACACCGCGGTGGACAACCCCGCGCCAAAGACCCCCAGCCCCAATCCTTCCATGAGAATCCAGTCCCCGAAGATGTTCAGGATGCCGCCGCTGGTCAGGCCGATCATGGCCAGGGCCGCCCGGCCCTCATACCGCAGGATGTTGTTCATCACGCAGCTGCTGGCCATGAAGGGGGCCGCCAGCAGAATGAACATCCCGTAGGTCCGGGCATAGGGCAGGATGGTGTCGGTGCTGCCCAGCAGCCGCATCAGGGGATTCAGGAACAGCATTCCCAGCCCCAGGATGCAGCCCCCCGCCACCAGGGAGGAAAAGAAACTGGTGGAGGCAAACCGGGAGGCGCTGTCCACATCCCGGGCCCCCAGCCGCCGGCTGATGATGCTGCCGGCGCCGTGGCCGAACATGAACCCGAAGGCCTGGATAATGGCCATCAGCCCGAAGACCACCCCCACCGCCCCCGAGGCGCTGGTGTCGATCCGGCCCACAAACCAGGTGTCCGCCATGTTGTAGATGTTGGTCACCAGCATGCTCACGGTGGTGGGAATCCCCAGCATGGTGATCAGCTTGGGGATGGGGGTTTCGGTCATCTTTTTGTATTGGGCCACCTGGGCCTCCTCACTGAGCTGACGCATGGGACCCCCCCTCTCCGGCATCGCTGCCCACAAAATCCCGCAGGGCCGGCATCAGGGCCCGGGCATCGGAACAGCCCAGCTCGTAGAGCGCCCGCAGCTTGGTCAGGTCCCGCTCCGCCCGGCTCACCTGCAGGTCGGCGGTGGGACGGATCAGAAAGGCCTCCCCTGCCTTGGCCGCCTGCTCCACCGCGCAGACCTCGCTGTTGTAGACGGTGTGGCGGTGGGCCATCGTCTCCACAAAGTGGGGGTATTTCCGGTACATCAGCCGGAAGGGCGCCAGCGCCGCCGGCTGCTTCAGATACCCGGCCGGGCGGGTCAGCACCACGATGCAGCGGGTGCAGCCCAGGGCCTTGGCCGCCGCATAGGGGATGGAATCCGCCACCCCGCCGTCCAGATACTTCTTGCCGCCGATCTCCACAATTCGGCTGCACAGCGGCATGGACGCTCCGGCCCGCATGTAGTCCATGCCGGAACCCACCTTGAGCTCCTTGCAGTGGATGTACTCCGCCTTGCCGGTTTCCAGGTTGGTCACCGTCAGGTAAAAGGCGGTGGGGGATGCCTCAAAGGCCGCCTCGTCAAAGGGGTCCAGCCGCAGCGGAATGTCCTCGTAACAGAACTTGGCCCCCACCAGCTCCCCGGTGGTCACCAGCGCCCACAACCCCATGAACCGGCGGTCCCGGCGGTACTTTTCATAGTAGCGGATGCTCCGCCCCCGCTGCCCCGAGACATAGCAGCAGCCGTGGATGGCCCCCGCGCTGACCCCGATCACCAGGTCCGCCCGGATGCCGTTGTCCATCAACAGGTCCAGCACCCCGGCGGTGTACATCCCCCGCATGGCGCCGCCTTCCAGCACCAGCCCGATCTTTTCCTTCGCCATGACAGCCAACCTCCTTCTGTTGGAAAATATACCTTTTATTATAAACCTTTGGTCCCGGGGCGGCAAGCCGGTGTCCCTCCCCTCAGCCCAGCGGGGACAGCTGCCAGAAGGCCACCGCGCTGGCCGCCGCCACGTTGAGGGAATCCACCCCGTGGGCCATGGGAATCCGCACCGTGTAATCGCAGGAGGCGATGGTCTGGTGGGACAGCCCGTCCCCTTCCGCCCCCAGCAGCACCGCCAGCTTGGGCTCGGCGGCCAGGGCCGGATCCCGCAGCGAGACCGACCGGTCGGACAGGGCCATGGCGGCGGTGGCAAAGCCCATCTCGTGCAGACGGGTCATCCCCGGCTGGGGCCAGTCCGCCGCCGTGCTGCCGATCCAGGTCCAGGGGATCTGGAACACCGTCCCCATGCTCACCCGGATGGCCCGGCGGCAGAGGGGATCACAGCAGGTGGGGGTCACCAGCACCCCGTCCATCCCCAGCGCCGCCGCCGAGCGGAAGATTGCCCCCACATTGGTGGCGTCCACCACCCCTTCCAGCACCGCCAGCCGCCGCGCCCCGGCACAGACCTCCTCCACCGTGGGCAGCGGCTTGCGCCGCATGGCGCAGAGCACCCCCCGGGTCAGGGTGTAGCCGGTCAGCGCCGCCAGCACCTGCCGCTCCCCGGTGTAGACCGGCACCTCGGGGTACTCGGCCAGCAATTCTCGGGCCGGGCCCTCCGCCTTCTGCCGCTCCATCAGAAAGCTCAGCGGCTGCCACCCCGCCGCCAATGCCAGTCGGATCACCTTGGGGCTCTCGGCAATCAGAACCCCCTTCTCCGGCTCCAGCTTGCTGCGCAGCCGGGTGTCGGTCAGGCTGGTATACACCTCCAGCTCCGGCATCCCCAGGTCGGTCACCGTGATCCATTCTCCCATCCTTCTGCCTCCTCCTTGCGTTGGGTTTTTCCTCTATTGTACCACATCCCCGCCAGCGGGCAACCTGCCCAAAACCGGGTGGGATTTTTGTCCATTTCCCTGGATTGATTCTGCCGCCGTTTGGGCTTATACTGATAGTAACCGGATTGTCAAACTTCTGTCAATCCAGTACTTTACATGACTGCAACAGCACAAAGGAGGCATTTCCCATGGCAAGATTTACCCTGCCCCGCGACCTTTACCACGGCAAAGGTGCGATGGCGGCATTGAAGGACTTTGAAGGCAAAAAGGCAATCGTCTGCGTCGGCGGCGGTTCGATGAAACGGTTCGGGTTCCTGGACAAGGCCGTGGGATACCTGAAGGAAGCCGGCATGGAGGTCAAGATCTTTGACGGCATCGAGCCCGATCCCTCGGTGGAGACGGTCATGCGCGGCGCCGCCGCCATGGAGGAGTTTGAGCCCGACTGGATCATCGCCATCGGCGGCGGCTCCCCCATCGACGCGGCCAAGGCCATGTGGATCAAGTACGAGTACCCCGACATCACCTTTGAGGAGATGTGCAAGGTCTTCGGCATCCCCAAGCTGCGCCAGAAGGCCCACTTCTGCGCCATCTCCTCCACCTCCGGCACCGCCACCGAGGTGACCGCTTTCTCCATCATCACCGACTACTCCAAGGGCATCAAGTACCCCATCGCGGACTTTGAGATCACCCCCGATGTGGCCATCGTGGACCCCGAGCTGGCCGAGACCATGCCCCAGAAGCTGGTGGCTCACACCGGCATGGATGCCATGACCCACGCCATCGAGGCCTATGTCTCCACCGCCAACTGCAACTATACCGATCCGCTGGCCATCTTCGCCATCCGGATGATCCAGGCTGACCTGGTGGGCAGCTACAACGGCGATATGGCCAAGCGGGACGCCATGCACGACGCCCAGTGCCTGGCCGGCATGGCCTTCTCCAACGCCCTGCTGGGCATCGTCCACTCCATGGCCCACAAGACCGGCGCGG
>CALWNP010000065.1 GCA_944382835.1 uncultured Gemmiger sp.
AGCAGCTCCGTTGAAGCACAATTTCTATGTCTCAAAGGGTAGAATCCCCTGGCTTTAGACATGGGGAGTATGTCAAACTCCCGGATCTTTTTATCGCCATAAAAAATATCGCCGGAAATTGTGTGGTGAGCACAATTTCCGGCGATATCATTTAATTCAGTAAAATCGGGATCATGATTTACAAAAGGGGAAAACAGCCAACCAGCAGGCTGTACGGCACAAAACGTCGATCACGCTTCGTTGTGTGCCAGGCGGTAGGCCTCGTCATAGAGCCAATCCTGGCAGGCCAGGGCCTTCTCGCCGTTGGGAATCCGGCGGCGGTAGCTGCCGTCGGGCATCTGGTCCCGGGCCTGACGGTTGTCCTTCCACATGACCTCAAAGATGGTGTTCAGGCGGGCCTTGAGGGCCTCGTCATAAATGGGGGCGGCCACCTCCACCCGGCGCAGGGTGTTGCGGGTCATCCAGTCGGCGCTGCCGATGTAGTACCGGGCCTCGTCACCCTTGCCGAAGATATAGATGCGGGAATGTTCCAGATACCGGCCCACCACGCTGATGATATGGATGTTGTCGGTCTGGCCCGGCACCCCGCCGCGCAGGCAGCAGATGCCCCGGACGATCATCTCGATCTTAACCCCCGCACAGCTGGCCTCGATGAGCTTGTCGATGAGGGTCTTGTCGCTGAGGCCGTTGATCTTGATGCGGATGAGCCCTTCACCGCCATTGCGCACCTTGCTGATCTCGTCGTCGATCATATCCATCAGCTTGTTCTGCAGGCAGTGCGGCGCCACCAGCAGGTGCTGGGTGTGGTCGATGGTCTCGCCCAGGGTCAGGGCGTGGAAGGTGGCGGCGGCTTCCTCGCCGATCTCCTTGCAGGCCGTCATCAGCGAAAGGTCGGTATACTGACGGCTGGTCTTTTCGTTGTAGTTGCCGGTGCCGATCTGGGTGATGTACTGTATCCCGTCCGGCATTTTGCGGGTGATGACGCAGAGCTTGCTGTGGACCTTCATCCCGCTGAGCCCGTAGATCACATGGCAGCCGGCCCGTTCCAGCCGACGGCTCCAGGCGATGTTGTTTTCCTCGTCAAACCGGGCCTTGAGCTCCACCAGCACGTCCACCTGTTTGCCGTTCTCGGCAGCTTCCACCAGGCTTTCCACCACCTTGCTGTCCCGGGCCAGGCGGTAAAGGGTCATCTTGATGGAGACCACCTTGGGATCCCGGGCGGCCTCGCTGAGCATCTGCAGGAAGGGCCGGATGCTCTGGTAGGGGTAGTGCAGCAGCACGTCCTTCTTGACGATCTGGTCCAGGATGGACTGGTTCAGATCCAGGTCGGGGCTCTTTTGCGGGTGACGCGGGGCATAGAACAGTTCGCTGTGGTTGCGCAGTTCATCCTGGATCTTGAACAGGAAGGACATGTCCAGCGGGGCGTCATATTCAAACACCTGCTTGGTTTCCAGCTTGAATTTGTCGCACAGGGTCTCGATCACCGCAGGCTCGATGGCGCGGCTCAGCTCCATCCGCACCGGGCAGAGTTTGCGGCGCAGCTTGATGACCTCGGCCATGTGGTCGCGGTAGTTGAGCTCCTCGTCGTAGATGCTGTCGGCGTCAATGTCGGCGTTGCGGGTCAGACGGGCCAGGGCCTTGCCGTCAATCCGGTAATGGGGGAACATGAGGGGCAGGCAGTGCAGGATCAGCTCCTCGGCCAGGATGTAGCAGCCGGTGCGCTCGGGCACCGCGATCAGCCGCGGGAACAGCCCGCTGGCGCAGGGGATGATGCCGATTTTCCGCTTTTCGGCCTTGGTGCTCAGCACCGCAACGGCGTAGATTTCCTTGTTGGCCAGAAAGGGAAAGGACTGCTTCTTTCCCACGATGAAGGTGGAGAGCAGCGGCATGAAGTCCCGGCGGAACATCTCTTCCAGATACTGGGCGGACTCGGGGCTGATGTTGTGGAAATTCACAACGGTGATGCCCTGATCGGCCAGCAGCCCCATCAGGTTGGCGTAGGCGGCATCCCGGCGGTGGCAGAGATGGCGAATCCATTCCAGCGCCGTGTCAATCTGTTCGCCGGGGGTCATGTTGGTCTTGTTTTCCCGGCTGTCCTTGTCCAGCAGCATCTGGTCATGCAGACTGCCGATCCGCACCATGAAAAACTCGTCCAGATTGCTCTGGAAGATGGAAAGGAAGGAGAGCCGCTCGCACAGCGGCACCCGGGTGTCCTCTGCCTCTTCCAGAACCCGTTCATTAAATCGCAGCCAGGAAAGTTCCCGGTTTTCAAAACATGTATATTCCATAACTTCCTCCTGCCCCATACGGGGAATCTGCCGGTCTGACCGGCCAGTTCTCTATTATAACCTCAATCTCTATCAGCATACAACATTTTGGCCGCCCGTATCCACCATCTCCCTGCAAAAAATGATAAAAATTTTTGTAAAGAGAATTTTCGGGGAGCAAACAGGGGCCGGCAAGCAGTTCCATCGAGCACCGCGGGCGTTTGGATGGATCAGGTTTCTGCCGGGGTAGATTTCCGGTACCAGACCAGAAAGAAAACCAACCCCAGTATGCAGATGCCTGCGCCGAAGAGAAAGACGGTGGGCAGGTACCGGTCCGACAGCGCCCCAAAAACCAGATTGGTGCCGATGGCAACGCAGCTGATGAGCATGGAGTGGATGCTGAGGCAGGTGGCGCGGTTCTCGGATTGGATCTGCCGGTTTTGGATTTCCAGCTGAAAGGGCTGGAACAGGGTGTTGGAAAGCCGCAGGGTCAGAATCCCCAGAACCGACGGCAGCACCTGTGCCGTCATGGCCAGCACCAGACAGGAGGCGGCGGCCAGGCCGCAAAAGAGCCAAAAGGAGAACCGGGTTCCCAGGCGGCCGGTCACGGCGGTGGAGTACACCCCCAGCAGCCCCAGCAGGGAAGCGACGATATACAAAAGGCCCATGGCGGAGCTGTTCATGCCGCAGCGGGTGTACTGGAGCTGGTTCAGAAAAACGGTGATGGTCTGGTGGGTCTCGGACAAAAACGCCACCCCGACCAGAAACAACAAAAAGGCCGGATTGCGCAGGGTGGTCCGCAGGGTGGTCAGAAAGGGCTTCGGCCGGATGGCCTCCGCCGCGGGTTTCTTCACCTCGGTCAGGCCCAGGGAGAGCAGGGCGGCCAGACCGTAGCTGAGGACGGTGAGAAAACCGGCCAGGGAATAGTTGTCCCGGATCAGCAGGGAGAACACCCCCGCAGCCAGCAAAAGGCCTGCCATCCCCATGCTGTCATAGATGCCAAAGACCTTCTGGCTGTCCCGGCCCTGGCAGGAGAGATACAGCATGCTGGAATCCACCCCGGAAAACCCGGCGCAAACGATGCTGAGCAGGATCCGTTCCAGCAAAAAGTCGGCAAACCCGTCCGCCCGCCAAAAGACAATCTTGGAGACAAAATACAGCCCGGAGCAAAGGATCATGGTGGTGCGGTAGCCGATCCGGTCG
Source organism: uncultured Gemmiger sp. (assembly GCA_944382835.1). Classification (GTDB taxonomy): domain Bacteria; phylum Bacillota; class Clostridia; order Oscillospirales; family Ruminococcaceae; genus Gemmiger. The sequence continues at coordinate 3,471 of CALWNP010000065.1, forward strand.
GCAATCATCCCCCAGGGAACCTCCAGCAGGATGGCCAGAGCCAGGGAGATGCTCTCGATGACGGTGATTTCCAGAATGGAAACCCCCTGAACCTGGCGATATAGGGTGGAAATGGGAGCATAAAACACCATGCCCTGCAGCAGGGCCATGCCGTAGAGCAGATATAAATTTTTCTTCATGAAAAAAGTCCTCTCGTGATGCAGGCAAAGCAAACAGACGCCGGCTTTGCGGCGCCTGAAACCAGATGGATGGTTTGCCTGCAATCAGATCGGACAAAGCATGGGATGGGTACTTCCTTCCCTTAGTATTGGTATGAGTTTACCACAGAATCACGCGGAATTCAATCGGAAGGGGGTCTGAACGGTTCCTGCCGACAAAATCCTTGTCGGTGATTTGCCGATCTTTTATAATAAGATAAAAGAAATGCCGTTTTGCAAAACGGCCCAGGAGGTGAATTCGGTGACCGGCGTCTGCAGTGCGATTTTCAAAGCCATCCATGAGGGAAAATGGCTGAGGGTCGAATACAAAAACCAGGCCGGTCAGATCACCAAGTACTGGCTGGCCATCCGGACGCTGAACCCCCGCACCGGGCAGATGACGGTGGACGGGCTGCATCTGGGACAGTACACGGTGCAGGAACTCTCGGTGCGCATCGAGGGCATCCAGACCGCCGAAGTCATCGACGGGTCCTGGTGCGAGGTGAACGAGGCGCTGGTGCAGGACATTCTGGAGCATCCCCGCCGGTACCAGGCCTGGTTCGGGGACACCGCCAACCTGCGGGTGCTGGACTATCTGGCCCTGTGCAGCAAGCTGGACAACACCCCCTACAAGACCGACTATGCCCTGATCCGGTATCTGGACGCCGACCGGCTGGCCGCCGGCGAGATGACCCTCACCGACGCCCAGTTTGCCGCCATTGTGCAGCAGTTCCAGCACCGCAGCGAGCACCCCAAGGAGGGCCAGCCCCTGCAGCTGCGGGAGCTTGCCCTGAACCTGCTCAGCGTGGACACTCCCCGGGGGCTGTATGTGCTGGCCTACCGGCCGCTGCTGCTGGATGTGGCCCGCCGCCGTCTGCGGGCGGCCGACGAGCCGGTGATCTGCCGGGAATTTACCATCGACGGGGTAAAGGTCAGCGCCCACAACTTCCTGGACGCCGAGGACTACGCCCTGCTGGACGACTTTGACAAGAACGCCGAGGCCATCAAGGACTGCATCACCCGCACCAGCTGCCGCCGGGGCGGGGTCAACGATCTGCCCTATCTGCTGGCCATCGGGCGGGACTGCCTGGTGGACCTGGAACGGGAATACAAGGGCATCACGGCGATGTTTGAAGCCCCGGGCGGCGAGGGGCTCACCCCGCCCATCCGGGCCTTCTTCGGCCAGATGACCGCCCGGCCCCGGCGCCGCAAATCCTTCCCCCTGGCGCTGCTCAACACCCGCCCCAACCTGGACCAGCTGCTGGCCATCAACAACGCCATGCGCTATCCCTTGGCCTATGTGCAGGGCCCGCCCGGCACCGGCAAGACCAGCACCATCGTCAACACCATGACCACCGCCTTTTTCAACGAGCGCACCGTGCTGTTTGCCTCCTACAACAACCACCCCATCGACGGTGTGGTGGACAAGCTGCGCGGCCTGACCTGGCGGGGCCAGCCCATTCCCTTTCCCATCGTACGGCTGGGCAGCCGGTCCCGGGTCAAAACCGCCCTGGCCGAGATGCGCCGGATGTACGAGGCCTGCCGCCCCCTGACCATCTACGAAAAGACCCTGGACCGCAACCATGTCCGGCGGGCCGAGGGGGCCAAGCGGCTCACCGCGCTGCTGGAACGGTACGAGGAGATTTTGGATCTGCAGGAGCGGCGGGACACCATCCGGCGGCTGCTGGAGGCGAGACACCACCTGAACTTCCAGTACGAGCTGCAGAGCGGCCAGCTGCCCAAGGTGGAGGCCGAGCTCGAAGCCCGGGGCACTGTGACCTCGGAGGACGCTCTGGCCCTGCTGGATGAGAACAACGAGGACTTCCTCAAATACCTCTTTTACACCTCGGCCCGGTACATCCGCCGTCTGGGCGAGCCGAAAAACAAGGATCTGCTGGACATCCTCCTGGCCAATACCGAGGAGGACGAGCGGGTGACCGCCTTCAACAAGTATCTCTCCAAGACCGAGAACCTGAAAAAGTTCCTGCGCATCTTTCCCTTTGTGGCCACCACCTGCATCTCGGCCCAGCGGCTGGGGGAGCCCGAGCCGGTCTTCGACATGGTCATCATGGACGAGGCCAGCCAGTGCAACACCGCGGTTTCGCTGGTGCCCATCCTGCGGGGCGAGTCCCTGATGCTGGTGGGGGATCCCCAGCAGCTGCAGCCGGTGATCCTGCTGGACCCCCACGACAACGCCATCCTGCGCCGCCGCTACCATGTGAGCGAGGAGTACGACTACCTGGAAAACTCCATCTACAAATGCTTTCTGGCCTGCGACGCCGTCAGCGACGAGGTGCTGCTGCGCTACCACTACCGCTGTGACCCCAAAATCATCGGGTTCAACAACAAGAAATACTACAACAACAAACTGGAAATCGCCAGCCGGGGCCAGAGCGACCAGCCGCTGGTCTACCTGGATGTGACCAGGGACACCACCCACGAGAAGAACACCGCCCCCGCCGAGGTGGCAGCCATCGACCGGTATCTCTCGGAACATCCCGACGCCTCGGTGGGGATCATCACCCCCTTCACCCGGCAGCGGGCCCAGATCGAGGAGATGCTGGCCCAGCGCCACTACGACAACGCCAGCTGCGGCACCGTCCACGCCTTCCAGGGGGACGAGAAGGACATTGTGCTCTTCTCGCTGGCCCTCACCGACCGGACCAGCCCCCGGACCTACCACTGGCTGAAAAACAACAAGGAACTCATCAATGTGGCCACCTCTCGGGCCCGGGACCAGCTGATCCTGCTCTCCAGCACCCCGGAACTGGAACGGCTTCACGCCGGGCAGAGCGACGACGATCTCTACGACCTCTACCGCTATGTCCGCACCAGCGGGGTGTCGGAGGTGGTGCCCAAACCTGCGGCCTCCCGGGCGCTGGGCATCAAGCCTTACAGCACCCGCACCGAGGACGCTTTTCTGGAAAGTCTCAACCATGCCCTGGACAACGTCTTTGTGGCGGGCAGCCGCTGCGTGGTCCGCCGGGAGGTGGCCATCGCCCATGTGTTTGAGAACAACCCCGGCGCCGTGGACCTCTTCTACACAGGGCGGTTCGACTTTGTGGTCTACCAGCGGGAGGGCCGCCGCCTGACCCCGCTGCTGGCCATCGAGCTGGATGGCCGGGAGCACCGGGACGACCCGATGGTGCAGGCCCGGGACCGCAAAAAGGAGCAAATCTGCCGGGAACACGGCTTTGAGCTGATCCGGGTGGACAACACCTACGCCCGCCGCTACCACTACATCAAGGAAATCCTGATCCGGTATTTCAACCGGCGTTGACATACTCCCCATGTCTAAAGCCAGGGGATTCTACCCTTTGAGACATAGAAATTGTGCTTCAACGGAGCTGCTG
>CALWNP010000066.1 GCA_944382835.1 uncultured Gemmiger sp.
TCCGAGGCGGTGGACGCCCGGCCAGGGTCTTTGACCCTGGACCCCTTTTGGCCCCCACCGCGGACGGGGGCCAAAAGCAAGGAATGGATTAGAGAAAGGGCTTCGCCCTTTTCAAACCTTCTCTATTACTCACCACCTACGGAGGCAACCCCAATTACGGAATCCAAACCTAGAGGAAGGGGTTTAGAAAAACTTCCGAAAACTGCAACATAAACCAAAAAGCCAGAAACAACCGAAAGGCCACACACCCTTCCATTGTTTCTGGCTTATTTATTTTATAGAGAAGGATTATCAAGGGCGAAGCCCTTGATTTTCAATCCATACCTTGCTCAAAGGGCCCGTCAAGGGTGGGCCCTTTGAGGAGTCCAGGGCTTACAGCCCTGGCCGTGCGTCCACCGCATCGGAACGGTGGGACTTTTTCGGTTCCTTTTTGGTCACAAAAAGGAACGCCTTCGGGAGAGGACCGTCTTCGGGGTGGTCCACCCCGACAAAACCAGCGAGAAGCCTACGGTCTCCGACGGGCCTATCGGAAAGCAGCCGCTTTCCTCACACCCTCTGCCGCCAATAATTCAGCATATCTTCCACCGTCTGTTCCAGCGGAATCTCCGCCTGCCAGCCGGTGTCGGCGGTAATCTTGGTGGTGTCGGCCTCAAACTTGGGGGTGTCAATGGGCCGGATGCGGTCGGCATCGGCATGCAGCTCCACCTTGAGGTGGGTCAGCTGCTCCAGCATCCCCAGCACCTCCCGGATGGGCACCGCATGGCCGCGGCCGGCGTTGTAGACCTCGCCGGGACGGCCCTTCTCGGCCACCAGGGCAAAGGCCCGGACCAGGTCCCGCACGTCGGTGAAATCCCGCTCGATGTTCACATTGCCGGTGTGGATCACCGGCTCTGCCTTGCCCGCCTCGATGAGGGCAAACTGGCGGCAGAAGTTGGAGACCACAAACCGGGCGCTCTGGCCGGGACCGATCTCGTTGAAGGTCCGCAGCACAATCAGCCGCATGTTGTAGGCCCGGCGATAGATCTTGGCCATCATGGTCTGGCAGACCTTGCTGGCTGCAAAGATATTTCCCGGGTTGGGCTTGGCGTCCTCGGCCAGGGGCAGCTCGTCAAAGGGCATCCGGCCGTATTCCTCGCCGCTGCCGGCCAGCACCACCACCGGCTGGTAATCCAGCTGGCGCACCGCGTCCATCAGGTTCAATGCGCCGGTCACATTCACGTCCACCGTGGCACCCGGATTGGACCAGGCATAGCCCACCGAGTTCTGCACCGCCAGGTTGAAAACCATATCGGGGTGGCAGGCGTTCAGGGTGTCGATGATGGACAGGGTATCCAGCACATCCACATCCGCCCAGGTCACCCCGGCCAGGGGCAGGGCCTGTTCGGTGGGCAGCTTGGTGGCGGTGATCACAGCGCTGCTGTCCCGGCTTTGCAGACATTCTGCCAGACCGGCGCCGAAAAGGCTGGTGCCGCCAACAATCAGATAATTCATCCCGATCCCTCCTTGTTACAGCGTCTCGCGCCAGTAGTCCAGCGTGTCGGCAATGGTGCGCTCCAGCGGGATGGTGGGTTTCCACCCGGTGGCGTTGAAAATCTTGGTGGTATCGGCCTCGATGATGGGCACATCCACCGGCCGCAGCTTGGCCGGGTCGGTCTCCACGCTGATCTCGGCTGAGCTCTGGGCCACAATCTTGTCCAGAATCTCCTGGATGGGGATGGCATGGCCGCTGCCCACATTGTAGGTCTCCCCCGGGACGCCGAACTGGATCAGACGGGTGTAGGCGTGGACCACGTCCCGCACATCGGTGAAGTCCCGCTTGGCGGCCAGGTTGCCCACCCGCATGACAGGCTCCTGCAATCCCTTTTCGATCCGCACCACCTGCTTGCAGAAATCCGACACCACAAAGATGTCGGCCTGGCGGGGCCCCACATGGTTGAAGGCCCGCACCATCATCAGCTGCAGGCCATAGGCGTGGGCGTAGATGGTGGCCATCATGTTCTGGCAGGCCTTGGTGGCGGCGTAGATGTTGCCGGGGTCCAGCTCGCAGTCCTCCCGGATGGGGACGCTGCCCGGCTTGATGTGGCCGTACTCCTCCCCCGAGCCGATGAGCAGCACCCGGGGATTGTATCCCCCCGGCTTGAGCTGCCGGATGGCGCCCAGCAGGTTCAGCGCGCCCTTGATGTTCACATCCACCGTCAGGGCGGGGTTCTTCCAGGAATAGCTCACCGAGCTCTGGGCCGCCAGGTGGAAGATGTAGTCGGGCTTTTCCTCCCGCAGCAGCTCCACAATGGCGATGGGGTTCAGGATGTCCAGATTCACCGCCCGCAGGGTGTTGCCGTTGGGGGTGGTGGCGATGGTCTCGTGGGGCAGCTTGGTCACCACTACCTCACACAGCAGATCCTGCTGGATTGCATCGGCAAGATACGGCCCCACAAATCCGGCCGCCCCAATAATCATCGCTTTCATCAGGCTTCTCCTTTCCGCATGGCTTCTTCGTACATGGTACAGACTTCATCCGAGGGCCCGTCCCCCCGCTTGACCCCGTGGTCCAGCCAGACGGCGCGCTGGCACAGCTGCCGGACCAGGTTGGCATCGTGGCTGACAAAGAGCAGGGTGGCTCCGCCGTCCAGCATCTTTTTCAGACGCTGCTGGCACTTTTGCTGGAACATGAAATCGCCCACCGCCAGCACCTCGTCCACCACCAGCAGATCGGCCTGCACCTCGGTGGCGATGGCAAAGCCCAGACGGGTGATCATGCCGGAGGAGAAGTTCTTCACCGGCACATCCACAAAGTCCCACAGCTCGGCAAAGTCGATGATGCTGTTGAAATGCTCGGTCATGTAGGCCCGGTCGTAGCCCAGCACCGCGCCGTTGAGAAAGACGTTTTCCCGGGCGGTCAGGTCCATGTCAAAGCCGGCACCCAGCTCGATCATGGGGGCGATGCTGCCGTTGACGGCGCAGCTGCCCTGGCTGGGATACATGACGCCGGCCACAATCTTGAGCATGGTGCTCTTGCCCGAGCCGTTGCGGCCGATCAGTGCCACCGACTCGCCCTTCTTGACGGTGAAGCTCACGTCCTTGAGGGCAAAGAACTCGTTGAACATCAGCTTGCCCCGCATCAGCTTGACCAGGTATTCTTTCAGGGTTTCGGTTTTCTCCTGTGCGAGGTTGAAGCGCATGGACACATGGCTGACCTCCACAATATTCGGTTGATCCATCTTGCGCCTCCCTCAGATATACAGGATAAAGTTCCGCTGCAGTTTGCGGAAGACCACCAGGCCCAGCACAAACATGACCAGCGCCGACGCGATGCAGGCGAACCAGGTGTTGGGGCCGGGGATGTTGCCGTACATGACCAGATTGCGGAACATGTTGATGTAGTGGTACATGGGGTTGAGCTTCATCAGCCGCTGGGCGAACAGCGGCAGCTGCTCCAGCGGGTAGAAGATGGGGGTGGCGTACATCCAGCCCAGGGTCAGGATGCTGAACAGATACTGCATATCCCGGAAATAGACGGTCAGCGAGGAAAGCAGCAGCGCCACGCCGCAGCAGAAAACCAGTTCAAAGACCAGCGGCACCCAGAACAGCAGCGCCGTCCAGCCCAGAGGAGCGCGGGTGAAGATCATCACCAGCAGCACCGCCGCCAGGCTGAAGCCCATGGTCACAAAGCTGGAGACCACCCGGCTGAGGGGAAAGATAAACTTGGGGATGTAGACCTTCTTGATCAGGGTGCCGTTGTAGATGATGGAGGTCAGGCCCATGTTGGCGCTCTCGTTGAAAAAGGTGAAGAGCACGTTGCCGCAGACCAGGTAGACGGGGTAGTTGGGGATGTCGGCCCGGAACATGTAGCTGAAGATGATGGTCTGCAGGGCCATCATCATCAGGGGGTTGAGGATGCTCCAGACATACCCCAGAAAGCTGCGGCGGTATTTGACCTTCAGGTCACGGGAGACCAGCTCGTGGATGAGCGGCTTGTACTTGACAAAGTGACCCCAGGAACGGCTGAGCTGGGATTGGTTTTGATTCATCGTATCTCCTCCGCTAGGATAGAAATGCAGCGCCGGAATCCCCCGGCGCCGGCAAAAGGGTTTCTTATTGATTATACCGCATCCGGGCCGGAAAAACCACCCCTTTTCCCGCCATGACGGAAAAAACCGGGCCGCGCCGTCCGGCGGCACCCTTGGCTGCCCGCCGCGGCAAAGAACCGGGGGGGTTCTGCAAAACAATACGGAATTATCGAAAAACGATAAAAAACACTTGCAAAACAATAAATGCCATGGTATACTGTTGCCATCCTGAATGAGAAAGGGGCGTATGGACGAATGAAACAGGGAGGATGGGATGAACACAAAAGCATTGTGCTGACCCGCTATGTGGTGGCGCTGGCCATTGTGGTCAGCGCCGGGATGACGGTGTGCGGGCCCTGGCTGGTCCAATGGCTCATGGCCACCCATACCCTGGCCCACACCGGCCCGGCGGTGGAGGGGGCGCTGCTGGTGCTGGGGTATCTCTGCGCGGCGCTGGCCTTCTGGATGCTGTTCAACCTCTACCGGTTTTTGCGCCGGCTGGAACAGGGGCAGGTTTTTGTGCCCCAGACGGTGCAGGCGCTGCGGCGGATCAGCTGGTGCTGTACCTGGGCGGCGGTGCTCTGCCTGCCGGCGGGCATCTGGATCTACCTGCCCTTTGTCTTTCTGGCGGTGGCGGCGGGGTTCATGGCGCTGCTGGTCCGGGTGCTGAAAAACGCCTTTGAGCAGGCGGTGCGGATGAAGGACGAACTGGACTATACCATCTGAAGGAGGTGTGCCGCTGTGCCCATCGTGGTCAATCTGGATGTGATGATGGCGCGCCGCCACAAGGGGGCGGGGGAGCTGGCCGAGGAAATCGGCATCACCCCGGCCAACCTCTCCATCCTGAAAAACAACAAAGCCAAGGCAGTGCGGTTTTCCACCCTGGAAGCGCTGTGCAGGGCGCTGGACTGCCAGCCCGCCGATCTGCTGGAATACATCCCCGAGGAGCACTGACCCCCGGGCAGACAACCGAACAGGAGGTTCCCCATGACGGAACAACCCAAAGAGGGCGCTGGGCGCCCCCTCTCTCTCAGTGCGCCCCAAAATCCCCCGGCCCGGCCCTCCCGGCCGATGCTGTGGGCGGTGGCGGCCAGCTATCCGCTGGCCTACCTCTATGTGAAAGAGATCCTCATGGTCAACAGCTTTGCAAGCTGGGGGATGCCGGTCTTTGCCCTGCTCTTCATGGCAGGGGTGGAGGCGCTGGCCCGGGCGATGCACCGCAACGCCGCCGCCGAAACCCCGCTCTGGGCCCTCTGCTGGCTGGTGCTCTCCTGCGCCATGCCGCTCTGGGGCTGGCAGCCCACCCTGGGGGACTGGCAGATCCCGGTCTGGCATCTCTTTGCGGTCTGGTTTGTGCTGGCCCGCTGCAACATGCTGGCCCAGGGCTTTTCCGGCAGCCTCTGCTGGCTGGATGGGCTGGCCGGGCTGATCCGGCTGCCCTTCGGGCAGTTCTTTCTGCGGATTTCCACCCTCTGGGCGGGACTGCGGTATCTGGCCCGGGGACGGCACCGGCTGCGCCGGGCGGGGGTGGCCGTTCTCACCGTCCTGGTCACCCTGGCGCTCTGCGGGGTGGCCTGGGGCCAGCTGGCCGCCGCCGATGCCTACTTTGCCCGGCTGGGCAGCCAGCTGACCCGCTGGCTGGACGGCTGGCTGCGGCCTGAGACCTGGGTGGAAAACGCCGTGGCCTTCTTGCTCTCGCTGCCGGTGGGGGCCTGGCTCTACGGCCTGGTGGCCGGTTCGCTGAAACGCCAGGACCCGCCCTGTCCCGCGGCCCGGTTCTTTGCCCGGCTGGAACCGCTGCGCCGGCTGCCCGATGTGACCGCCGCCGCGGCGGTGGGGGGCCTGTGCCTGGTCTACACCCTCTTTTTCGGGCTGCAGCTGGCCGAGTGGTTCGCCGCCGAGCCGCTGGGGCTGACCGCGCCCCAGGCCGCCAGCTTCGCGGTGAAGGGCTTCTGGGAGATGCTGCGGATTCTGCTGCTGGACTTCGGGGTGCTGGCGGTGGTGCGGTTTTTCAGCCGCCGTCCGCTGCCCCGCCCGCTGGCCGCCCTCTTCTGCGGCTACGGCGTCGCCTTTGCGGCGCTGGCCGGGGCCAAGCTGCTCACCTATGCCCGGCTTTACGGGGCCACCCCCCGGCGGGCGGTGGCCGGCTGGTTTCTGGGGGTGCTGGCGGTCTGGGCGGTGCTGCTGCTGGTGCGGGTCTTCCGCCCTCTGCCGGCGGCCCGCATGGGGTTGGCGGTGCTGGCGGTGAGCTTCACCCTCCTCAGCTGCCTGGACCTGGAAAGCCGGGTGGTCCGGATCAACATTGACCGGTACGCGGCGGGGCGGGATGCCACCCTGGACGCCGGGGTGCTGTGGGACTGCGGCCTGACCGCCGGCCAGGAGGGCGGCGACCGGGCCAAGATTGTGACCTACACCCGCTGGCTGCTGGAGGCGGGCTGGTTTGATGGCCGCAGCGCCCGGGAGGTGGAACAGTTTTATTCCCCGGTGGGGATGTCCTTCGGCACCGAGGCAAGGGTGGAGCTGGATGACACCCACACCCTCCGCCTGACCTTTGACGGGGAGGGCCGCTGTACCCTGGCAGAGCTGCTGCCGGAATAAAAAATAAATATGGGGCTGTTGCAAAACGAAAGTTGAGCAGCAGCCCCTTTTTCATGGCGATTTCTGTTGAAAACTCTATTCCGGAATG
>CALWNP010000067.1 GCA_944382835.1 uncultured Gemmiger sp.
CCCTCAACTGGACCCCCATCAACTACACCACCATCTTCGGGGTGCAGGGGCGGTACTGGCTGCCGGTGCTGCCGCTGGGGCTGGCGCTGCTGGGCAACACCCGGGCCCTCACCGCACGGCGGGAGCTGGGCCGCGGGGCGCTCTTCGCCGCCCTCTGTCTCACTTCGTTTGTCATCCTGCAAGGCGCCGGCCTGTATGCCGCCTGGCAGATGCAATAAATACAGTTTGTAATATACCACAATAGGTTTACAGAAAGGAAACTACTATGACTGTCCAGAGAAATACCATCATCGCCGAAATCCTCAAGAACGATCCGGGCCAGGGCTGTGTGCCCATCTTCCTCTCCACCGGCATGCACTGCCTGGGCTGCATGGCTGCCCACGGTGAGACCGTCGAGGAAGCCTGCGCCGTCCACGGTGTGGACCCCGATGCGCTGATCGCCCAGCTCAACGATTACTTTGCCCATCAGTGATCGGCGTCCCCCGCAGTTGGACGCCCGCCTGGGGGCTGCGGCCGCCTATGTGCGGCCGGGCCGGGCGGCGGCCGACATCGGGTGTGACCACGGCAAATTGAGTGCATGGCTCGCGGGCAGTGGACGCTGCCCGCGTGTTTTTGCCTGTGACCTGCGGCCCGGCCCGCTGGAAAAGGCCCGCAAGACCTGTGCCCCCTGGGCTGACAAGATCGAGCTGCGGCTGGGCAGCGGACTTTCGGTGATCGCCCCCGGCGAGGCCGAGGAGATCATCATTGCCGGCATGGGGGCCGAGACCATCATGGAGATTCTCGAGGCGGCACCCTGGGTCTTTGACCCGCGGTACAACCTGGTGCTGGTGCCGGCCACCAAACACAGCCTGCTGCGCCGCTGGCTGGCCCGCTGGGGCTTCGACCTGCGGGCCGAGACCCTCTGCCAGGCAGCGGGGCGGTGGTATGCGGTGATGAACGCCCGCTACACCGGGCACTGCTTCGAGCCGGACGGCCTGTACTGCCTCTGCGGGCGGATGCAGGGCCAGCCCGGCGCCGGGGACTACCGCGCCCAGCAGTGCGGTAAGCTGAAAAAATACCGGCGGGGCCTTGCCCCCGGCCCCGAGGCCGAGGCGGTGGACCGTCTGATTGAGGAAATGGAGGAAGACAAATGGCCGCAACTGTGAAGGAAGTTCTGGAAATCCTGCGGGTCTTTGCCCCCACCGAGCTGGCCTGCTCCTGGGACAATGTGGGGCTGCTGGTGGATGCCGGGCGCCCGGTGGACCGGATTCTGACCACCCTGGATATCACCGCCGCGGTGGTGGAGGAGGCCGAGGCCCAGGGCTGCCAGCTGGTGGTCTCCCACCATCCGGTGATCTTCAACCCCCTCAAACGGATCACCATGCAGGACCCGGCGGCCATGCTGGTCCGCCATGGCATCTCGGCCATCTGCATGCACACCAACCTGGATGCCGCCCCCGGCGGGGTCAATGATACCCTGGCGGGCATTCTGGGCATCCAGAACACCGCCTCCTTTGCCGAGGGCTGCGGCCGGATCGGGGCGGTGGCACCCACCACCGCCCGGGCCCTGGCTGAGCTCTGCGCCGACCGGCTGGGGGCCCATCCCCAGTATCTGGAGGCAAACCGCCCGGTGACCCGGCTGGCCGAGGTCAGCGGAGGCGGCGGCAGCTATCTGCAGGAGGCCATCGACCTGGGGGCGGACTGCCTGGTCACCGGCGAGGCGGCCCACCACATTGCTCTGCTGGCCCGCCAGATGGGGGTGGGCCTGGTGGTGGCCGGACACTGGGCCACCGAACATCCCATCGCCGGAGTGCTGGCTGCCCATCTGAGCCGGGCGCTGCCCGATGTGAAGGTGCAGACCGCCGCGGCCGATCAGGACCCGCTCTGCACCCTGTAAACCGGATTGGCCCCAGGACGGCCGAACCAAAAAGGAGGATTTCATGGCTCTGGATGCCGCGACGCTGGCGCTTGTGACGGCGGAACTCAAGGACAAGCTGCTGGACGCCAAGATTGACAAAATCTTTGAACCCACCCGGGACGAGGTGCTCATCACCCTGCGCACCCGTACCGAAACCCACCGGCTGCTGCTCAGCGCCCGCAGCGGGTCGGCCCGGGTCTGCCTGACGGCCGAGAGCTTTGAAAACCCGCTTACCCCGCCGGGCTTCTGCATGCTGCTGCGCAAACATCTCACCGGCGGCCGGTTGGTGGATCTGCACATGGAACCCGGCGACCGGATTGTCTACTTTGACTTCCGCTGCACCAACGAGATGGGGGACCTGGTCCTCAACACCCTGGCCGCCGAGCTCATGGGCCGGTATTCCAACCTGGTGCTGGTCCAGAACGGCCGGATCATCGACGCCCTCAAACGGGTGGACTTTGAGGACAGCGAGATCCGCCAGCTGCTGCCCGGCCTGCCCTACACCCTGCCGCCCAAACCCGGCAAACCGGATTTCCTCTCGGTGAGCGCCGCCGGGATGGTGGCGGCCGCCTGCCAGCGGGAGCTGCCGGTGGCCCAGGCCCTGGGCAAGGCGGTGGGCGGCGTGGGCCCGGTGGTCATGCGGGAGGCAGCCTACCGAGCCTTCGGCGGGGACACCGCCCTGCTGGCCAGCGAGCTGGACGAAGCCGGCAAGGCCAAGCTGGCCGCCGCCCTGGAAGAGCTGCGGGCCGAACATGCGGCCGGCGGCCATCCCACCGTGGTGCGGCTGCCCAACGGGGAAGGGGAGAAGCCGGTGGAGTTCAGCTTCTTTGCTCCCCAACAGTACGGCAACGCCTCCCGGCTGACCCTGTACCCCTCTTACAGCCAGATGCTGGAGGACTACTACGCCACCAAGGACCGGGCCGAGCGGCTGCGGCAGAAGAGCCGGGAGCTGTACAAGGCGGTGCACAACATGCACGAGCGGGCGGTGCGTAAGCAGGCCGCCCGGCGGGAGGAGCTGGCCCAGAGCGAAAAGGCCGACACCCTGCGCCTGTGCGGCGAGCTGCTCCAGGCCAACCTCTGGGCGCTGCACAAGGGGGAACGGCAGGCCACCGTCACCAACTACTACACCGGCGAGGAAATGACCATCCGTCTGGACCCCCGGCTGGGCCCCAACGAAAACGCCCAGAAGTATTTCAAGGACTATAAAAAGAAGCAGACGGCGGGCACCATGCTCCGCAAGCTGCTGGTGGAGGGGGAGGCCGAGATCGAGTATCTGGCCACCGTCCTCTACGAGGTGGAGTCCGCCCCCGGTGAGCAGGCCCTCAACGAGATCCGGGCCGAGCTCAAGAGCCAGGGCTATCTGAAATACTACAAGCAGCGGGACCGCAAACAGAAGCCCGCCGACTTCCTGCGCTACCGCTCCTCCGACGGCTTCGAGATTCTGGTGGGGCGCAACAACCTCCAGAACGACAAGCTCACCCTCCACACCGCCCGGGGCAAGGACCTCTGGTTCCATGTCCAGAAAGCCCCCGGCAGCCATGCTGTGGTCATGAGCCGGGGCCAGGACATCCCCGACACCACAAAACAGGAGGCCGCCGAACTGGCGGTGCTCCACTCCAGCCAGAACGGCGGAGCCAAGGTGGCGGTGGACACTACCGAGGTCCGCAACATCTGGAAGGCCAACGGCGCCAAGCCCGGCATGGTTCTCTACGAGGTCTACACCACCGTCTATGTCACCCCGCGCCCCGGCCTGGAGGAAGAGCTCCGGGTCAAGTGAGGGATTGTGCACCAAAACCGGGTGCATCCTTTGGAAGATCCGACAAAATCCACGCGCTCTGCCCGCACGCCGATGCGGACCGGGCGCGTGTTGTGGTATACTGGGGAAAACGAAACGAGGGAAGGGAGCGGGTGGATCATGAGAGGGAAATGCCTGTGTCTGTCACTGGCCCTGCTGCTGGCGCTTTCCGGCTGCGGGCCGGCGGCCTCCCAGCCCGCGCCTGCGGCCACACCCACTGCCGCACCAACCCCGAGCCCCACACCTCTTCCCACCCCTAGCCCGGCGCCGGGACTGGACTATGACGAGGTCCGCACCCCGGTTTCCTACGCCTGCGACCCCTCGGCGCCCTGTGAAGGGTACTTCACCATGTCCCGGGACGGACTCTGGGGCCTGATGCGGGCCGATGGCACCGAGGTGCTGCCTTGTCAGGCAACATCGCCGGTCTCCCGTTGCGGGGCGGGGGATCACTGGATCTGGTTCCCCGAGGAGAGAATGGACTGGGAAACCTTTGACGCCCTGTCGGCCTCCCTGGACGAAGCGGGGGACGGAACCCTCTGCCCCGGCCACGGCGGATACTCAGTGGGCTTCTTTTATAATCTGGACACCCCCGGATTGGATCCGTACGCGATGGAAAGCCGCGGGGTGGCCTGCTACATTATGGCCACCCCGGGGGATGTGGTGGAGATGCAGGAGGAGGATTGGGACCGCTACGGCGATCCGATCCCGGTTTACTCCGCTCACCTGGATGGGGATGGCGGCATGTCCTGGCCCGCCGCCCCCGAAGCGGGGGAAGTGCCCACCTGGTGGTATATGAGCCGGGACGGCTGGGGACTGTTTCCTTTGTATAAAGGAGAACAGCTGAAACCGACCCAGGCCGGCTGGTTCTTTGACGAGGCCCTGGCCCCGGTGGAAAAGGACGGCGTCTGGGGCTACCTGGAACGCAACGGTAACGTCTGCACCGGGATGGTCTATGATCCGGTCTGCGACGCGGTGCGGGAACCCACCAACGGCGGCTGGACCGATACCCCGGCCCGGGCGGCCTGCCTGCAGAACGGCTATGCCGCCGTCTGCCGCCAGGGAAAATGGGGACTGCTGGGGGCCGACGGCACCGAGGTGATCCCCTGCGAAAAGGCCGGGGTTGCCTGGGAAGGCACCCGCCTCTGGGTCAAGGAGGAAAACGGCTGGGTCCCGGCGGAACTCTGAGGCTTGCCATTCGGGCAATTTTACTGAAAAAAACAGGCTGCGGGGCAGCAAAAGAGGATAAAATCCCCGCCAACTGCCCATACTCTGGGGAGAAACGCGCTGCTCTTGGCAAAACAGAAAAAAATCCAAAAAAATTTCAGCAAAATGCGAAAAAACACTTGCAACGCCGGGCAACGTGTGCTATTATACTACTTGGCTGCGAACGGCTTGTGAGAACATCCGTTCCACACAAGCCACGATATGCGTTGATGCGGGAGGTTGCCGCCCTGCCACAGCAGGAGCGGGTTTTTCCGCGGAGTATGTCCGATCTTAGAACCGGGCGAAAGAATTACGGATGCGAAGGGATACGTACGGCGCTGCATTCTGCGGCACGGACCAATGTCCAATCATGCTTTGCGAGAATTCTTTCCGGGGGAACTGCGGTGCGCGGTTCACCGGATTTTCTGATGCAAAGAGATTGAACACCCGGAAGCGTGTGTGATTTATCGGCTCGCCTAAGGCAAGCAAACAAACTACTAGGAGGCGAAAGCAATGGCAGTCAAAGAGAAAATCAGAATCCGTCTGAAGAGCTACGATGCATCCCTGATCGATGCCGCTGCAGCGAAGATCGTGGAGACCGCAAAGCGCACCGGCGCCCGCGTGTCCGGCCCGATCCCCCTGCCCACCGACAAGGAAGTGGTCACCATTCTGCGTGCTGTCCACAAGTACAAGGACAGCCGTGAGCAGTTCGAGACCCGCACCCACAAGCGTCTGATCGACATTCTGAAGCCGTCCAACAAGACGGTCGAGGCTCTCATGAGCCTGCAGCTCCCCGCGGGCGTTGACATCGAGATCAAGCTGTAAGAGCGTTTTGCACGCCGCGCCAAGCCGGTCCGAGTGACCGTGCTTCACTGACCGCCGGCAAGCAGCGGTCCAAAACCCAATTACATCGCGATCCCGCCGCCAACACAAGCGGAGAGGTCATGTTGATGGGGCTGCCCCCACCAACCAATAACCTTTATAGGAGGACAAGACAATGCAAAAAGGTATCATCGGCAAGAAACTGGGCATGACCCAGCTGTTCGACGAGAACGGCAAGGTCGTTCCCGTTACCGTCATCGAGGCCGGCCCCTGCACCGTCGTGCAGAAGAAGACCGTCGAGAGCGACGGCTACCAGGCTGTCCAGCTCGGCTACGGCGAAGTTTCCGCCAAGAAGGTCAACAAGGCCGCCAAGGGCCACTTCGACAAGGCTGACGTCGCTGCGAAGCGCACCCTTCGCGAGTTCCGCCTCGACGACATCTCTGCCGTCAACGTGGGCGACGTGCTCAAGGCGGATGTCTTCGCTGAAGGCGACCGCGTGGATGTCGTCGGCACCAGCAAGGGCAAGGGCTACCAGGGCGTTATCAAGCGCTTCGGCCAGCACCGCCTGCGCGAGAGCCACGGCACCGGCCCTG
>CALWNP010000068.1 GCA_944382835.1 uncultured Gemmiger sp.
ACAAAAAAATGAGATAGGCAAACCCTTTCGGGAATGTCTATCTCATTTTTTTAGGCTATTTTGCAACAGCCCCTTTTTCGTTGGTTCTGCGTCTCACCGTTCCGCCCGCTGGGGGTCCCAGTAACAGAGCAGCGCTTCCTCATCACAGCCCTGGGAGCAGAGCAGCCCGGCGGTGCCGTCGCTGCCCCGGACCATCAGATAGCCCAGGGCGCCGCTCTCGTCGGCGATGCGGGTGATGGTCTGGGTGTCCTGCCCCTCCCCGCCGGGGTAACAGACCGTATAGCTGCCCAGCGCCTGCCCGGTGTGCATTGCGCCGTCGCTGCCCCGGTAGGAGAAGGACTGGGTCTCCCCGGTGAAGGCATCGGTGATCTCCCGATCCTCCTGGCCCTCCTCCCGCAGGAAGAGACGGCCGTCCTCCATGAGGTAGAGGCCGGCCCGGTCGATGCTGTCCGGCGCCCCCTCCTCCAGAAAGCTGTCAAAGCTGTGCTCCCGCCAGACCCCTTCGGGAAGGGTGCTCTCCCCTTCCACCATCCAGCTGCCGTCCTCCTGCTCGGTGGCGGTGAAGCTGCCAAACACCCCGGTCCAGCGGCGGACCAGCCCCTCTCCGGCAGCAAAGACCCCCACCGCCATGGTACAGGCACAAAAAGCACACAGCACGGCCACCGCCGCCCGGCGGCGGACCCGGCGCGGAGCAGCGGCCCGGGCCACCGGATGAAGTGTTGCAAAGGTGCTGTGAAACAGGGCGCGCAGCGCCCGATCCTCGGTCTCAGACATCGTCAAGTTCTCCTTTCAAAGCCTTTTTCAGCCGCGCCCGCCCCCGGGCCAGCCGGCTGGTCACCCCCGACACGCTGATGCCCAGCGCCTGGGCAATCTCGGCGGCGGTGCGGTCCTCGTAATAATAGAGGTACAGCACCAGCCGGTACTTTTCCGGCAGCTGCAGCAGCGCCTGATAGAGCGCCCGTTCCCGTGGGCCGGACTGCGCCGCCTCCAGCGGGGCGGTATCAATCTGGCAGGCGGCCGCCATCAGCCGGTGCCAGGGGGAAGCCAGCCAGCGTTTGCTCTCGTTGACCGCCACCCGAATCACCCAGTTGCGCAGGTGTTCGCCGCTCTCAAAAGTTTTGTCGGTTTGCAGGCAGCGGAGCAGGGCGTTCTGGGTCACGTCGTCGGCGTCGGCGGCGTTGCGGGTGTAGTTGAGGGCGATGCGCCAGATGGTGTCGGTGTGGCTGCGGATGATTTCCTCCATCGTTTGCTGTTGAATCTCCATCGCCTCCTCTGCGATTCTCTGAAAGGACCTTTCACCCCTAATACCCGCCGGGGCGGTGGATTGTCTCACATTTCCGAAAAAAGGCACAAAAAAACCGCAGGGCCTGGGGCCTTGCGGCAAAGAATGCAATCTTTATTTGGCGTACTCGGTGGCGCGGCTTTCCCGGATGACGTTGACCTTGATCTGGCCGGGATAGTCCAGCTCGTCCTCGATCTTGCGGGCGATGCTGCGGGCCAGCAGGACCACCTGATCGTCGCTGATCTTGTCGGGGTGCACTAGGATGCGCACTTCCCGGCCAGCCTGGACCGCATAGCTGCTGTCCACCCCTTCGAAGCCGTTGCAGAGAGCTTCCAGGGTTTCCAGACGCTTGATATAGCTCTCCATATTCTCGCGGCGGGCACCGGGGCGGGCGGCGCTGATGGCGTCGGCGGCCATGATGATGAAGGCCAGCGGCGTCTTGGGCTCCACATCCCCGTGGTGGGCCTCGATGGCATGGATGATGGCGGGGTTCTCCCGGTACTTCTTGCAGATGTCCACGCCGATCTGGACATGGCTGCCCTCGATCTCGTGGTCCAGCGCCTTGCCGATGTCATGCAGCAGGCCGGCACGGCGGGCCATGGCCACATTGACCCCCAGCTCGCCGGCCATCAGACCAGCCAGCCAGGCCACTTCCAGGCTGTGGGTCAGGACGTTCTGGCCGTAGCTGGTGCGGTACTTCAGCCGGCCGATCAGCTTGACCAGATCGGGGTGCAGGCTGTGGATGCCCAGCTCCATGACCGCCTTCTCGCCCTCCCGCTTCATGGTGATCTCCAGCTCGCGGCGGCACTTGTCCACCGTCTCCTCGATGCGGGCGGGATGGATGCGTCCGTCGGCAATCAGCCGTTCCAGCGCCATCCGGGCCACCTCGCGGCGGGTCTGGTCAAAGCTGGAGAGGGTGATGGCCTCGGGGGTATCGTCGATGATCAGGTCGCAGCCGGTGGCGGTTTCCAGCGCCCGGATGTTGCGGCCTTCCCGGCCGATGATCCGGCCCTTCATCTCATCGCTGGGCAGCGGCACCACGCTGACGGTGGCTTCGCCGGCAGTGTCGGCGGCACAGCGGGCAATGGCCTGGCCGATCATCTCCCGGGCGATGTTGTCACATTCGTCCTTCATGTTGGCCTGGTAGGCCGAAATCTTCATCGCCTTTTCGTGGGTCAGCTCGTCATCCACCTGCTTGAGCAGAACGGCGCGGGCATCCTCCTTGGACATGGCGGCGATGGTTTCCAGCTTTTCGGTCTGGCGCATCTTGAGCTGTTCCAGCTCGTCCAGACGGGCTTCCACCAGCTCGGCGCGCTTTTTCAGGTCTTCCTCCTTGCGCTCCATGGCGGAGGTGCGCTTGTCCAGCGCCTCCTCCTTCTGGTCGATGCGGCGCTCCTGGCGGCTGACCTCGGCGCGGCGGTCCTTGATCTCCTTGTCGGCTTCGGTTTTCAGCTTGATGGCTTCGTCTTTGGCTTCAATGATGGTTTCCTTGCGTTTTTGTTCGGCAGCCTTGATGGCGTCGTTGACAATCCGCTTGGCCTCTTCCTCGGCGGAACCGAGCTTGGCCTCAGCGGTGCGTTTGCGGTAGGCGGAACCGGCATAAAAGCCGCCCGCACCGAATACGGCAGCAGCAACGATGACCATCACCACAACGATGATGGGCTCCATTCGTACTCAACTCCTCATTCGTTTTTGAATTGGATTCGTAACCATGGGAGGCTGCCCCGCGGGGCGCTTTTTTCGGCGGTCTTCTTGTGTAATTTTATAAGATCAAAGAAAAACAGATGCAGCAAACAGGTCCGTACCGGCGCGCAAAATGCCGATGGCGATGCGCTTTGCGGCAACGAAACAAAACAGGCCCGGCCGGCCTGAAATCTTACAAAAATAACGATAATACGGCAATATTGGAAATTGCCGTCGATCTACCAAAAAACGGGCGCCCAGCAGGCAGCGGCCCCTTGTATACTAATTACAATTTTATATGCAAAGCAGGAGAATGTCAAGAAATTGTTACAGCCCGCCGTTGCCTCTTGACTTCCCGGCCGGGAAAGGATATAGTATGGATAATCTCATCTCGCAAAAGCGTAGATGCGGACAAAAGCGCGTCATTCCCGGCATCAGAGAAGGCCGCCGCCGCTCCCCTTCGGTGCGGTGTGCTGCAAGCGGCCCGGTCGTGAGAACCGTGTCTTACCACCGCAGAGCGCGGGGGCGAACCCCCGCCGGGTCGGGCCCGTTACAGCCTTTCGAGCGGCATCCTTTTTGTATAGGATGCAATTCGGGTGGAACCGTGGAGCTTACCGCTTCATCCCGTTGTCAGTGTTACGGGATGAGGCGTTTTTTATTGCCGCCCGCGCCGCGGGCCGACGACAAAAGGAGAGTGTCAAACCATGAAAGTCATCTACAACGACGGAACCGTCAAGGAGTGCCCGAAGGACGAGGAACTGCACGTCATCCGCCACACCGCTGCCCATATTATGGCCCAGGCCATCAAGCGGCTGTACCCCGAGGCAGATTTTGCCTTTGGTCCCGCCACCGACAACGGCTTCTACTACGACGTGGATCTGGGCGATACCAAGCTCACCGACGAGGATCTGGCCGCCATCGAGAAGGAAATGAAGAAGATCTGCAAGGAGAACCTGCCCATCAAGCCCTTCATCCTGCCCCGGGAGGAAGCGGTCAAGCTGATGCAGGAGCGCGGTGAGAAGTACAAGGTGGAGCACATCGGCGACCTGGCCGAGGATGCGGTCATCAGCTTCTACCAGCAGGGTGAGTACATCGACATGTGCGTCGGCCCCCACCTGACCTACACCAAGGCGCTGAAGGCCTTCAAGATTACCCAGCAGTCCGGCGCTTACTGGCGCGGCGACAAGAACAACAAGATGCTCACCCGGATCAACGGCATCGCCTTCCGCAACCAGGAGGAGCTGGACGCCCACCTGAAGCTGCTGGAAGAGGCGGCCCGCCGGGATCACCGCAAGATCGGCAAGGAAATGAACCTCTTCATGTTCTGCGACGAGGCCCCGGGCTTCCCCTTCTTCCTGCCCAACGGCATGCTGATCAAGAACACCCTGATCGACTACTGGCGTGAGATCCACTACAAGGCCGGCTATGTGGAGGTTTCCACCCCGCTGATCATGAACCGGCATCTGTGGGAGACCTCCGGCCACTGGGATCACTACAAGGACAACATGTACGCCACCAAGATCGACGACGAGGACTACTGCATCAAGCCGATGAACTGCCCCGGCGGCGTCATGGTCTACCGCAGCCAGCCCCACTCCTACCGTGAGCTGCCCCTGCGCATCGGCGAGCTGGGCCTGGTCCACCGCCACGAGCTGCGCGGCGCCCTCCACGGCCTGTTCCGGGTGCGCTGCTTCACCCAGGACGATGCCCACATCTTTGTCCGCCGGGATCAGATCACCGACGAGATCGTCAACGTGGTCCATCTGATCAACTCGGTGTACGAGAAGTTCGGCTTCAAGTACTTTGTGGAACTGTCCACCCGTCCCGAGAACTCCATGGGTTCGGATGAGGACTGGGAGGCTGCCACCAACGGCCTGAAGGTCGCCCTGGAAAAGCTGAACATGCCCTACATCGTCAACGAGGGCGACGGTGCCTTCTACGGTCCCAAGATTGACTTCCATCTGGAGGACAGCATCGGCCGGACCTGGCAGTGCGGCACCGTCCAGCTGGACTTCCAGATGCCGCTGAACTTCCATCTGGAATACATCGACGAGAACGGCGAAAAGCAGCGTCCCATCATGCTGCACCGGGTCTGCTTCGGCTCCATCGAGCGGTTCATCGGCATCCTGACCGAGCACTATGCCGGCAAGTTCCCCACCTGGCTGGCTCCCACCCAGGTCAAGGTGCTGCCCGTCTCGGAAAAGACCCTGGACTATGCCCGCGAGGTAGCCCAGAAGCTGGAAGACGCCGGCGTCCGGGTGGTGCTGGACGAGAGCAACGAAAAGATCGGCTACAAGATCCGGCAGGCCCAGCAGGTGGACCGTGTGCCCTACATGCTGGTGCTGGGTGCCAAGGAAGCCGAGGCCGGCAACATCAGCGTCCGTGACCGCAAGGGTGAAACCACCGCCATGGGTCTGGATGAGTTCATCGCCAATGTGACCGCCGAGATCAAAGAGCGCCGCAGCTGATTTTCCCATTGAAACCATTTTCCCTCCGCCTTCCGGGCGGGGGGATTTTTGTTTTGCCAAAAACCAGTTGACAAGTTCGGGGACTGTTGTTATAATAGTAAAGCTGTATTGAGCAGTATTGCATAGGTGCCCGTAGCTCAGTTGGTAGAGCATCTGACTTTTAATCAGAGGGTCCAGGATTCGAGTTCCTGCGGGCGCACCAAAAGGGGGCTGTTGCAAAACGAAAGTTGAGCAGCAGCCCCATTTTCATGGCGATTTCTGTTGAAAACTCCATTCCGGAA
>CALWNP010000069.1 GCA_944382835.1 uncultured Gemmiger sp.
GCCACATCCCACTTGCCCACCATGTCGGGGTAGTTCTGCAGCTCGCTCAGGATGTTCCAGTCGCCCTCAAAGAACATGGCGCCCTTCTCGGAGAAGAAGGCGGTGCCGGGGGCGGTTTCGGCAAAGTAGTTTTGATCGGGGCACCAGTCGTTCTTCTGCAGGTTGATGTAGAACTCCATGCCCATCTTGGTGGCCGGGTCGGTGAAGTTGGCCCGGGTCTTGTCCTCGGTCAGGATGCTGCCGCCGGCCTGGTAGACAAAGTTCCAGTAACCCAGCTGGTCATCGCCGTAGGCCATGTAGCCGTACTTGCCGGTGGCGTCGTAAATCTTCTGGGAAGCATCCACCAGGTCGTCCCAGGTCCAGGTCTCGTCGGGGTAGGCCACCCCGGCGGCGTCAAACATCTCCTTGTTGTAGACAAGGCCCACCGTGTCCTTGTCCTTGGGGACGGCGTAGAGGGTACCGTCGGAGCCGCTGGCATTGGCCAGCGAGATGTCAGAGAAATGCTCGGTCTCCACAATGTCGGAGCAGTCCGCCAGCTTGCCGTAGTCGGCATATTTCAGAATTTCGTTGGTGTGCATCCAGAAAATGTCCGGCATCTGGTTGGAGATGGCGGCCGCTTCCAGCTTGGTCCAGTACTCGTCCCAGCTGGTGACCTGCACCTCGATGTGGACGTTGGGATGCTCGGCGGTGTAGGCATCGCACATGGCCTGCATGCCGTCCCGCTGGGCCACATCCCAGATCTGGAAGGTCAGGTTGACCGTGCCGTCGGCGCTGTCCGATCCGCAGCCGCTCAGGCCGGCCGCCAGGCCTACCGTGGCACACACCGTCATCAACCCGGCAAGCAACTTCCGTTTGATGTTCATAAACTGTTTTCCTCCTGTCTGATCCTTTGCAGTGGCTGCTGCCGTCCGGCCGGACCGACAGCGGCAGGCGGGAAATCCTCCCGCTTGCCATAGTGCCGAAAATTTGGGAATTGTTTTGTGCGATGTGCACAGTGCACAATTTATTTCCCGATCTGACGAGTTTATTATACGTTTTGACGGTCGAAGAATAAATATCCTGGCGTTGTTTTTTATATCTCAGTTTAGATGATTTGTGCAATTTTTGTTGAAGTCATGACGCATTGAGGTATATAATGAAAAAAACACCGGGAGGGACAGTGCGATGCAGCGTGAAAATGATATCCGGACCGAGAACAAGCTCAAGTTTCATGTTTTTCAGGACGAGCGGTTTGTGGACCTGAACCTCTATCAGTACGGGTGGGAGCGCACCGAGCCGCTCCACTCCTACGGGCCCCACACCCGCAACCACTACCTGTTCCACTATGTGATCGGGGGACGGGGCACCCTGTATGCCGAGGACGAGGCCCACAAGATCGGCCCGGGGCATGGGTTTTTGATTCTGCCGGGCCAGCCCACCACCTATGTGGCCGACCAGTTTGAACCCTGGGAGTACACCTGGATCGAATTTGACGGCCTGCGCGCCCGGGAAAGTCTGAGCCTGGCGGGGCTCAGCCGCAGCCAGCCGGTCTACACCCCCCAAAGCCGGGAGGCCGGGCGGCTGCTGCAGGAACAGATGCTGACCATCGTCAACCATCCCGAGGCCAGCCCCATCCGGCAGATCGGCCAGGCCTTCCTCTTTCTGGACCAGCTGGTGGAATCCTCGGCGGCCAAGCGGGAACAGAGCCAGCGCCGGCTGCGGGACTTTTATATGAAGGAAGCCCTCTCCTTCATCGAGCAGAACTACCAGAGCGATATCTCCATTGAGGAGCTGGCCAATTTCTGCGGGCTTAACCGCAGTTACTTCGGCAAGCTCTTCCGGGACACCATGGGAGAAAGCCCCCAGGCCTTCCTGCTCCACTACCGGATGGCCCGGGCCGCCCAGCTGCTGGCCGAGACCACCTATCCCATCAGCACCATCAGCGCCATGGTCAGCTATGCCAACCAGCTCCACTTCTCCCGGGCCTTCAAATCGGTTTACGGGGTGGCGCCCCGCACCTACCGCCAGACCCACTTTGTCCAGCCCAAGGAAGAATAACCCTGGCTGGAGGAATCGGACATACAACAAAGCCCGCCGGAGTCTCAATGAACCGAACCAGTAAAAACAGACAATAGACAAAATCCCCCTGATGTAGGAAAATGTAAGTACTACATCAGGGGGAATTTTATATGGCGAGAAGATATCAGAAAATGCAGGCCATGCTTCCGGAAATCAAGCAAATGCTTGAGGAAGGAAAGAGCCAACGCGAAGTGGCGGAAATCTTGGGTCTGGAAGGAGACAGGCCGGTGCATGCCTTGTTAAAGCGGCTGAAAGGAAACCGACAGTACACGCCGGAGGAACTGGACCGGTATTTCTCCACGGTAATCCGGCCTGTTTTGGCGGAACCTGAAAAGACGGGCGGAGAAGCCACCGCCCATCAGCAGAATTGCCAATAATTTGTCAGAATTTTATGCAATGTAGCCCTTTAGGTGGGATCGCATACCCTTCAGGAATGGGGATAAAAATCGCTCACCGTGTTGGTCACCAGCCGGAAGGTCAGCTGCGCCATGTGCTGGGGGCTTTCCTCGCAGCCCCGGGACAGCCAGTCCTTGATCAACCCCACGCCCCCGGCCACACAGTAGGCATAGGTGTATTTCAGATTGTCCATCCGCTCGGGAAAGGCCTCCCGCAGGGCAGCCAGGCTGTACTGGGACAGCATCTCCTCGATGCGGTGCAAAAATCCGATGTCCCCGTGGGGCCCCAGCAGGGCAGCGCAGATCTCCCGGTTGTCAAACAGGATGGCGAAGATGTCCTCGATGAAGGGAAAGCTGTCCTTGTTGAAGGGGCTGACCGGATGGGTTTTGATGATGTGCAGAATCTCCTCGAACAGCTCATCCTCCACGCTCTCCAGCATGTTGTAGATGTCGGTGTAGTGCAGGTAAAAGGTGGAACGGTTGATGTCCACCAGGTCCACCAGTTCCTTGACCGTAACCTCGTTGACGCTCTTCTCGGCCATCAGCTGGGCAAGACCA
This sequence comes from uncultured Gemmiger sp., assembly GCA_944382835.1. Taxonomy (GTDB): domain Bacteria; phylum Bacillota; class Clostridia; order Oscillospirales; family Ruminococcaceae; genus Gemmiger. The sequence continues at coordinate 3,012 of CALWNP010000069.1, forward strand.
TGCCGCAGCAGTGCCTTGGTGCGGCGGATGCGCCGGTCCGGCTTCTTTTCCATGTCGCCCTTCCTCTCATTTGTAAATTCTTTGTGACAGTTCGACAGAACACAACAGAGTGTCTATTACTGGCCACGACGGCGTGAAATTGTTGGTTGTGTCCCTTTCTTCTGCTTAGTATAATTCTCGATGCACCAAAAAGCAATACAGCGATGAATAAACGACATGCTGTCTTGTTTTGTGCCAAGATAGAGGAAAGGAAGCGAATTTTTCGTTCTATGCTGAAGGAAGAATGGAAAAAGCTGCTGAGCAACAGGCTGATGCTGGTGGTCGTGGTGGCCATCATCGCCATCCCCACGATTTATACCACCCTGTTCCTCGGTTCCATGTGGGACCCCTACGGCAGCGTAGAACACCTGCCGGTGGCCCTGGTCAATCTGGACCAGCCGGTGGAGTACCAGGGCAAAACCCTGGATGTGGGCGGCCAGCTGGTGGACAATTTACAAGAGGACGCCTCGCTGGATTTCCGGCTGACCGATGAGGAGGATGCGGTCCGGGGTCTGGCGGAGGGGGATTATTATATGGTCATCACCATCCCGCAGGACTTCTCGGCCAACGCGGCCACCCTGACCGACGATCGGCCCCGGGAGATGGAGCTGGATTACGAGACCAACCCGGGAACCAACTACATTGCCTCCAAACTGAGCGAGACCGCCATGAAGGAGATTCAGGCAGGGGTGCGAGAAGAGGTCACCAAGACCTATGCCGAAACCATGCTGGATCAGCTCAGCCAGGTGGGGGACGGGATGCAGGAGGCTGCGGACGGCGCTGGGGAGATCCAAGACGGGACCCGGCAGCTGGCGGATGGCAACGATACCATCCGGGAAAATCTGGAACTTCTGGCGGACAGCACCCTGACCTTCCGCAGCGGCAGCGAGACTCTGACCGAGGGGTTGGCCCAGTACACCCAGGGGGTGCAGCAGCTGGCCGATGGGGCGCAGACGCTGGATGACGGCGCGGCCCAGCTGAAGGACGGCGTGGATCAGCTGGGGGCGTCGGCCCCGGAACTGACCCAGGGGGTAAGCGCTCTGAATGATGGCGCCGCCCAGCTGGCCCAGGGCACAGCCCAGGCCAAGTCCGGCAGCGATACCCTGGCCGGCGGTGCCGCCCAGGTGGATGACCAGATGAAGACGCTGAATGAAGGGCTGTCCCAGCTGCAAAGCCAGACCGAGACCCTGCCGGATTCTGCCACTGCGCTGGACGCCGGGGCGTCCCAGGCACTGGAGGGTGCAAAACAGGTTCAGCAGGGCACCCAGAGCTTGGCGGATGGAATCCAGACGGCCCAGCAAGGGGCGGACACGCTGAATCAGGGGCTGCAAACCCTGAGCGGACAGTCGGACGCCCTGAACCAGGGAGCCGCCGGTCTGAAAGACGGGCTGGATTCCCTGGCCTCCGCAGTGGCGGGGTCCGCCGGCGCAGGGGACAGTCTGACTGCGCTGGCCGGGCAGCTGAACGACGCCGCCCAGGCGGTGCAGGCCGCCGCGGTGGCACCCCAGGACCCGTCTGCACTGGCCCAGACCATTGCGGACAACACCGCAGCGGCCCAGGACGGGGATCCGGATGCGCTGAACGCCCTGATTTCGGCAGCCGGCGAACTGGCGACGGTGGCCCAGCAGAACTACCAGGAGGCACAGACCGCCGATGCCGCCCGCCAGCAGGCTGCACAGGCGCTGACCGGTGCGGCACAGGCACTGGGGAGTGCGGCCGGCGGCGCGGGGGCCGGTGATCTGAGCGCCGCCATCACCCAGCTACAGCAGGGGGCCGACCAGCTCCAAACCGGTCTGACTGCCTACACCGACGGGGTGGCGCAGGCCGCCGCAGGCAGTGCGGCGCTGGCCGATCCCGACAGCGGTCTGCCTGCCCTGCAGACCGGTGCGCAGCAGCTTTCGGCGGGCACCGACTCCCTTGTGACCGGGCTGACCCAGCTGCAGAGCGGCACCAGCCAGCTGGCCCAGCAGGCACCGCTGCTCACCGACGGCATCGCCCAGGCGGCCAGCGGCGGCGCAGCCTTGCAGCAGCAGGGAACTGCCGTCCTGCGCCAGGGTGCCGATCAGCTGAACAGCGGGTTGGATGCCCTGGTCACCGGCAGCGGCAGCCTGCAAAGCGGTATGAGCAGCCTGAGCGGCAAACTGCCCGCCCTGACCGACGGCATCCGTCGGCTGCAGCAGGGCACCCAGGATCTGAAGGACGGCACGGCCCAGCTGGTGAGCGGGACCGGAGAACTGACCCAAAACAGCCCGGCGCTGAATCAGGGCGCCGCGGCCCTGACCGACGGTGCGGCCCAGATCCAGGACGGCGCCCGGCAGCTGGCGGACGGCAGCGGCGAACTGGCCGACGGCATTGACCAGTTGAGCGACGGCGCCGGCACCCTGCAGAGCAGTCTGGCCGATGGGGCGGAGGAGATCAACAGCACCAACACCGGGGAAGAAACGGTGGAGATGTTCGCCGCACCGGTGACCGCCACCGAGACCCAGCTGACCCAGGTGCCCAACAACGGCCACGGCATGGCACCCTACATGATGTCGGTGGCCCTGTGGGTGGGCTG
>CALWNP010000070.1 GCA_944382835.1 uncultured Gemmiger sp.
TTATAGGATAAAAGCCTTGCTTGCTGCTTGCAAACCATTGATATTACTGGATTTCCACAGATCCTTTAATGACACTCGGACCAGAGCCATCAGCCTTTCGGCTGGTGGCTTTTTGTTATACTCATTCTATCTTGAAAAAGAAGAAAGCACGCCGATACTGCTGCGACGTGCTTTCTTTTTTGTATTGTACCTGGATCAGCGGACCTGGCCGTTGCCATGAATAATATATTTATAGGTGCACAGCTCGGAAAGCCCCATCGGTCCGCGGGCGTGAAGTTTCTGGGTCGAGATGCCCATCTCGCAGCCCAGGCCGAACTCCCCGCCATCGGTGTAGCGGGTGGAGGCATTCACATAGACGGCCGCGCTGTCCACGCAGCCGACAAAACGGGCGGCTGCCTCCTCATTTTCGGTGACAATGGCGTCGCTGTGATGGGTGGAGTGCTTGGCAATGTGGGTAATGGCATCATCCACGCTGTCCACCACCCCAACGGCCAGGATATAGTCGAGAAATTCGGTGTCAAAGTCCCGATCCCCTGCTGGAACGCCGGGAATGATCTCGGCGGCACGGGGATCCAGGCGCAACTCCACCGGCGGCAACTGCTTGGCGACCCGGTCATCCACCAGTGCCTTTTTCAGCATGGGAAGCACAGTTTTGGCAATGTCCCGGTGAACCAGGCAAACTTCCTCCGCATTACAGACGCTGGGACGGCTGGTCTTGGCATTGACCACAATCTTCACCGCCATTTCCGGGTCCGCCGCCGCATCAATATAGACGTGGCAGATCCCGGTCCCGGTCTGGATACAGGGCACCGTGGCATTCTGGACACAGGCCGAGATCAGCCCTGCACCACCCCGGGGGATCAGCAGATCCACCAGGCCATCGGCGGTCATCAGCTCATTGGAGGAAGCATGGGTGGTATCCTCAATCAGGCTGACCGAGGTTTCGGGCAGTCCCGCCTCCGCCAGCCCGGCGCGCAGAGCTTTGACAATGGCATTGCAGCTGCGCCAGGCGTCCCGACCACAGCGCAATACGCAGGCACTGCCCGCCTTGACCGCCAATGCCGCAGCATCGCTGGTCACGTTGGGACGGCTTTCATAGATAATGGCAATCACCCCCATGGGGACCGCCGTCTTTTCAATCACCAGCCCGTTGGGGCGAACCACACGGCGCAGCACGGCGCCCACAGGATCGGGCAGCGAAGCCACCTCCCGCATTCCCTTGGCCATGTCGGTCAGGCGGGTGGGGGTCAGGGCCAGGCGGTCCAGCATCACATCGCTCACCCGGCCGCGTGCGTCCTCCAGATCCTGAGCATTGGCCTGCAGAATCTCCTCCTTGGCCGCCACAAGCGCCACCGCCATGGCTTCTAGTGCCGCGTTCTTGGAATCGGTATCCGCCAGCGAAAGGGGCAGTTTTGCCTTTTGCGCACCCAACAAAATTTCATGGGTCGTCATCACACACACCTCCAACCTTCAATTCTTCTTGCCGACAAAGCGGGTTCCCACCGGCTTGCCTTCCATAATATCATACAATACGGCAGCATTGGCTCCGTTGGCAATAACCATATCCACCCCGGCATTGGTGGCGATCCGGGCCGCCATCAGCTTGGTGGACATGCCGCCGGTGCCCAGACCGCTGCGGCTGCCCCCCGCCAGGGCCCAGATTTCGGGGGTGATCTCCTCCACCCGGTCAATCAGCTGGGCATCGGGATGGGTGTGGGGATCTGCGGTGTACAGCCCGTCGATGTCGCTGAGTAGCACCAGCAGATCCGCCTGCATATACTTTGCCACAAGGGCCCCCATGGTGTCGTTGTCCCCCACCGCAATCTCCTCGGTGGCGACGCTGTCGTTTTCGTTGATGATGGGGATTGCCCCCAGCTGCAGCAGACGATAGATGGTGTTTTCCAGATTCATCAGCCGCGGTGCCCGGTCAAAGTCCTCCCGGGTGACCAGAATCTGCGCCACCGTATGATTGTAGGCAGAAAACAGCCGGTCATAGGTATACATCAGCTCGCACTGTCCCACCGAGGCCGCTGCCTGTTTGGTGGGCATATCCTGGGGGCGGGCAATCTGCAGCTTGCCGGCTCCCATACCGATGGCTCCAGAGGACACGAGGATCAGCTCATGTCCGGCATTTTTCAGATCGCTCAGGGTCTTGACCAGTTCCTCGGTATGGCGGATGTTCAGCCGCCCACCGGCATGGGCCAACGTACTGGTTCCGATTTTTACAATGATACGCATCATCAGCCCATACCCATTTCCTTGGTTTTGTCATAGGCTGCCAGCACTGCGTCCATCACCGCACCGCGGAAGCCCCGCTCTTCCAGCAGACGGACTCCCTGGATGGTGGAACCGCCGGGACTGCACACTGCGTCCTTGAGCTGGCCGGGATGCTGGCCTCTTTCCAGCACCAACCGGGCACTGCCCAGCAGCATCTGGGCTGCATATTGCTGGGCTTTGGCCCGGGGCAGGCCGGCTGCCACACCACCATCGGCCAGCGCCTCTATGAACTGGTACGCCCAGGCCGGGCCACAGCCCGAAACGCTGCTTGCCGCATCAATCAGCCGCTCGTCCAGCGCATCCAGCTGCCCCGCCGGCTGCATGGCGGCCAGAAATGCCTCCATCATCTCCTGGGGCACATCATCGCTGCAATACTGGATCATTCCTTCCCCCAGGGCAACCGGCGTGTTGGGCATGATCCGGATGATGGGGTAGGCATCCCCCGCCATCTGGCGAATCCGTGCCATGGACAGGCCCGCTGCCATGGTGACCAGGACAAAGTTTTCCCGTCCCGACAGAACCGGGGCCAGATCATCCAGCATATCTTCCATCATCTGGGGTTTGACCCCCAGGAAAATAAAGTCGCAGCTCTGTGCTACCTCGGCGTTGGTTCCGGTTTTGCAGCCCAGCTCGGCAGCCAGTTTTTCTGCCTTGGCCGCCGTGCGGTTGGCCAGCATCACGTTGGACGCCCCGGCGCCTTTGCAGACTGCACGTGCCACCGCGCCGCCCATAATGCCGCAGCCGATAAATCCGTACTTCATAACGGACCCCCCTCTTAATTAAAAATGGTTTTGTCTTATCCTATCGCACCGGGTGATTCTTGTCAATGAAAGGTCCAGAAAAAGGTGGCATTTTGCGGCAAAGTTGGTATAATATAGGTTGCATCTGACATTTTTCAACGGAGGCGTATTTTCATGCAATATGTGATGTTGGGCCAAACCGGCCTGCGAATCTCCCGTCTGGGCTTCGGCGGGATTCCCATTCAGCGGATCGACCAGCCCGGTACACGGGAGCTGCTCAAGGCAGCCCATGAGGCCGGGATCAACTACATTGACACCGCCCGTGCTTACACCGTCAGCGAGGAGTGGATCGGCCAGTCTCTGGAAGAACTGGGTCTGCGGGATTCCTTTGTGCTGGCAACCAAATGCCGTGCCCTGACCAAAGAACAGATGGAACAGGAGCTGGCAGCCTCGCTGCACAACCTTCGCACCGATCACATCGATCTGTACCAGTTCCACAACCCCAGCATGGCGGATCTGGACGCCATTCTGGCCCCCGGCGGCTCGCTGGAGGCACTGCTGGAAGCCAAGGCCAAGGGCATTGTGGGGCACATCGGCATCACCGCGCATCTGGCCGCTGTCTTTGAGCGCGCCCTGGACATCCCCGAGATGGAGACCATCATGTTCCCCTACAACATTGTGGAACAGCAGGGCGCCGAACTGATTGACCGCTGTGCAGCAGCCGGAAAGGGCTTTATCGACATGAAACCGCTGGCCGGCGGCGCCATTGAGGATGGACGGCTGGCCCTGCGCTATGTTCTCTCCAATCCTTCTGTGACAGTGGCCATCCCCGGCATGGCAGACCCCAAAGAGCTGGAGGCCAATGTAGCCGGCAGCGACAACATCGCCCCGCTGACCGAGGAAGAACTGGCCGCCTGCCAGAAGGTGCGCGACGCCCTGGGCACCCAGTTCTGCCGCCGCTGCAATTACTGCGCCCCCTGCACCGTGGGGATTGCCATTCCCAGCGTCTTCCTCTTCCACGGCTATCTGGCCCGTTACGGCCTGGAAGGCTGGGCGCGGGAGCGTTACGCCACCCTGAAAACCAAGGCCAGTGCCTGCATCGGCTGCGGCAAATGTGAGACCCGCTGCCCCTATCAGCTTCCCATCCGGGAAATGCTCAAAAAGGCAGCTGCCGATTTCGGCGAATAATTTCGTGTGTGGCAGGGGGCTGTTGCAAAACGAAAGTTGAGCAGCAGCCCCATTTTCATGGCGATTTCTGTTGAAAACTCCATTCCGGAA
>CALWNP010000071.1 GCA_944382835.1 uncultured Gemmiger sp.
CGCTTTCGGGGGAATGCCGCCCTCGGGGTGGTCCACCCCGAAACCGGAAGCGAGAAACATCCGTCCCCCGTCGGGCCGCCCGGTCAGCAGCCGTTTCCCCAAAAAGTGAAATCCATCCCAGCCTTCTTGTCAATACCCCCCATATATGGTACAATAATACATTCAAAGAAAGGAGGATATCTTGATGGAACGGGGCGAAAAAACGCGTCAGGTGGCCAAACAGGCCGGCAGTTTTGTCTTCAGTCGGTTGGTCATCACCGGTCTGCTCCTCCTCGCCCAGGCCATCTGGCTCTTTGTTCTCTTCAATATCCTCACCGCTTATGTCAACTGGCTCACCGCCCTGGGGGTTACCTTCAGCGTCATCAACTGCCTCATCCTCATCCGCAAGGATTCCACCGCGCCGGAATTCAAGATCAGCTGGATGGTCCTCTTCATGCTCATGCCGGTGCAGGGCGGGCTGCTCTACCTGCTGTGGGGGGACAAGCGGCCGGCGTTCCGGCTGCGGCGCAAACTGGAACGGGCCGCCCGGATCATCCGCCCTCTGCGGCACACCGATCCCCAGGCCCAGGCTCAGCTGGAACAGTGGGACCACCGGGCCTCCCGCACCGCCGCCTATCTGCGGGATTACGGCCCCTATCCCGTCTACACCGATACCGATGTGCGGTACTATCCGGTGGGGGAGGCCATGTTCGCCGATATGATTCCGGCGCTGGAATCCGCCCGGCACTTTATCTTCATCGAGTTTTTCATCATCGGCCAGGGAGAGATGTGGGATACCATCCATGAGATTCTCCGCCGCAAGGCCGCCCAGGGGGTGGATGTGCGGGTGATCTACGACGACGCCGGCAGCGTCACCTGCCTGCCGGTGCGGTACTGGAAAAAGCTGGAGGCCGAGGGCATCCAGTCCTTCTCCTTCAACCCCTTTGTGCCGCTGCTCAACCTGGTCATGAACAACCGGGACCACCGCAAAATCATGGTGGTGGATGGCTACATCGCCTTTACCGGCGGGGTCAATCTGGCCGACGAGTACATCAACCGCCACCGCCGCTTCGGCCATTGGCGGGACAGCGGGGTGCGGCTGGAAGGTCCGGCGGTCTGGAGCTTTACCACCATGTTCCTGGAATTCTGGGAGGCCAACCGCCCCGGCAAACTGGTGCCGGAGCGGTTCCGCCCCGAGCTCTATCACCCCACCTCCTTTGACGGCGACGGCCTGGTCCAGCCCTTCAGCGACAGCCCGGTGGATCTGGAATGCGTGGCCAAGAACGTCTATCTGGATCTGATCGCCCAGGCCGAGCACGAGCTGCTGATCTGCACCCCCTATCTGATCCTGGACAACGACATGCTCTCGGCACTCTGCCTGGCGGCCAAGCGGGGGGTCAACGTGCGGATCTACACCCCCGGTATCCCCGACAAAAAGCTGATCTACCAGCTCACCCGCAGCTACTTCCCCTCCCTGATCCGGGCAGGGGTGCATATCTTCAGTTACACCCCCGGCTTTCTCCACGCCAAGACCTGGCTCTGCGACGGACGGATCGCGGCGGTGGGGTCGGTGAACCTGGACTACCGCAGCCTCTACCTCCACTTTGAGTGCGGCACCCTGCTCTATGGCTGCAAGGCCCTGCAGGCCGTCCGCCGGGACTTTGCCGACATCGAGCGGGTCAGCCGGGCGGTGGACCTCACCGACTGCCGCACCAGCTTTGTGGGCACCATGGTCTCGGCCATCCTGCGGATGCTGGCTCCTCTGTGCTGATGTTGTCACAAATGTGTAAATTTTCCCAAACCACCCCGGATTTCCCCCAGGGTGGTTCCCTTTTGTGGAAAAAACTGATATACTGGTTCCGTCTGGTGCCTTGGCGCCATTCATCGAGCAATTCCCATTTCCCATAGGAGGACCTATGAAAAAACTGTTATCTATCGTGCTGAGCGCCGGGCTGGCGGTGTCCATGCTGGCCACCCCCGCCCTGGCATTGACCGCCACTCCCGAGACCGGGACGGCACTGTCTCAGTCCGCCGGGATGCCGGAGGGCTTCACCCCCGGCCCCCTCACCGAGGAGGAGCAGGCCTATGACCGGGTCAGCCCCTACGACGAGGAGGACGCCGCCCGGCTGGAGATTTCCCTCTGGAGCGAGGAGGGGGACGCCTCGGTGTTTGCAGCCCCCACCGACTACAACAAGGCCAACGCCGACCAGGTCTACAAATTTCTCTGCACCGAGCTGGGGATGAACAGCGCCCAGGCGGTGGGGGTTATGGGCAACATTTACGGCGAGTCCCGGTTCAACCCCACCGCCTGCAACGAGAATGACACCGGCGGCACCATCAGCTACGGCCTCTGCCAGTGGAACAGCGTCCGGTACGATTCGCTGCGCAGCTGGTGCGCGGCCAACGGCAAGGACTACACCACGGTGGATGGCCAGTTGTGGTACTTAAAGTATGAGCTGGAGCAGACCAGCGAGAAGACGGTGCTGACCAAGACCGACGAGAATGGCCTGGGCTTCGGCAAAGCCCCCAACACCGCCGACGGCGCCTGGCAGGCGGGCTATTACTGGGCCCGGTACTTTGAGCGGGGGGCATCCCGCTACTGGCCCCAGCGCGCCGAGATGGCCAAGGAGTTCTGGAGCATTTACGGCGATCCCTCCCAGGACGCCCCCAGCACCCACGAGGACGCCACCTCCTTTGTGACCCGTCTGTACCAGATCTGCCTGGACCGGGAGCCGGATTCCAAGGGCCTGAGCGACTGGGTGAGCCAGCTGACTTCCGGGGTCAGTACCGGCAGCCAGGTGGCCTACGGTTTTGTCTTCTCCAACGAGTTCAAGGGCAAGAACTTCTGCAACGAGGACTATGTGAAGCAGCTCTACCGGGCCTTCCTGGGCCGGGAGGCGGACAGCAGCGGTCTGGCCAACTGGGTGACCCAGCTGGAGACCGGAACCACCCGGGAAGCCGTCTTCAATGGCTTTGCCCAGAGCGACGAGTTCAAAAAGCTGTGCACCGAGGCAGGGGTCAGCGTGGGCAGCCCCATCGCCATTCCCCAGTATGGTACCGTGCCCACCGGCAGCTGCAGCGTCTGCGGCGCCGAGGACGGCGTGACGGCCTTTGTGACCCGACTGTATGAGATTTGCCTGGACCGCAAGCCGGATTCCAGCGGCCTGAAGAACTGGACGAACCAGCTGTGGAGCCACGCCAACAGCGGCCGTGACGTGGCGTTTGGCTTTATCTTCTCGGACGAGTTCCAGGGGAAGAACTACGACAACGCCACCTACGTGGAGTATCTCTACAAGGCCTTCCTGGGCCGGGGTTCCGACCCCACCGGCAAGGCGAACTGGACCAATCAGTTGGCCCAGGGGGTCAGCCGGGAGCAGGTCTTTGAGGGCTTTGTCGGAAGCGACGAGTTTACTAAGATCTGCCAGAGTTACGGCATCGTCCGGGGGTGAAGACGGCAGGCTGCCGTTAGGCCCGACGGGGACCGTAGGCCCGGTGCTTTCGGTTTCGGGGTGGACCACCCCGAGGGCGGCAGTCTCCTGAAAGCGTTCCTTTTTTGTAACCGTAGTAAGGTAGTGTTTATGCCTACCATACAGTTCCGCGCGAGACGCGGAACAC
>CALWNP010000072.1 GCA_944382835.1 uncultured Gemmiger sp.
TTCCGCGTCTCGCGCGGAACTGTATGGTAGGCATAAACACTACCTTACTACGGTTACAAAAAAGGAACGCTTTCGGGGGAATGCCGCCCTCGGGGTGGTCCACCCCGAAACCGGAAGCGAGAAACATCCGTCCCCCGTCGGGCCTAACGGCCGGCAGCCGTAACCCCCTCCAGAACCGATACATTTTATCATTTAGTAATTTTATCATCTTTGATTGTTGTGATCAGATTTTGAACATTTTTTTAATAAACGGCCACTTTTCCCGGTGATTCCTTTACAATATTTTTGCGATGACCGGAAAATCTATTGACATGCTATGATTCAATTGTGTATTATAAATACTATACATTATTATTGCGTTTTTTCCCCTGGACCAAATTTTGGTATGGAAAACGTCATGGAATTTTGTGAAAGGCATCCGGGCCGGAACCTCCTTTTCCGGCTTGGATGAAAGGGAATTGGGTATGAATTATTCGTGGCAGCGTCAGGTGATCCTGGACACCGTCCTCAACGCAAAGGAGCATCTGACCGCTCTGCAGATCTATAACCTCGCCCGGGAAACCTGCCCCCACCTCAGCTTGGGCACCGTTTACCGCAACCTCAACACCCTGGTGGACATCGGCAAGATCCGCCGGGTGGGCGTCCCCGGTGAAGCCGACCGCTTTGACTGGGAACTCACCCCCCATCAGCATTTCTACTGCCGCTCCTGCAAACGGGTCACCAACATCGATCTGCCCAGCGACCAGCTGGAAGCCCTGGTTTCCTCCTGCACCAACGTCAAGGCGGAAAATTACAGCTTTATCATCACCGGTCTGTGCGGAGATTGCATGAAAAACTCTGCAAACGTCTGACCTTTTCCGGTGTTCTTCCTCTCAACACAACACCATCCAACCGCGCGGGGGCCGCTCTTCCTTTCCGGAATGGCGACCCCCGCGCGGTCTTTGTGTATATTTACCTAAATGATCTTTAAATTTTCGTCATCGTTTTAGGTAAAAATTGTTGTTATTTTCTCTCTTCTCTGCTATAATGGACCCACTTCAAACAAGGGAGGCATTCTGCCATGTATCAGGCTTCTGCCCAGCGCTACGACAAGATGCGCTATCGTCCCAGCGGTGCCAGCGGGCTGCGGCTGCCCACCGTCTCGCTGGGCCTGTGGCACAATTTCGGGGATTCCGGCCGGTTCGAGACGATGCGGGCCATCTGCCGCACCGCCTTTGACCACGGCATCACCCACTTTGACCTGGCCAACAACTACGGCCCCGAGCCCGGCGCCGCCGAGCGCAACTTCGGCCGGCTGCTGCGGGAGGATTTTGCCCCCTACCGGGACGAGCTGATCATCTCCACCAAGGCCGGCTACGACATGTGGAAAGGCCCCTACGGCGACGGCGGCAGCCGGAAATACCTGCTGGCCAGCCTGGACCAGAGCCTGAAACGGCTGGGGCTGGACTATGTGGACATCTTCTACCACCACCGGATGGACCCCGACACCCCGCTGGAGGAGACCATGGGCGCTCTGGACCAGGCGGTGAAGAGCGGCAAAGCCCTCTACGCCGGGCTGTCCAACTACGACGGCCCCACCCTGGAGCGGGCCGCCGCCATCCTCAAGGAGCTGCACTGCCCCTTTGTCATCAACCAGAACCGCTACTCCATCTTTGACCGGACCATTGAGGCCAACGGCCTGAAGGAGACCGCGGTGCGGCTGGGCAAGGGGATCATCGCCTTCAGCCCGCTGGCCCAGGGGCTGCTCACCGACCGCTACCTCCACGGCATCCCCGAGGACAGCCGGATGCGCACCGACGGCCGGTTCTTGCAGGACAGCGCCCTGACCCCCCAGCGGCTGGACCAGATCCGGGCGCTGAACCAGATCGCCGCCAACCGGGGCGAGAGCCTGGCCACCATGGCGCTGAAATGGATCTTGCGGGACGGCGCCGTGACCAGCGTGCTGGTGGGCGCCAGCCGTCCCGAACAGATTCTGGACGACCTGAAGGTGCTGGACAGCCCCGACTTTACCCCCGAGGAACTGGACCTCATTCAACAGAACAGCTGAGACAGGACCGCCGCGCGGCAGGGGAGAACCCCACCGCGCGGCGGTCTTTTGCAGACAAAAACCGGCGCCCCACGGAGGACGGGGCGCCGGAAACGAAGGGCAATGCGCAATCAAGCGCAGGAAATTGTCAAAGACAGGCGGGGCTCAGGCGGCCACAGTCAGCCGCTGCAGCGGGGTGCCCCGGGCAAAGAGCCGTTTGTAGACCTCCTCGCACTTTTTGTACCGGGCAAAGCACTGCCGGGCCCGGGCCGGATCGCCGTAGGCTTTCCAGTAGCCGCAGTAGGTGTAATTCCGGCCCCGGTGGCGGATGAAGCTTTGAACATCCGTCAGCGGATAGCCCAGAAAGACCCCGATCTCGTGGGGGAAGTCCCCGTCACAGCAAAGGCGGTGGGACAGCTGGGCCAACAGCGCCTCGGGGTCCCCCGGCCGGTAGCCCTCCTGCCACAGGAACCGCCCCACCCACGGGTCGGCCAGAATCCGCCCCAGCCAGTCCGGCCGGTAGACGTAGACCAGTCCCGCCCCGGTGCGGGGGCAGCTTTTCAGCAGCCGCACCGTGACCCCCTGGCCCGACAACTCCCGGTTCCAATGGGCCACCCGGTGGGCCAGCGTCACCCCGGGGGCGGGCTGATACCGGAACAGGCTGGCCGGCTTGACCCGGGCCAGGGTGGGGGCGCAGAGTTCCGCCAGGGCAGACTCAAAACTGCGGCGGCTTTGGGCGGTGGGCTGGTTCATGGCAGGGCTCCTTTCGTGTTATTAGCATCTGCTAACCGCTGGGGTTTGAAAAACCGCACCGAGGAGAAGTGCGGCTCTCGCTGGTTAGCACCAGCTAACAACGATACTTTACCATACCCCGCCGCCTTTGTCAAGGGGGCAGGGCAGATTTTTTGCAGACAAAAAAGGAGAGGGGAACCCGCAGGTTCCCCCCCCCCTCCGGGGGGCAGGTGTGTGCGTCACTGCCCGGAACAATCGGATGGGATCAGAAATCCACCTCGGTGTCGTAGTAGCAGCACTTGAGGAGTTTCTCCATCTCCTCCTGGCTGGGCTGCCGGGGGTTGGAGCCGGTGCAGGCGTCGCCGATGGCGTTCTTGGCGATCTCGGGCAGCCGCTCCAGGAAGACATCCTCGGGGACAAAGCCCTGCTCGCAGGGGTAGCTGTCGGCGCCGTAGAACTTGATGCCGTGGGGGATCTTCAGGTCGTCGTTCATGCCGCGCAGATAGGCGATGAGCAGCTTGACCTTCTCGTCGTCGTTGTCGCCGCCCAGCTTCATCTCGTCGGCGATGACCCCGTAACGGGCCTTGGCGGTGGGGTCCTTGGCGTTGAAGGCGATGACCTTGGGCAGGTACATGGCGTTGGCCGCACCGTGGATGATGTGGGCACCGTAGTCGGCAAAGGCCGCGCCGGTCTTGTGGGCCATGGAGTGGACGATGCCCAGCAGGGCGTTGGAGAAGGCCATGCCGGCCAGGCACTGG
>CALWNP010000073.1 GCA_944382835.1 uncultured Gemmiger sp.
TACCTGGGCGTCAAGCTGGGCATCTACCCGCCGCTGATCTTCCTGGGCATCGGCACCATGACCGACTTTGAGCCGCTGATCGCCCGTCCCTCCAGCCTGCTCATGGGCGCTGCCGCCCAGCTGGGCATCTTCGTCACCTTCCTGGGCGCCAAGGTCCTGGGCTTCACCAACCAGGAAGCTTCCTCCATCGGCATCATCGGCGGCGCCGACGGCCCCACCGCCATCTACGTCACCACCAAGCTGGCCCCCCATCTGCTGGGCTCCATCGCGGTGGCGGCCTACTGCTACATGGCTCTGGTCCCGGTCATCCAGCCCCCCATCATGCGGGCCCTGACCACCGACAAAGAGCGCCAGATCATCATGGATACCCCCCGCAAGGTCTCCAAGACCGAGAAGATCATCTTCCCCATCATGGTCACCCTGATTGTCAGCCTGACCCTGCCCGACGCCGCCATCCTGGTGGGCTGCCTGATGCTGGGCAACCTGATGAAGGAGTCCGGCGTTGTGGAGCGGATCAAGAAGACCGCCGGCAACGAACTGATGAACATTATCACCATCTTCCTGGGCTTCAGCGTGGGCTGCACCACCAATGCCGAGACCTTCCTCAACCTGCAGACCGTTGAGGTCATCGTCCTGGGCGTCATCGCCTTCGGCTTCGGCTCTGCCGGCGGCGTGCTGCTGGGCAAGATCATGTGCGTGGCCACCCACGGCAAGATCAACCCCCTCATCGGCTCGGCCGGTGTCTCCGCCGTGCCCATGGCCGCCCGTGTTTCCCAGAAGGTCGGCCAGGAGTACAACCCCCGCAACTACCTGCTCATGCACGCCATGGGCCCCAACGTGGCCGGTGTTATCGGCTCCGCGGTTGCGGCCGGCATCCTGATCAACATGTTCGGTTGATCCCATCCATTCGTCCCATCGGGGGAGGCTTCGGCCTCCCCTTTTTGTTTTGCCCTTTTTTGGCCCCGGCCTTTTCATTTGGGCTGCCGCGCGGTATAATGTATACTACCAAGGCTGTACCCTGCGGCCGAACAACAAGGGAGGGTTACCCCTGAACATCCTGCTGGTGCATTGTCATTATCGCCTGCCCGGCGGCGAGGACGCCGTCTTTGCCGCCGAGCGGGCCATGCTGGAACGCCACGGCCATCAGGTCTTTGTCTATGAGCGCAGCAACGAGGAATCCACCGGGGCCAAGGCCTCGCCGCTGACCAAGCTGCTGCTGCCGCTGCAGGCCATTTACAGCTTCAAAACCCGGCGGGAGGTCCGCGCCCTGATCCGTCGCCATCAGATCCAGCTGGTCCATGTCCACAACACCCTGCTGGTCATCAGCCCGTCGGTCTTCGGGGCCGCTCGGGCCGAGGGGGTGCCGGTGGTCCAGACCCTGCACAATTTCCGGATCTTCTGCCCCTCTGGCATCCTCATGCGGCAGGGCCGGGTCTGCGAGGACTGCCCCCACCACAGCCTGCTCTGCGCGGTGCGCCACCGCTGCTACCGGGACAGCCTGGCCCAGAGCCTGATCTGCGCCGCCATCTACGGGGTGCACCGGCTGCTGGGCACCTACCGCCATGTGCATCTCATCGCCCTGACCCCCTTCAACCGGGAAAAGCTGCTGGAGTACAACGCCCGCCACCGGGTCTTTGACCCCGCCCGGCTCAGCGTCAAGTCGGACATGGTCCAGCTCCAGGCCTCCGCCGCCCCCCGCCCCGCCCAGGAGCGGGAAAACCGGGTGGTCTTTGCCGGACGGTTGGAGGAACTCAAGGGGCTGCGCAGCGCCATCCAGGCCTGGCAGCTGCTGGGCACCGGGCCGGAGGTGCCGGTGCTGACGGTCTGCGGCGCCGGCCCGCTGGAACTCTGGGCCCGGGAGACCGCCCAGGGGCTGCGGGTGGAGTTCCGGGGCCAGGTGTCCCGGTCCACCCTCTACGACCTGCTGTCCCGGGCCAAAGCGGCGCTGGTGCCCAGCCTCTGCTACGAGGGCCAGGGCCTGGTGCCCATCGAGGCCCACGCCCAGGGCACTCCGGCGCTGGTCAGCGACCTGGGCAACGTGGGGGCCTCGGTGACCGAGGGGGTGGACGGCCTCCACTTTGTCCCCGGCGATGCCGCCGACATCGCCCGGGCGGTGCGGGCGCTGCCGCAGCTGTGGCAGCACTGCAACCCGGCGGCGATGCAGCGGGCTACCCTGGTGGCCTATGCGCCGGAGGAAAACTACCAACAGCTCATGGAGATATATGACGAGATCATCAGAGGGGAGAACCTGGCATGAACCAGTTGTACCGTGCATTGCACATGCCGCCCGGGCGGCTGCTGAAAAAGGCGCTGGGCCACAGGGAAATCTACACCATCGCGGTGCGCCCGGCCACCGCCGACCTGAGCGAGGCGCCGCTGCCGGCTTTGGGCGGCCAGCCCTACACCCCGCTCCCCGAGACCCCCGGCTGGTGGTACGCCGACCCGCTGCTCTTCCACAAATGGGGGCGGCGGTGGCTCTTCTGCGAGGCCTTCAACACCGAAACCGGCCGCGGTTCCATCGCGGTGAGCGATTTCAACGAGGAGGGACTTCCCAACCCGCCCCGGGTGGTGCTGGAGGAGCGGTATCATCTCTCCTTTCCCACCGTCTTTGACTGGAACGGCGAAACCTGGATGATCCCCGAGACGGGGGAGAACCACTCGCTGAACCTCTACCGCTGCACCCGGTTCCCCATGGAGTGGGAGCGGGTGGAGGAGTTCATCGTGGGGCGGGAGCTCTGCGACACCATCCTGATCAACCGCACCCCCGACGCCCTGACCCTGCTGTGCAGCGAAACCCGCCCCGAAAACCAGCTCTACACCCGCTACCGCAAATACATCCTGCGGGTGAACCCGGCCCAGGAGAGCGGCTTTGCCCTGGAGGAGGACGAACCCTTCAACCTGCAGCACCGGGAGTTCGGGCTGGGCAACCGCAACGCCGGCCCGCTGTTCACCCATGGCGGACAGGTCATCCGTCCCGCCCAGGTGAGCACCAAGGTGGATTACGGGGTCTACGTCCAGTTTTACGCCATGCGGGGGGATCAGGAGATCCCGCTGTGTGCGGCCACCCCGCAGAATCTGCGGATCGAGGGGCTGGCGCCCCAGGCGGTGATCGGGGTGCACACCTACTGCCGGGATGAGGGCATCGAGGTGATTGATGCCCGGTATCTGGAGGAGCATCCTTCCGGCGGAAGGATGCGGAGGAAGGCTTCTCCTTCTCGGGAGGAGTGAGGCCGGGGGCCTCTGGGGGACGGCTGCCTTCCGCTAGGCCCGACGGGGACCGTAGGCCCGGTGCGGGTTGGAGGTCGATGACCTCCACGAAGCCGGCAGCTGCCGGAAAGCGTTCCTTTTTGTGACCAAAAAGGAACCGAAAAAGTCCCACCGGTTTCGAGGCGGTGGACGCACGACCAGGGCTAACGCCCTGGACTCCTTTTTGGGCCTGCCTAAAGACAGACCCAAAAA
>CALWNP010000074.1 GCA_944382835.1 uncultured Gemmiger sp.
CCGTGTACCGAACGGTACGCACGGTGGTGTGAGAGGACGGCTGCTCAACTAATGGGTAGCCTCCTACTCGATTAACAAAACCCGCACCGCGATTCCACGGTGTGGGTGCTTTTTTGTGGAAAACTCAGGCCGCAATGGCACCGAAAGCAGAGACGCCCAGCAGGCTGAGAACCCCCATGATGACGCCGGCCAGTAGAACGCCGCCCATGCAGGCCAGAGCGCTCTTCTTGAAGCCCATGTCCAGCAGGCTGGCGGCCAGGGTGCCGGTCCAGGCGCCGGTGCCGGGCAGCGGAATGCCGACAAAGAGCAGCAGAGCGATGAAGAGGCCCTGACCGGCCGAAGCCTGCAGCTTTCTGCCGCCTTTTTCTCCCTTCTCCAGGCAGAAGGTGAAGAACTTGCCGATCACCGGCTTGTCCTTGCCCCAGACCAGCAGCTTGCGGGCGAAGAGATAGATGAAGGGCACCGGGAGCATGTTGCCGATGATGGCCACAATGTAGGTGCTCCACAGCGGCAGGCCAAAGGCCACACCGTAGGGGATGGCACCGCGCAGCTCGATGATGGGCACCATCGAGATGAAAAAGACGAAGAGATATTTTGTCAGCATAATAAACCTCGCAGATTCGTTTCAAAACATTGTCAGACGTGTCTTTCATTATACACGAATCGAGCCGGAGTGACAAGATTGCGCTCTGCCGAAAGGAATTGGCCCCTGTTCCGTATTTTTGTGGGCATTGCCATTTTCAAAAAAGAAATCCCGGCCATTCCGTTCTAATCTATCCTGTGCAGCCCCAAAATATGCCTTGATTTCCCCCTGCCGCAGCTGCGGATTGTGCCCGCTGTCTTGCCAAATGTCGCAGCTTGGGGTATAATACTATGTCAAGCAAAATAACCACGCAAAAGGGGATATTGATATGGAAACGATGGGGAACCTGCGCCGGACCCGCTACTGCGGCGAGGTGAGCATGGCCGACGTCGGGCAGGAGATGACCGTCTGCGGCTCCATTGCCCGCAGCCGCGACAAGGGCGGCATCATCTTTGCCGACCTGCGGGATACCACCGGTATCTTGCAATTGGTCTTTGACGAGGATACGCCCGCCGAAGTGTTTGCCAAGGCCGAAAGCCTGCGCAGCGAGTATGTGGTGATCTGCCGCGGCAAGCTGCGGGAGCGCGCCTCCAAAACCGACAAGGTGGCCACCGGCGATGTGGAACTGTATGTCAGCGAACTGCGGGTGCTGAGCGAAGCCCAGACCCCGCCCTTCGAGATCCGGGACGGCATCAACGTCAACGATGACCTGCGGCTGCGCTACCGCTATCTGGACCTGCGCCGGCCCTCGCTGCACCAGACCATTGTGCTGCGCAGCAAGATCTGCCGCATTGCCCGCAACTATTTCGACGAGAACCATTTCTGCGAGATCGAAACGCCCACCCTCATCAAGTCCACGCCGGAGGGCGCACGGGACTATCTGGTGCCCAGCCGGGTCCAGCCGGGGCATTTCTATGCCCTGCCCCAGAGCCCCCAGCTCTACAAACAGATCCTGATGCTCTCCGGCTTTGACCGGTACTATCAGATCGCCCGCTGCTACCGGGACGAGGACCTGCGTGCCGACCGTCAGCCCGAGTTCACCCAGCTGGACGAGGAGATGTCCTTCGTCACCGAGGACGACATCATGACGATGAACGAGGGGCTGCTCAAGCGTCTGTGGAAGGAGATGCTGGACATTGATCTGGTCACCCCTTTCCAGCGGATGCCCTGGAACGAGGCCATGGGCCGCTACGGCTCAGACAAGCCGGACACCCGCTTTGGCCTGGAGATCCAAGACCTGACCGAGGTCTTCCGCAACACCGAGTTCAAGCCCTTTGCCGCCGCCATCCAAGCGGGCGGCACCATCCGCGCCATCAACGCCAAGGGCCTGGCCGACAAACTGACCCGCAAGAACATTGACAAGCTGGGCGATGTGGCCAAGACCTACGGCGCCAAGGGGCTGGCGTACAGCCGTCTGACCGCCGAGTCCACCACCTCCAGCTTTGAGAAGTTCCTCACCGAGGAGGAGAAGGCTGCCATGTACGCCGCCGCCGGTGTGGAGACCGGGGACGTGCTGCTGGTGGTCAGCGATGCCGACTGGGTCAAGGCCTGCACCGCCCTGGGCCAGGTCCGCCTGGAGGTGGGCCGCCGCTATGATCTCATCGACCCCGACAAGTTCAACTTCCTCTGGGTGGTGGACTTCCCCCTCTTCGAGTACAGCGAGACCGAGGGCCGCTGGATGGCCATGCACCATCCCTTCACCATGCCCCATACCGAGGACCTGGACAAGATCGAGAGCGATCCCGGCGCCTGCCGCGCCCTGGCCTACGACATCGTCCTCAACGGTGTCGAGCTGGGCGGCGGTTCCATCCGTATCAACGATCCCGCCCTGCAGGACCGGATGTTCAAGGCCCTGGGCTTCACCGAGGAGCGTGCCCGGGAGAGCTTTGGCTTCCTGATGGATGCCTATAAGTTCGGTGCACCGCCCCACGGCGGCATGGCCTACGGCCTGGACCGTCTGGTGATGCTGATGCTCAAGAAGGACTCCATCCGCGACGTCATGGCCTTCCCCAAGGTCCAGAACGCCGGCGAGCCCATGTCCGGCGCCCCCGACGTGGTGGATCCTCAGCAGCTGAAGGACCTGTCCATCGCGCTGACCCTGTAACAGATACCAAAAAGGGGCTGTTGCAAAATAGCCTAAAAAAATGAGATAGACATTCCCGAAAGGGTTTGCCTATCTCATTTTTTTG
>CALWNP010000075.1 GCA_944382835.1 uncultured Gemmiger sp.
CCGCTTCAAATGCCCTTGCCCTCCCCGGCGGCAACGGCATTTTCACGGCAACGCCGACAGAGCGTATAACACACTAGACTTTACCAGCAAAGTCCGTGTGCCACGAAACCGCCGGTTTCTTTGGATTCTTCCGGGCAGAGGAGAACACTATGCACCCCCTGGACACCCCGCGCCTGTATAACGATTGCTTTTGCAACCTCTTTTTATGTCGCCATCAGCAAAGATTTGACGCTTATGATTCTTGTGGCGTCTTTTGATGTGTGGGCTTTTGCTTGTTTCGAGAACGCATTTTGAGGGCAGCTTTTGCCTTTTGATAAAGCTGCCGCAACACGGCAAGGGTTTTCTGGTCGTTAGGAAACAACAGTTTCAAAAGCCCCAGAGCAATCGCAAATGTTACGATTTTTTCCGGCGAGATGGGCAGCCAAAGAAATGCGATGTACGCGCCGGCGACGGCAGTCATCCAGTGGATTTTCGCGGCGGTGCCGATCGCAAACAGGATATATGACCAGCCGTTCGTGATCAGCCAGGCCAGGGCAATGCACAGAAGCAGTCGTGGGTTGGTGATAAATCGGATAATTTTCTTGATTTTTTCTTTCATTTGTCGTTATTTTCTTCTACACCCATGTTTTGCGCAGCGTGCTCCTTCTTTGCCGCGTCAGCCGCAACAGTCGTATCCTGCAAAGAAGTCTCTGTTGTATCCGGGCAATTCACATCGCTAACCGGAGCAGCCTTCTGCCTCTGGATCTGTTCCTTTCGATGGGCAACATACGCACCGACCGCGGACGAGGACGCCGCATGAGCAGGTGCGTTGTTTCCCTTGCCCTCGCTTGCCGTCCGGGAGGATTCGGTGGTGTCCCGCGTCCATGCGTAAAGCAAAAAGCCTCCCACAACTGAACAGGCACCAAGCAAAAAATACTTCAGTTTTTCTTTCATGATATGTCCTTTCTAAAATTGGCTGATGTGGAATTCGGGCAGGGCACCGTGCCCTACTGCAAACCGTTCAATGGTCGGCGCATCGGATTCACCCTCAGTGAATGCCGTACTCTTGCACGATGTATTGAGAAATTGCGTGTGCAGCGGGGATGACCTCCGCGCCTCCATATCGGCCCGCCATCTGGCGCAGGCGCTCTGGATTTGTGAGCAGGCGTACAGCCTGTCGCGCGATCTCTTTCGGTGTGCTTGCAGTGGCTGCGACGCCGCGGCGCAGATAAAAGCGCAGGTTGTATGCTTCGCATCCCCACACCGCGTTGATGAACAGCATCGGCAATCGCTTGCAAGCAGCTTCTGTGATACTGATACCGCCCGGTTTGGTGATGAGCAAATCGGCGCTGTCCATCCACATTGCAACGTGGCGCACCAGCCCCCGTATCATAATGTGCGGATCACCGGTAAACCTCTCATCCAACTTTTGGCGAAGTTTCCGATTGGTTCCGCAGATGACCGTCAGACAGCAGTTTTTGGGCAGGCGTTCCGACAGTTCCCGGACGATCTGCTTAATCGGGCCGCACCCCATACTTCCGCACATCAAAACCGCATGGCGCTCGTAGAAACCAATCTGCATACGGTTTTTCAGTACGGTCTTATCGTTCGCCGCATAAAATTCTTTGCGAACGGGGATGCCGCTGACAGCCAGCTTCTCTGCCGGGACACCTTTACGAATGAACTCATCCGCCAGATTGTTGTGCGGGATAAAGTAAATATCCAAATCGCTTTGCGCGCAGCCCGGGCTGCAAGTGTAGTCTGTTGCAACAAAACCTGTTCTGACGAACCTCCCATAAGAGCGCAGAACATCGGTCATCATCAGGGCGGAAAAGACGTGGGTGCAAAGAACGATTTGAAACCGATTCTCACAGAGAAAAGCGTGCAAATTCTCGACTCCGGCGGACAAAAGTTTGCGGATGAACGAGCCGCTTGAAAGCAGCCGGGGATGCCTTTCCGCAAACTGATAGCCAAATCGAAACACACTTGGAAAATGCCGGTACATCAATGTGAACGCATGGTCGATCGCACGGGCGATAAAATCAGATATAAAGGCAAGCGCATTTTCTATTTGACAGGAAGCGCCAAGTTCTTCCAGCGACTCTCGTAGCGCCTCACCACACGCATTGTGGCCGCCCCCGGTATCACAGCTTAAAATCAGGACGCGCATCACAACTTCATCTTCCTTCCAACAGCCTCCGACCGGTTTATACGCCTTGCCGGGATGACATCGCACACAAGCGCTTTTTTTGTGCTTCCTTTCGCTTTTGTCGGCTATATACGGCCCAATATCCAACCAGGCACAGCGGCATCGCTGCCAGAACATCCACAACAGAATGTTGCTTCAAAAATACGGTGGAGACGGAGATCAAAATAGTCGTCAACGTAAAAGCGACGCGCCAACCCGGCGAGGAAAACCGCTTGCTGTGCCACGCACACAAAAATACCGCGACCGAACCCGCAACGTGCAGAGATGGACAAACATTTGTGTTCGTATCAAATTGATAAAATGCAGATATGAAGCGGGTCAGAATATTATCACGTGCGAATGCCACAGGCCGCAGCTGCTGGCAATTCGGAAACACGAGGTAGATGATGATGGCCGCTGTATAGGTAATCATAATAAACCGCATCATCTTTTTGAAGGCATCCGGTTCCCGAAACAGCGCGTACACCTGCATCCCTGCCAGAAAGACGAACCAGAACAGATACGGAAATATAAAATATTCGCAAAACGGGATCAGCGCATCCAGCGGGCAGGAGACGGGGTAATAACTGTCGCGCATCCAAACACGTTCCACGCAGAAAAACAGCACGCCAAAGACCGGCCAATACAGCAAATAGGGCAGGCACCCTGCCATACCCTGCCAGCGGGGATGGTTTTGCCTGGTGCAAGAGCAACTCATTGGATTTACCTCCTGGCCAAAATGGAGCGAATGTGGTTTCGCTTCCAGTTTTTCCAAAATGCGTAGCAGCTTTGGGCGGTTGTAGCGCTGGATCACGATGTACGGCAGATTTCCCACGGCAAACAAAAACGCCAATGCCCATCCATGCGCGCCTTTCCCGATGAAAACACAGCCAAATCCCAGCACGCACAGCATCGCATGGGTCAGCTCAGCCACGCAAGTTTCCTGAACCATGCGCACAAGGACCGGGGCGTTCAGGCGGGACGGCAATTTTTTGGAAGGCATGATCCCGGGAAAGACTCTGCTCATATCCGGCATTGTGTCCTTCCATCTGCGCACGCCCAGTCTCAGATAGAGTTTCCCGCCCCGTTCCGCCGCGAGTGGTCGGAACGGAAAGCGGTCATACAAAAACCATGTTTTTGGCAAAAGCCGCCCGGCAACAAAGCTCACAATGCCGATGCCCGTCAGATAGAGTACACAGGTAAGCAACATAGAACGCGCTCTCACTGCCCGTTTTTCAGCAGTTTCAAATTCCGCATCCCGTACAAGAACAGCGAGATCAGCATCATCCCTGATGCCAGAATCACAGATACAAGCGTTACCGTGGCCGGGATCTCGGCCCAAAACAGATGCAGCAACAGCATCGCATAGATCAGGCAGGTCGCTACCTTTCCGTGCCACTCGGCACCATATACGGCGCCGCTTTTCTGGATCAGCAGCAGGCCGGTGAACCCCACAAACGCTTCCTTTGCCAGCAGCAGAATAAAGGGGAACACCAGCAGCGGAAAGCGGAAGATCATGCACAGCAGCACCGCGCCCTGGGTCAGCTTGTCTGCAATCGGGTCGAGGGCTTTGCCGAGATCGCTGACCATATTGTAATGCCTGGCGATCCATCCGTCCGCGATGTCTGTCAGGCCGGATACGATCAGCACAATCCCCGACAACACAAGGTTGCCACTGATCGCGTACAGCCACACGATCACGGGGATCAGCGCAATGCGAAACAGGGATAGAACATTTGGCACAGTCAGGAAGGTGTTTTCTTTCTTTTTATAGACATACTTGTTGGTGGTTCTGCGTCGTTTCATACTGTGTTTGCCCCCACAGCGCCGGCTTTATTTTCACAAGCGGCTGTATTTTCACAAGAAAGTCCGTCAAAATCATTCCAGAACTGCAGAACAGCCTGTTCGTACAGTTTGCGATCCACCACATAGCTCATGCCGTGGCCTGCACCAGGAACGACCAGCAGCCTTTTGGGAGAGGCACACGCCTTGTAGTTTTCGTAAGTCATCTCGACCGGCACAAAGGTATCGTCGGTGCCGTGGATGAACAGCACTGGGACGTGGCTGTCCGCCAGTGCCTGCGTGCAGGAATAGTCGGTCGAACTGAAATTGATGCGCTCTTTGCACATTTCGTCAATGATGCCGCTCAGCCATTCATCATAGGTCACGTGCAGGTTGGTCTGCGCCACGTGTTTCCAGATCGCCTGCGGTGACGTATAGCCGCAGTCCGCAATGATGCCATGCACATTGTCCGGCAACGCAAACGCCGCGGTCATCAGCACGGTGGAAGCCCCCATCGAAACGCCGCAGAGGTAGACAGGCAGCTGGCCGCCTGTCTTTTCGTTGACCCAATCGATCCAGTTCACACAGTCGAACCGCTCGGTCAGGCCAAAGCCCATGTACTCGCCGCCGCTGTTGTTCTGGCCACGTTGCTCGGCGTAGAGTACGCTGCACCCGTTCTTTTCGAGAAAATCTGCCAGCAGGCCAAAATCGCGCGACCAGGAGGAGCGCCAACCGTGCATGGCGATCAGCACACGTCGGGCGCTGGGACAGGCGCGCCAGTGCCCCACCAGTTTGATGCCGTCCCGGGCTGTGATCTCTACCATCTCGCTGGGCTTGCTTTCCAGTTCCTCAGCCGCTTTCTCCCGCAGCTTGGCAAAGGCAAGCTGCGCCGGTTCCCCTGAGATATGCGCCCGCGACGTGGGCAGCGGCGCGCCACGGTCCAACGCCATCGCCACCAGTTTTTTGGCGATGGCATAGGAGACTGCGCCTGATACGGCTGCGGCTCCCAGCAAAAGCCCGCTTGCGGTCACAATTTTTTTCATAATCGGCTTCATAACCCCTTCCCCCTTCCTGTGATGGGCTCTGGTGCAGCGCCGCCGGCAGCGCTGTTGACTGAAACTGTTACAAATCGCTTTTCCCGTCGATCTCTTTTCTGAATTTGCTAATAAACTTGTCCAGCATGGAAAGATAGGCCTGCAGTTCCTGCAAATCCGCGCCCTCCATCGCCCGCTGTTCAGCGGCAAAAATCCACATCACGTGCTCAAGGCCGAAGGCAAGCCCCGCATCAGTCAGGCGCACCACTTTGCGGTTCCTGCTGCCCGGGCAGTGCTCCAGCGTAACGAATCCCTTGCGAACCAGTTTGGAAACGATGGTGTTCACGGTCTGCTTGGAGAGGAACAACGTGTCCGACAGATCCTGTTGCGAATACTCTCGCTCGGTACCGAGCAACAACGACCAGATGGCGACTTCGCCGTCCGGGATGCCGGATTTGATGGCTGCTATATGATACAACGAATTGATTTCCTTGATCCTTTGGGTGATCGCGTCGATCCCAAGCTGTGTGTCCTGATCCATGCTCTTCGCCACCTCCTATTAACATCTGAATTCGGATGTTTGTATTATAGTCCGAGCTCGGATGTTTGTCAAGCTGTATTTTTCCTATGTTCATTTTTCCCATGGAAATATCAGTTCGCACGATAGGCGAGGGACTGGCTGGTTTGTCCCTGCCTACAATGATTTGCTCAATCGAAAAAATCAAAACGAAGCAGTGCCCTACACGCTTACAGCTTGCTGTAACCATATAGGGCACCGAACAATTTGGTTCTGTAGTCGGATATTATTTATCCAATTCTAAGGGAAGAAATGTAAGCGTGGGTTGTTTGTTTCTTTAACTTTGGGAAACTCCTCTCTCCCATTTGCTGACCGCCTTGTTAGATACTCCGACATTTTCTGCCAGTTGCTGCTGGGTCAGCCCTTTTTCCCTGCGCAGCGACGCAATGAATGATCCGATTTTGACGTTGTCCAGCTGTGCCATCCGCCAGCCCTCCTTGGGTCTTCTGTTTGCTTTCACTTTATCATGAGGGCTACTTTCCGTCAATCGACGCGCAGTAGAATGGCGCTAGAACGTGGTTTCTTATACCCTCCAAAAAATTATTATAGTTTTGAATTTTCACATTTTTTATCAAGTTTTATTATTTACATCGTAAAAAAACATGTAAACTTCCTAACTTTATGTAGAATTGTAAAAAATTGTGCGCGCTGCGCACAATTTTTTACCAATTCAAAGAGAGATTTTATGAGAGATTTTATTTCTCATCTTCTGTAAATATTATATCATAGCATCGTCATTTTTTCAAACCATTAATATTAGAAATTTGACAACCCGCCTTTCGTTTTACAGAAAAACAGGTTGCCAGAAAGCAGATACCTTCTGACAACCCAAAGCAACAATTTTCTACTTTTGTCTAATATAAGCAACTATCTTCCACTTTTTTACAACCTCATCAAAGGACTATGCTTATTTCCCTCTTGGAGAATATCATCATCTTTCATACCGCGCAGATATCGTTGCGTGACGGCTATATTTTCATGTCCCATCAATCTGCTAAGGGTATACAAATCTATCCCATCTTTCAACTGTAACTGAGCAAAAGTATGGCGGCAGGTATGAGGACTTGCACGGACATTTTTATCGACCTCTGCCGCTTTAGCGGCCTCCCGCACAATTTCAGCCACAGCTTCATGGGTCAGTTTCTGACCTGTACGGCTCAGGAAGGTATATCCTTGGGGCGGTAATTTGCCCGCAAAATAGCTTGTTCTAGCCCGTTGATAGCGCAGAATACATTTACTCAAAAATGCAGATTTGGGTACAACCCGTTCCTTATCCCCTTTACCATGAATCAACATATAATCTTCCTTAATCTTATCATCGGTCAGATTCATAAGCTCTGCACATCGAATCCCCGAATCAAAGAATGTTGCCAATATAGCACGATTACGCACAGACAAAAAGTCATTGCCACAATAGAAAGCCAACATATTTTTAATATCTTTCAAGGTGAATGTATTAATGATTACTTTTGGTTGTTTTACATTTTTAACCTTCAGCAAAGGAGACGTTTCCACATACCCTTCTTCCACACAATAGTTAAAGAAGCTGCGAAACGCTTTAAGCAAATCATTGATATAAGCGGGCTTACGGTGATCCTGTTGCCGCAAAGCAATAAAGTTTTTGATATGAACCGGTCTTACCTTCTCCACCTCTTGGATAGAGCAAACCTCATTCAAATAGCGCTGCCAATATAATATCTGTTTGCGGTAATTGTCTATGGTCTTAGGCGACAACCGCCGCACCTGACAGCTAAAAAGATATTCTGTACAAGCATCGGACAACAGCATAATAAAAAGCCCCTTTCAGTTGCATACACAACCAAAAGGGGCTTCAAAATCGCCAATGTGGTTTATCGTAGTTGAATTACGATTTTCGTCAACATTTATCGTAGTTCAGCGCAGATTCTGTTCATCCGCCTTCCCTGCAATATGGCTTATCACCTTTTGACGATCCAATATCAAACGATTTTACGAAAAAAACTCAATCTCACAGCTCAGCGAAGTACTTAATGGTGCGGACCATCTGGCTGGTGTAGCTGTTCTCGTTGTCGTACCAAGAAACGACCTGAACCTGGTAGGTGTCGTCGTCGATCTTAGCGACCATGGTCTGGGTGGCGTCGAACAGGCTGCCGTAACGCATGCCGATGACGTCAGAAGAAACGATCTGCTCGTCGTTGTAGCCGAAGCTCTCGGAGGTAGCAGCCTTCATAGCGGCGTTGATGCTCTCCTTGGTGACGTCCTTGCCCTTGACAACGGCAACCAGGATGGTGGTGGAGCCGGTGGGAACAGGCACACGCTGAGCAGAGCCGATCAG
>CALWNP010000076.1 GCA_944382835.1 uncultured Gemmiger sp.
TACAACAAAAAAATGAGATAGGCAAACCCTTTCGGGAATGTCTATCTCATTTTTTTAGACTATTTTGCAACAGCCCCCTTTTGTCTTATCGGGTCAAAAAAGTCTCCTCACTATAAACCGGAATATCTTCTGCCAGCAAAAGCTCTGCGGTCACCCCGTTGCCCGGCACCTTCCGGTGCTGAAACGTGCCGTCGTAGATGGTGCCGCAGCCGCAGCTGGGGCTGTTGGCCTTCAGAACAGCCATCTCGCACCCGGTCATCCGGGCCAGATCCAGGGCAATCTGCGCCCCCTTGCGGTACTGAGCGGTGACATCCTCCCCGGCCTGATTCAGTACCCGGTCTCCCACCCGCTCTGCCGGGCTGCGCGGGGTGGGCAGTCCGCCGTACACCTCCGGGCAGACCGGCACCAGCTGGATTTTTTCGGAACGGAATTTTTCCAGCAATGCGGGGCATCCATTGTCACCGCCGGAATATTTGCAGCTGACCCCCAACAAACAAGCACTGACCAGAACTTTCATCCCGCTCTCTCCTTTCGGTCGTCGTTTCTTCTGATTATATCATACAATAAGGCCAGGCGGCGTATATTGGGGTTATATTTTCCATCAAAAGGGGGATACTGTATGCAGTGTATTTCGGAACGACAGGCAAAAAAGCTGATGGAAGCCGGTGCGGTGGTGCTGGATGTGCGCAGCCCCGCGGAATATGCCCAGGGCCACATTCCCCGCGCCATCAATCTGCCGCTGGATGAGATCACCCGGGCCGGTGCCATCGTCCCCGACCGGGACCAGCCCATCGTTTTGTATTGTTCGGCCGGTGTCCGTTCCGCCAGGGCCGCAGCGGTCCTGACGGCCGGAGGCTGGACAAAGGTATATCATATGGGACCGCTTTCCACCTGGTCCGGTCCCCTGGTCTGAGGAGGAATTGTCATGAACTGGCTGCACCGCGCTCCCCGAACCGCCGGGGACTGGCTGAAATTGATGGGTGCCGGTGCCGCCATCTGGTTTGGGCTGGGGCTCCTGCCCGCCCTGGCGCAGTGGGGCGCACTGGGGTTCCAGGCACTGTCCCCCTTTGCAGGCGGACTGGTATTGGCCTACATTCTGGACATCCCCACCCGCTTTTTTGCCGCCAAGCTGTGCAACGGGCGGCGGGGACCCGCAATCCTGTTTTCTTACCTGCTTTTTCTGGGGATTGTGGGGGTTTTGATCGGCCTGGTCGTGCCCCAGCTGCTGCAAAGTGCCACCGATTTTGCCACCCATTTCCCCAGCTACACCCTTCGGCTGAGTCAATTGCTGCATAACCTGGAACAGACCACCGGCCTGGATACCAGTCCACTGACCGGTCTACTGGAAAATTCCTCCAACATGGTGCAACAGCTGGTCAACCGCATTCCTCAGCTGGTGCTGGCTGCGGCCGGTGCCGCGGACCGTGCCCTGGACTTGGTGGTGGCTCTGGCAGCCAGCGCCTACTTTCTGGCGGGGAAAGAGACTTTGCTCCAAACGGTGCATCTTGTGCTGCGGGCCGGGCTGGCGCCGCGCAGCTATGGCAATGTCCTGGCCGTCGCCCGCCTGGCCAACCGCACCTTCTGCGGATACATCGGCGGGCAGCTTCTGGACGCCGCATTGGTGGGCGGCGAGGTCTTTTTGCTGATGGCCCTTCTCCATCTGCAATATGCCCCTCTCATCAGTGTCCTGGTGGGGGTGACCAACATCATCCCGGTGCTGGGTCCCTTCATCGGCGCGGTGCCCGGTGCCCTGATCCTGCTGTTGGGGGGCAACTTCTGGCAGGCTGCCGAGTTCATCCTGATTATCCTGATCGTTCAGCAGGTGGATGGCAATTTTATCGCCCCCAGAATCCTGGGGGACGCCACCGGCCTGTCGGGTCTGGGGGTTCTGTTTGCCATTGTGCTGGGAGGAGAATTTTTCGGCTTTGCCGGCATGGTGGCAGGGGTCCCGGTGCTGGCGGTGGTTGCAGCCCTGGTACGCCAGGCACTGGATATAGTCGAAAAAAACAGCCGGGAAAAAGACTGAAACCATTTCATTCCATGCTTGACAAACCATTCCGGACCTTCAATAATATTAGATGTGGGAGAGTACCGCCTTTGCCCTGCTGTGTTGTGCGAAGGACGGTTAAAATTCTCGCTGTCATATAAAAAACAGGAGATTCAAACAAGATGCAAAAAAAAGCGTGGTTTGACAAAAAGCCCGACAACATTCTCGACTGGCTCGGCATTGTCTTTGCCGGCATCGCCTTCTTTCTGTTGCTGGGACACATCAACATCTTTCTCGACGGCGGCCGGGTGATCCTGGGAATCCTTTCCCCCTTTGCAGGCGGCATCGTCCTAGCCTACATACTGGACCCCCTGGCCCGCACCTTCACCCATCGCGTGCTGCATGACAACCAGAAGCTCCGATGGATCGGGATTCTGTTTGCCTACATCGTCGCCATTTTCATTGTCTTTCTGCTGGCCTGGCTGGTCATCCCCCAGGTGGTTTCCAGTGTAACTACCCTGTATGCCAACCTTCCCGGATATTTTGAAAAGCTTCAGGGCTCACTGGAGTACGTTCAGGACAATTATGACATCCAGCTCACCCACGCCATGCAAGCGCTGGACAGCTACGAAAGC
Source organism: uncultured Gemmiger sp. (assembly GCA_944382835.1). Classification (GTDB taxonomy): domain Bacteria; phylum Bacillota; class Clostridia; order Oscillospirales; family Ruminococcaceae; genus Gemmiger. The sequence goes on from CALWNP010000076.1 coordinate 2,623, forward strand.
CTGCTGACCAAAGCTTCCGATATGATTACCAGCTGGGCCCCTCAGATCATGGGCTACATTGGCAATGTGGCGACCAATGCGGTGGCGGTCTTCACCGCCATTGCCAGCAGCATCTATATGTTGGCGGACAAAGAGCGGCTGCTGCATCAGCTGCGCACTTTGGTCCACGCCTTCCTGCCTCCCAATGTGGCCGCCAACACCCTGCGGATCTGTACCTTTGCCAACCAGAATTTCTCCGGGTTCTTCATCGGCAAAATCATCGACTCGGCCATCATCTGGGTCATCACCTTTGTCAGCATGAATCTGCTGGGCATGAGTTTTTCCCCGCTGATCAGCGTTGTGGTGGGTGTCACCAACATCATCCCGGTCTTCGGTCCTTTTATCGGCGCCATCCCCAGCATTGTGATCCTACTGTTTGTGGATCCCATCCAGGCACTGGAGTTTCTGGTGCTGATCCTGATTATCCAGCAGCTGGACGGCAACTTCATCGGTCCCAAGATTCTGGGACAGTCCATCGGCATCTCGGCGCTGTGGGTACTCTTCTCCATCGTGCTGGGCGGCGATCTGTTTGGTCTGGTGGGAATGGTTCTGGGTGTCCCGGTGTTCGCCACCTGCTATGGCCTGCTGAAAGAACTGGTCCATTTCCTGCTGAACCTGCGCGGCATTGACAGCGAAGGCAATGCCCTGCCGGTCAAGGAAGATTCTGACCAGACGCAAACCTGAACTTCTGCTTTTACGGGGCTGTTGCAAAATAGTCTAAAAAAATGAGATAGACATTCCCGAAAGGGTTTGCCTATCTCATTTTTTGTTGTAATCTGTAACTATCCATGAAACAAATACAACAAGAAGAGTATAGCAGAAAGGCGGCGCTGTATCAACAGTTGGCGCTGCCAATTGCAGAAAATATTGAGATAGCGGAAAATGAGCCCGTGTCTGTTGCCAACGCCCAGCTTGAGGAACTGGATTACAGGGAACTGTATCGAGCGTATTCGCCCAAAGGGAGAAAATCGGCAGCAGAGCCACGAATCATGTTCAAGCTATTGGTGTACGGGTATATGAGCGGGATCTACTCCACGCGGAAGTTGGAGCAGGCCTGCCGAAAGAATATCGATTTCATCTGGCTCTTGCAGGGAGAACATGTGCCGGACCACTCTTCCTTTGCCCGTTTCCGGAG
>CALWNP010000077.1 GCA_944382835.1 uncultured Gemmiger sp.
CCTTCCTGATGCCGCTTCCGAAGATACTGTTCTTCTTTTTCCCATTCCGCTATCGTGAAAATACGCAGCTCGGTTCTTTTGTCTTTCATATTAGCGCACCTCCATCATGTTTCGATACAATCTTTCGATTCGCTTCATTTCTAATGCCAGCACATTTTTACCTAATTCTGTGATGCAATAAATCTTTCGTTTTTCTTCTTCCCGGACAAAGTGGATCAGGCCATCCTTCTCCATCTTGGATAGACTGCCGTACATCGTTCCGGGACTAATTCGAATTTCGCCATCTGTCAGTTTCTCTACTTTCCGGATGATATTATAGCCATGGGATTCTTCCCGGAGGCAAAGCAGGATATAAAAACTCGTTTCTGTCATCGGTATGTACACTTTACGAATATGTGCGTTCACTTCGTCACGACCCTTTCTATGCATACCTTGCACTGCGCTATATTGCACTGCTACATATCAATTTCATTATAGCAGTGCGATATATATTTGTCAATTTTAATCTTTGTAAAGAGCGGATCATCCATATGGCGCAGTACAATCTGGTGCGCCCGACAGGATTCGAACCTGCGGCCTTGTGAGTCGGAGTCACACGCGCTATCCAGCTGCGCCACGAGCGCATATTAGAAAAACAATGATAATAAGAGAAAAAACGATTGGGCGAATCGACACCAAGATTGATTCATCCATAAAACGGTGACAAATCAATAGTGGTCAATTCGTGGTCAGACCACCGGGAAAATGGATGCACTGCGTCGAAAACCAACGCAGCATCACGGGATTTCGCGCAACCGCCTCACCCCGTCACAGTTGTCGGAGCTGAACGCTCTATCCAGCTAAGCTACGGGGTCTATACAGAAAGCCCTCGATTTTGCAGGGTTCTAGGATTCGAATGATTTGATTTTCAAGAGGCGGCAATTCTTGATATCGGCCCGCTCACATCCCCACAAAGGCACAGATCGCCGCGATGAGGATGGAGGGCAGCATATTGGCCACCCGGAGCTTTTTCTCCCACAGCAGGTTGATGCCCACGCAGAAGATCAGGATGGACCCGGTCAGCGAGAGGTTGGACAGCGCCGCCTCGGTCATGATGGGCTGGACCGCCCGGGCCAGAAGGGTGACCGTTCCCTGCAGAATTCCCACCGGAATGGCCGAGAAAATGCAGCCCTTGCCCATGGAAGCGCTCATGACGCAGACGATCACCATGTCCAGAATGGCCTTGAGGGCCAGGGTGGAGTGGTCACCGGTCATTCCGTCCTGGATGGAGCCGACAATCGCCATAGCCCCGATGCTGACGGTGAGGGAGGCAGTGACAAACCCATCCACAAACAGCTTTTCCCTGGCGTTTCCGGTCTTGACCTTCAGCCATTTGCCGAACTGTTCAATCCGGTGCTCCAGGTTGATCCACTCCCCCAACAGCGAACCGACGGCATAGCTGATGACAATCATCATCGTCCCGCTGCTCTCCAGGCCGTCTGCGGTGACCGTCATCATCTCCTGCACCGCTCCGCTGATGCCCACAAAAAGGATGCAGACCCCGATGGCCTGCATCAGAATTTCCTGGTATCTCGTGCTGATGGCCTTGCTGAAAATCATGCCGATCAACCCGCCCGCGACGATGGCCGTCACGTTGATCACCGTTCCCAATCCGATCATCTTCGATTCCCTTCCCCATCCATTTTTCGCTTGAAACAGCAACAGATACGAGTATACGCCTTTCCCCCGCAAATGAAAAGAAATGCTCTACCGGTGTTGGTCCGGGACCTTGTAATCCCCAAAATCCCGTGCTATAATAGGCCTCAATCGGAAAAGGCAAGGGAGCTGCATCGCGTCAGCGCCCTTGCTTTTTTTGGTGTTTCCATCGGTGTCTTTCTCAAAACAGGCCACAGTCCCACCCATACACGCTGCTCCAAAGAGGAAATCGTATCATGCTCAGTCGTTTTAACCGGTTTGTCGAAAAATGGATGTTCCTGGTCACCCCCTGCTGTCTGGTGGTGGGGGTGCTGTTTCCCTCGGTGGCGGGGCTGGGGGTCCCCTATGTGCCCCTGGTCTTTGCCTTCATGACCTTCATCGGCGGGCTCAAATCCAGTTTCCGGGACATTGCGGGGGTCTTCCGCAAACCCCTGCCCCTTCTTTTGAGCCTGGTCACCCTGCATCTGGTGCTGCCGGCGGCGGCCTGCGGGCTGGGCTGGCTGCTCTTCCCGGACAACATCAATGTGATCACCGGCATGGTGCTGGAATTTGCGGTACCCGCCGCGGTGGTCAGCCTGATGTGGGTTTCCATCTACGGAGGCAACAGCCCGCTGTCGCTGTCCCTGGTCATTCTGGATACGCTGCTGGCCCCCTTTACCATCCCGCTGACCCTCCGCCTTCTGGTGGGCTCCAATGTGAAGGTTGACACCGCCCAGATGATGCTGGAACTGATTTTCATGATTGCTCTGCCCGCCCTCATCGCCATGATCCTGAACCAGCTCAGCCACGGGCGGGTGAAGGAGACCTGGCCCTCCCGGCTGGCCCCCTTCTCCAAGCTCTGCCTGATCTTTGTGGTGACCGCCAACTCCTCCCAGGTGGCACCCTACGTCCGCCACATGAACGGGGAACGGTTCCTGACCGCCGGCTGCATCCTGCTGCTGGCAGCCAGCGGGTATGTCATCGGCTGGCTGTGGGCCCTGCTCTTCCGGCAGAACCACTCCCTCACCGTCTCGATGATCTACGGCTCGGGGATGCGCAACATCAGCGCCGGCGCCGTCATCGCCTCCACCTATTTCCCGGCCGAGGTGGTCTTCCCGGTGATGATCGGAACCCTGTTCCAGCAGGTTCTGGCCGCGCTGTTTGGCACTCTGATCTCCCGGAAAGAACAGGCTGCCGCCCACCGCGAATAAACAGCGAAAAAGCACGTTGGAGCTTCCAACGTGCTTTTTTGATCAGACGGTATGGCGCATTCTCCGGTTCAGGATGAACAGGGCGGTCACCAGCACAACCGGGAAGGCGGTGGCGGCCAGCAGCCCGATTTTCAGGTTGCCGCCAGCCAGTTCCGAGAGGTTGCCCACCACCACCGGGCTGACAGTGCCGCCGAGGTCCCCCGCCAAGGCCAGGAAGGCAAACATGGCGGTGCCGCCCCGGGGGCATCTTTGAGAGGATAGGCTGATCGACCCCGGCCAGAGGATACCCACGCTGAATCCGCAGAGGGCACACCCGGCCAGGCCCAGAACCGGCCAGGGGGAGAGGGCCGCCACCAGATAGCAGGCCACGCACAGCAGGCCGCTGCAGAGCATGGTACGGGCCAGGTTGAGCTGCTCGCTCATCTTGCCGTAGAGCATCCGGGAGATACCCATGAACACGGCAAAGAGGCAGGGCCCGGCCAGATCCCCGATGGTTTTGGACACCCCGAGGGCCGACTCGGTAAAGGCGGAGGCCCACTGGGCCATGGAGGTTTCGGAGGCGCCGGCGCAGACCATCAACAGAATCATCATCCAGATCAGCGGCATCCGGAGCAGCTGGTGCGGGGGCAGGCCCTCGTCCTCCTCCACCAGCCGCTCGATGGGGCAGGTGAGGAACTGGAAGACGTTGACCAGTGGCACCAGCGCCCAGATCAGGGTGAGAATCCGCCAGTGTTCGATGCCGAAGACCGCAAAGAAGAGGGTGGAGCCCAGGATCACCCCCACCGCACCCCAACAGTAGAAGGAGTGCAGCAGGCTCATCCGGCCCTCCTTGTTCTCGAAGGGGCAGGCCTCCACAATGGGGCTCACCAGCACCTCCACCAGGCCGCTGCCCACGGCATAGAGCACCACCGCCACCAGGATCCCCACAAAGGGGCTGGGCAGCAGTTCGGGCAGCACCGCCAGCAGCACCAGCCCCGCCGCCGAAACCACCTGGGAGGTCACTACGCAGATGCGGTAGCCGATTTTGTCGGCAAACTTGGTGGCCCCCAGATCAATCAGCAGCTGGGTCAGGTAGAAGACCACCGGGATCAGGGCGATCTTTTCCAGCGAGATGCCGTAGCTGTTCCGGAAGGTCAGGAACAGCAGCGGGGCAAAGTTGGCGGCGATGGCCTGGGTGACAAATCCCAGATAGCAGGCCGCCAGGGTCTTTTGATACTTCCGGTTTGCAGCCATCTCACTTCCCTGCCCGGATGTTCTTCACCGTCTTTTTCTCGATGCTCAGGTGCTCATACACCCGGACACCGCCGTTGCCGGTGGGGGCTTGTGCCAGCAGCCCCACCTTGACGACCGGCTGCACCGGGAGATGGAAGTACCGCATCATGTAGAAGTTCTCCCCGTCCACCGAGTAATGGAAGGCAAAGTTGTTGCCCACCCGGCAGACCTGCAGCCAGGCGGTGTTGCCCTCCAGGTTGCAGCCGTTGGCGTCGTCGGAGTCTCCCTTGGTCACCACGCTGACCGCGGCATGGGTGCCGAAATCGGTGAGCTCGTAGCAGCATTTGGCCCAGCAGGTCAGGTCTTTCATGACCATGACCGAGGCGGAATCGTAGGTATCCCGGAACTCGTGGGAGACCTTCACCCGCAGCACAAAGTCCCCTTCCAGCTCGGTATAGTAGTAAGGGGCGTTGCAGAGGGATTCGGGCAGAATTCCCTCCTCGCATTCGTCGATGCTGCCGCAGAAGAAATCGGTCTTGGCCGGTGCCACAATCTCAATCCGGTCCCCGGTCTTGGTAACCTGGCTTTCGTTTAACCACTGAAATTCCATAATGGATCTCCTTCCATAGTTGAATTTGAGTGTATTATATCGTGGTTTTTCCCGAAGAAAAGACAGGATTGCGGCAACTAGAAGCACGATTTACCCAGAATTCCGCTTTTCGCCGGGGGAACAGCCGTACCGGGCGCGGAACTGGCGGCTGAAGTAGTTGACCGAATGGAACCCGCAGGCAAAGCTGATCTCCTGCAGGGTCAGGGTGGTCTCCTGCAAAAGACGCCGGGCCACCTGCAGCCGGTACCGAATCAGGGCCTCCATCGGGGAGCATCTCAGGTAGGCCTGGAAGCATCGCCCCGCCTCGCTGCGGCTGATGTTGGCCGCCCCGGCGATCTCGGCCAGGGTGACGGTTTCGGTGTAATGCCGGTAGATGTAGGACAGCATCTTCTGCAGCCGCACCTGGGTGTTCAGCTGCACCCGGGACGCCTCGGACTTGGGCAGGGCATCCAGGTTGCGGTAGACGGTTTCCAGAACGCCGCAGAGGCTGCGCTGCACCGTCAGCTCGTAGCAGTCGGGCCGCTGCCGCAGGGCATCATAGGCTGCGCCGATCTGCTGCCGCACCCCGTCCCACCGCCCGTCTTCCCGGCGAAAGACCACAAAGGGCAGAGCACTGCAGGAAAGGATTGGCCGGATGTATTTCTGGAAGATGGCGCTGTTTTCGGGGGCCACCAGGGTGCCGGAAAAGACCACAATGGGCAGCGGGTCCGGCGCCCCGCCCGACACCTGCCGGATGCCGTGAAGGATGTTCTGGTTGACCAGAATACTGTCCCCCGGTTCCAGAAGGGCATGTTCCTGCCCCACCTGGTAGTCCAGCACCCCGCTCTGGGCGGTGGCGATCTCCAGATAGGGATGCCAGTGCATCGGCCCCGCACGGTCAGGCAGACCGGCCAGCTCGTCACAGTAAAAGGCCGCGGGGAAGTCCAGAAGGTCCTGCGGAATCTGCTCCCGCAGCTGATGATCCAGTAAGATGGGCATATTGTCCGCCTCCGCGCTTGGGCAAACGATGGTCCGGGCAGGTTACCAGAACTTTTTCTTCTTCATGATCCAGAGGGTGAGCAGCACAATGATCACGCTGGCCGCAATCACCGCCGGATAGCCGTACTGCCAGCCCAGCTCGGGCATGCCGGTAAAGTTCATGCCGTACCACCCGGCCACCAGGGAGAGGGGCAGAAAGACGGTGGTGACGATGGTGAGAATCTTCATGATGCGGTTCTGCCGGATGTCCAGCTCGGCCTGAAAGAGCTCCCGCACCTGGAGGCAGTATTCCCGCAGCAGCTGGGCTTCGTCCCGCAGACGGGCCACCCGCTTTTCCAGCATGTGGAACCGCTGCTGGTCGTCGGCCGAAAAGAGCCCGCTCTCGTTGCTCTCCAGCTCACAGGCCACCCCGTCCAGCTGGTTGTAGTACCGCAGCCAGCCCAGGGCCTGTTTGCGCAGCGGGGAGAGGGCGCTGTTGAAGCCATCCAGATTTCCCGCCAGCACCCCTTCCTCCAGATGGGAGAGCTGGTCCTCCAGTTCTTCCAGATGGTGCAGGTCCCGGAGCAGCAGCTGTTCCAGAAACTCGCAGAAGAACCGGCCTGGACCGTTTTGCCGCCACCGCTTTTCCTTTCCCATCCGTTTGAGGACGGCGTGGACGCTGCCGGTGTCGTCGCAGAGCACCACCCGGTCGCCGGTGAGCAGATAACCGAAGGTCATCCGGTCCCCTTCCCGGCCCCGGCGCGGCATGACCACGGTGCCGGTGAGACAGTCCCGCCGCCACTCCGCCTTGCACACCCGGGCGTCCCGGGCGCTGGGGGTGTGGTGGAGCACACGTTCCAGCCCCGGCAGCTGGGGATGCCGGGCCAGCTCCTCGGAGGTGAGCAGATAGACCGCCGACGTCCCCGGCGCCGGCGCGCCCTCCAGCAGCGTCAGGCTCTGGCCCAGACCATAGACATACATACCGCCCGCCTCCGTTTTCTCTCTTTTTCCTCATTGTACCACAAAGGCGGCGGAAAATAAAAAAAGAGATAGGCAACCCCTTTCGGGGAAACCTATCTCACTCTTTGGGGGCTGCCTTTGGGGGCAGCCCCCTGGGTTCAGCCGGATTCCTCCGGCCGGCCGGAATTATTCAATGGCGATGGTGTTGGTCTGCGGCAGTTTCTGCTGAGCAGCCTTGGGCAGGGTCAGCTTCAGGATGCCGTCGGCGAAGCTGGCGTGCACATCCTTGGGCTCGACGTTCTCGCCCACATAGAAGCTGCGGCTGCACTGGCCGGTGTAGCGTTCCTGGCGGATGTAGTGGCCCTTCTTGTCTTCCTCGTTCTTATCCAGACCCTTGGAAGCGCTGATGGTCAGATACCCATCCTTCAGGTCAACCTTGACTTCGTCCTTCTTGAAGCCGGGCAGATCAACGGCCACCTCGTAGCCATCGTCCAGCTCCTTCACATCGGTCTTCATAACCGCCTTGGCATGCTTGCCGTACAGGGCGTTGTTCACATCATACAGCGGACGCATCGAGAATGCATCATCAAACAGATCATCAAACAAATTCTCACCAAAAATGACAGGCAACATAAGTCATAACCTCCAATCCGTTTTCAAACGGGCTCGTAGCTGTGTGAGAGAATCTCTCCTCGCGTTGGCGAGCTTTTGTTACCCACCGCCGGTCTGGCGGCTCATTTCTGACGCTCCGGAATCCGGATCACCTTTCGGGCTTTCGCCCTTCTTGTTGTCCCTCTTCCGAAGTACAGCTTTATTATATGCGCGGGAATTAGCAATGTCAAGCGTTAAATGCTAAAATTCACAAAAACGTCACAGTTGGCGGGAACTTTTTCAAAATCCGTCCTTATATCGAATAAAATCGATTTCTATAAGTTACATTAGCAGTTATTCGTCTTAATTGCTAATGCAATTTCTCGAAAACCGCCGCAGATTCTCCGCGATGCAGCAACGGAAAACGAGGGCATTCCCCGAAAAGATCCCGCAAATGCAACAGGGGGCCCCTGTCCCAAGGCGTTCCTTGGGCAGAGGCCCCCTTTGGATGGGATCCGATCAGGCCAGTTCCAGGTAGAGGGAGGCCAGATTCATCGTGGCGTTCAAGGCGTCCAGATGGGTGCGCTCCATGCCGTGGGAGGCGTGCACGCCCGGGCCGATGAGGGCGGCCCGGCAGTCCATGCCGGCGCGCCAAGCAGCGGCCACATCCGAGCCGTAGTGGGGGTAGATGTCCACCGCGTAGTCCACACCGTTCTTCTTGGCCAGCTCCACCAGACGGCTGACCATGCCGTAGTCGTAGGGTCCGCCGCCGTCCTTGGCGCAGACCGAGACCTGGTACTCGGTGCAGCTCAGGTCCTCACCGATGCAGCCCATATCCACCGCCAGCAGTTCGTCTACCGTGGGCAGAGTGGCGCCGCCGTGGCCCACCTCCTCGTGGACGGTGAGGGTGAAATAGGTCTCGAACCGGGGCCGGGTTCCGGTCTGCTGCATCTGCCACAGCAGGGTCAGCAGGCAGGCCGCGCTGGCCTTGTCATCCAGGAAACGGGACTTCACAAAGCCGCTGTCGGTGACAACGGTCTTGGGGTCGTAGCAGATGTAGTCGCCGGCGGCGATGCCCAGCGCCACAACATCCTCTTTGTTGTGCACCTTCTCGTCGATGCGCACCGCCATGTTTTTCTCGTCCCTGGGACGGGTGGCTGCGTCGTCCTGCACATGGACCGACGGGGAGAGGCTGAGCACCGTGCCGGTGTAGACCTTGCCCTGGCGGATATAGATGCGGCAGTACTCGCCGTCCAGGGTGGGCAGCAGCGGCCCGCCCACCTTGGTGACCATCAGCATGCCGTCCTCGGTGATGGAGCGCACCATCAGGCCCAGGGTGTCCACATGGGCGCAGAGCCCCACCTTGCGGCCGGGTTCCCGGCCGGGCACCGTGATCACCAGGTTGCCCTTGTTGGTCCGCCGGGTGGCAAAGCCCAGTTTCTGGGCGATGCCCTCGGCCACCGTCACCACCTGTTCGGTAAAGCCGGTGGGGCTGTCCTGCCCCAGCAGTTTCTTCAGCGTATCCACCAGGAAGTCCTGACGGGCCCCCTGCATTGTTTCCTCTGTCATCTTGATATCCTCCCTTTGTGAGCTCTGATTCCATCTTACAAAAATTTATCTCCGCTGGCAAGGGGATGCCGGCGGAAGGGAGTGTTTGCCCCTCAATCCCTGCACTTTCCGCAATCGGAACAGCCGTTGCAGATCAGGCGGCTGCCGCAGCGGTCGCACTGGCTGCGGTAATGGGGAACATACAGGTCCTCCTGGGGGATCGGGATGCCAAAATGGTCGGTCAGCTTCCACTCCATCGGCTTGCCCGCAAAATTCATGCCGGATTTGCTGGCCATCTCGCTCTGCACCAGCTTTTTGGGCAGATGGTAGCGCTTGCCGTCCTTGATGAAGACCGACCCGGTCTCGATGAAGCAGAAGGTGATGTTGTGGCGGACGCAGACGGCGCGCAGGTTTTTCACCCAATCAAAATGGCAGGGTCTGGCGCCGTCGTAGTTCTCGCCGCCGCAGACCACCTGCTCGATCACCCCGTCCCCCAGGTATGGTTCGATGTCCACCGGCCCGATCAGCGGCGCACACATGATGCCCTTGTGCCGGAAGGGCAGCTCCTTCAGAATCGGGATCCGCTCGTCGGCCCGGGCCTGGTTTTCGCAGGTGACGTTGAACATCACGTTGTCCCATCCGCTGCCCCAGTTTTTCGGCAGGCACCGGGCCACCCGCTGGGGGCGTTTGGTAAGCAGGAAGAACCGGACGTCGGGGCGCTGGTAGATCAGATCCCACGCCTCCTGCCGCCATGCGTCCGCTTCCTCCAGAAAGAAGTCCGAGGTCATGCAGACCCGGATCAGCTCCCCGCTCTGGATCTTATACCGCCCGTCCCGGTTCTTCTGGATGGGATAGTTGAACCCCGTCTTGGTCCGGTAGATCTCCGCCCCGTCCTTGTCCCGCAGCAGGTCCAGGAAATACATATAACAGTGCTGGCACCCCTCGCTGCATTTGACGCAGCCATGCCATGGATTCCAGATATCGTGCATTGCTCCGCCTCCATGTAACGTTCCTTTTGACCATTATACCGGAGCGTCCCGTCTCGGACAAGTCCGCACCCTTTGGCCCCCTTTCGGGCCGCGGCGGGACGGCGGAAAATATTTTTGATGATCGCTGCATCTGCTATTGCCACGGACAGTTCTCCAGAGTATAATGTGGCACAACATTCGGTTCCGACGCAACAGATCACGGATTTTGCGAGGGGAGTTTTTGAAATGGACAAGCGTTTTCAGCATTTTCTCGACACCATTCCCGCTGTGGCGGACGCAGCCGCCCTGCGCGAGACCTTCTGGCTGAACGACCGAAAGCTGCCCGCCGACCGGCAACCCACTCCCGCCGTCTCCCCGGCCCAGATTGAGGACGCACGGGCCCGGCTGGAACGTTTTGCTCCCTACCTGGCCCTGGTGTTTCCGGAAACGGCGGAAAACAACGGCCTGATCGAATCCGAGCTGGCCGAGATTCCCGCCATGAAGGAATATCTCAACCAAGAATATCAGGCGGGGATCACCGGACGCCTGATGCTGAAAAAGGACAGCGACCTGCCCATTGCCGGCTCGGTCAAGGCCCGCGGCGGGATCTATGAGGTCCTCAAGCACGCTGAGGATCTGGCTTTTGCGGCCGGGATGCTCCATCCGGAGGACGACTACCGGATTCTGGCCGAAGAGCGGTTCCGGGAATTCTTCGGCCGCCACACCATCCAGGTGGGCAGCACCGGCAATCTGGGAATGAGCATCGGCATCATGAGCGCCAAGCTGGGCTTCCGGGTCATCGTTCACATGTCGGCGGACGCCAAGCAGTGGAAAAAAGACCTGCTGCGCAGCCGGGGCGTGACGGTGATGGAGTATCAACAGGACTACTGCGCGGCGGTGGAACAGGGGCGCAAGAACTCCGAGCAGGACCCCATGAGCTACTTTGTGGACGACGAGAACTCAGTCAATCTGTTTCTGGGATACGCCGTGGCGGGAAAGCGGCTGGCCGACCAGCTGGCCCGTCAGCAGATCCCGGTGGACGCAGACCACCCGCTGTTCGTCTATCTCCCCTGCGGCATCGGCGGTGCGCCGGGCGGCGTGACTTTCGGGCTGCAGCAGGTGTTCGGGGACAACGTCCACTGCTTCTTCACCGAGCCCACCCACGCCTGCTGCATGCTGCTGGGGATGGCAACCGGGCTGCATGACAAGGTTTCGGTCCAGGACTTCGGCATCGACGGAAAAACTGAGGCAGACGGCCTGGCCGTGGGTCGTCCCTCCGCCTTTGTGGGCCGGGTCATGGAACCCATGCTTTCCGGCATTGCCACCATCTCGGATTTCCGTCTCTACGACCTGATGCGGGCTTTGCTGAACACCGAGAACACCTTTATCGAGCCCAGCTCCTGCGCCGCCTTTGCCGCCCTGATCCGTCCCGGGGATCTGCAGCGGTATCTGCGCGCCCAGGGCCTGGAGGAACAGATGCCCAACGCCGCCCACATTGCCTGGGCCACCGGCGGCAGGATGGTTCCCCCCGAAATGCGGGAACTCTATCTGCACACCGGTTTGTAACTTCTTACGCCGGCAATCCCGATGTGCTTTTCCGCTCCCCTGTGGTATACTTCTATCAACGGAACCGCGGAAAGCCCCGGGCGAAACCCGCCGGGGGCACCGGAAAAACAAAGGAAGCGAGGAAAGTATTTCGTGAACAGGAACACCACCTTTCTGCCCCGGCACACGCTGTATGGGGCCATCGTCGTCGCGCTGATCCTGATGGCATTGGGGTCCTTTGTGGATTACTCCCTTTCCTCGGCGCTGTATGACTCCTCCAATCCCTTTGCAATGTTTTTCGCCGCCTACGGCGCCATTCCCGCGCCTCTGGGCTGTGTGGCGGCGGGCACCCTCTTTGTCTGCGGGCGCAGCCGGGAGCGGGCCATCCCGGGCATGTTGCAGGGGGCGGGTGGCCTTTTGCTGCTGGTCCTGGGAGCGGCGCTGGCCTGCTTTGTCCCCATCCGCTATCTGCCGGTATCGCCAGTCCTGCTGACCGGGGTCGGGCTGGTCCTCTCCGCCGGCACCGTCCTGCTCGTCCGCCGTCTGGCCAAAGGAGCGGACCGGGCGGTCCTCAACCGGGCGGGGCTGGCCATCCTGCTGGTCATCCTCTGCGAGCTGCTGGTGGTCAATCTCATCAAGGTGTGCTGGGGACGCCCCCGGATGCGGCTGGTGGTCAGCCATCCCGAAGCCTATTTCTTCCCCTGGTGGCGCCGGGGAGCCGCGCTGAAAGGTCTCCTCATGGCCGCCGGCGTGGGGGCCGACGAGTTCAAATCCTTCCCTTCTGCCCACACCGCCAACGCCGCCACCATGCTGTTGCTGGGGCTGGTTCCTTATCTGAAACCCTCACTGCAACACTACAAAAAGGCCCTGGTGGCCTTCGGCTTCGGATGGACCGCCGTGGTGGCCCTCTCCCGGATCATGCTGGGCGCCCACTATCTCACCGACACAGCGGTGGGCTTTCTCATCGGGTTTCTGAGCGTATACCTGATCTGCGGCGCCCTTTTCCGGCCCCGGAAGGCGTAAAATTTTCGAGAACAAGGCGGCGCTGTCCCCCCACGGAACAGCGCCGCCTTGTTTTTATGTGAAAATCATGGGGTTATCAGCTTGCCCGGTTGCCGCTGTACCGCAGCGGCTCAGTCTTTGGGGATCTGGTTGAGGGCCGCGTTGAGCTTGTGCACTAGCTCCGGCGTCACCAGCCCGCCCAGCTGTTTCAGGGTAGCTTCCACGCTCATCTGTTCCATGGCACGGACCACCGATTCCGGCAGCTGGATGTTCTTGGCCACATCGCCGTAGGCCGCTGCGGCCTTTTCCTTCAGCGGCGCCACCAGTTCCTCAAACACCCGCTGCGCTTCGGGGCTCGCCTTGATTTCCGCCACCGAGTTCTTGATGGAGAAATACCCTTCCCGCACAATCTCGTCCTCCCGGTCAAACCAGTTGATCACCTGACGTCCCGGCTTGCAGTAGGCGGGGTTGGGCTTGTCCACCCGGCGGATGGTCATGGAATCCCGCAGATCCCCGGCCACCGCCTCAATCCTATGCGTCCCGGTCAGGGGCACCGTAAAGACAAAGACATGTTCTCCGCTCCGGGTCCCTGCCTCTTTGCCGTCCACCAGCAGGGTGACCCGGGGCTGGTTGGAGTAGACCCGGATTTCGGTGCTGTCACCGGTGCGGTCGGTGTAGCGGCGGCCGCAGAGATGGACAAAGGGTTCCTTGCTCAGATAAGCCTTGTAAATGTAGAAGGCGTCCTTTTTGGTCTTGCGGTCAAAGGTGACCAGGCCCTTCTGGTTCTGGCCCGGCTTGCCCCCCTCGTCCCGGCCGTCGGCGCCGAAATCGAACATGTTCCAGCAGTGCATGGCCCAGATGTAGGGGCGCTCCGACCACATTTTCAGCATGTGTTCATGGTAGAGGGCCTGGTACCCTTCGGTCCAGTCCCCTTTTTCGGGGTGCTCGGCCTGGTAGGCGGGGTTGGCGTCGGCGCCGTACTCCGACAGGCCGATGACGGCGTCGGGATGGTTGCGGTGGAACTCGTCGAACCAGCGGTCGTTCTGGTCCCAGTCCCCCACATACCAGCCGTAGTAGAGGTTGTAGCTGCGGATGTCCGACAGCATCACAAAGGGATCGTCGGGGTCCAGCATGAAGGCGTGGGCCATGGTGGTGGGCCGGGTGGGGTCCAGCCGGTGACAGAGGTCGTTGAGCCGGTGATGGTTTTCCACCAGGTCCTCGGTGACGCCGCCGGTGGCGGTGATCTCGTTGGAAAGCCCCCAGCAGACGATGCTGGGATGGTTGTAGTTCTGCACCACCAGTTCCCGCATCTGGGACAGGCTGTTCTCCCGCGCGGTGGGCATATGCTCGGTGATGTAGGGGATTTCGGCCCAGACGATGAGCCCCTTCTCGTCGCACAGGTCATACACATATTGGTCCTGCTGGTAGTGGGCCAGCCGCACCGTGTTGGCCCCCATCTCCAGCAGCAGGGCGATGTCCTCGGCGTGTTCTTTTTCGGTCAGGGCGTTGCCCAGCCCCTGCCGGTCCTGGTGGCGGGCCGCGCCGCAGAGGCGGTAGGGGGTCCCGTTGAGGAGGAAGCCCCTTTCCGGGTCAAAGCCGATGGTCCGGCAGCCGAAGCGCACCGTCACCTCGTCCCCGGGCAGTTTGGCGGTGCAGGTATAGAGGTAGGGGTCCGCCACGCCGTTCCAGAGATGGACCTGTTCCAGGGTGAACACAGCACAGGCTTTGCCATCCTCCACCGGGGCGGTTTTGCTCTCTTGCCCGATGGTGAAGGTCACCTCTTGCGCCGGGCCCTCCACCCAGGCCTCCGCCTGCACCCGGGCGGTCTTCCCTTCCACCGTGGGGGTCACCTTGACCCCGCAGCTGCCCCAGTACCCCAGGGCAAAGTGGGCCGCCGGCACGATGATCTGCCGCATCGGGCGGTAGATGCCGCCGTAAAAGGTGAAGTCCGCCTTCTGGGGGTAGACCTCCCGGTTTTTGCCGTTGTCCGCCTCCACCGTCAGGGTATTGTCCCCCTCTTTCAGAAAGCCGGTGATGTTGCAGCGGAAGGTGGAATAGCCGCCCCGGTGTTCGGTCACCTTCTGCCCGTTGAGGCAGACGGTGCAGCTCTGGGCCACCCCGGCAAATTCCAGCCAGACCTCCTCCCCGGGGGCCAGGCGGGGGCGTTTCAGGGTGCGTTCATAACGGCATCTTCCGCGGAAATAATCGTTGCCGCCGTCGGTGCCGTCCTTGGCGTTCCAGGTGTGGGGCACCGTCACCTCTATGGTTTCGCAGCCGGGTTTGGTAAACTGCCAGCCGCCGGAAAGAATCTCTAGATGTCTCATTACAAAATCCTCCTTACTGGGAAAACGGGTCTGCGGACATCCGCAAACCCGCTTTGTGGGAATCAGGAATTGGTGTTTTTCTGGGCTTCCGCCTGCTTTTTCTGGGCCTCAAAGGCGGCAGCTCTGGGTTCCAGCTTGGCGAAGGCCAAGGCGCAGAGGCCGATGACCACCAGCAGGATGGCGGGAACCAGGGAGAAGTCTGCTCGGATCATCATGAGGGCGCTGGCCGGCTGTTCGGTCACCCCTTCGGCGGAGACATACCCCGCCAGCATCAGCAGCATACCGGTGATCCAGGAGCCCAGGGAGGCGCCCAGCTTGGAGGCAAAGTTGGCCAGGATGCCGGAGGAGCCGTCCATCCGGGGCAGGCCGATCATCTCGTTGTAGTTGCAGATGTTCATGATGAAGAGGATGCCGTAGTAAGCCAAAGGCAGGGTGGCGAAGGTGCCCAGGGCGTAACCGGTGTAGACGCCGGGCAGGAAGGCGCCGGAGAAGAAGGCGATGACATAGCCCACCACACCGATGCAGCAGAAGGCAAAGATCATCTTGCCCATGGACCCGATCTTTTTCATGATGGCCGGGAAGAGGGTCATCAGGGGCAGCAGCACGATGGAGAAGATGGACATGATGCCCATGGCATCCATGCTGCCCACAATCCATTTGAAGTAATAGCTGCCCACCGCCAGGTTGGTGATGATGTTGTAGCTGAGCATGATGATGGCGTAATACCAGACATACTTGTTGCGGCGGAAGAGCAGGAAGATTTCCTGCAGCCGGATGGGCTCCTGCTTGGAGCTGGCGTCCACCGCCGGGTCCTCCTTGCACAGGAAGAAGCACAGCAGGCCGATGAGGGTAGCGGCCGCCATGATGACGGCGATGAGGGCGGTCCAGCCGGCGGCGCTGGTGGCAATGCGGCCCATCAGCAGGGGGAAGGCGATGCTCATGATCATCGAAGCGGCCATGGTGACGATGCCGCCGTAGGAGGCCATCTTGCGCATCAGAACAGGGTTGTTGCTCAAAAAGCGGATGGTCTAGGGGTTGAGCGCCGCATTGCGGAAGGTGGCAAAGAGGGAGAAGGTGAGACTGTACATGCAAAAGATCCAGACGCATTTCACCACATTGCTCCAGGCCGGGTTGCCCGCAAAGAGCAGCACGGTGCAGATGGTCTGACCGATGATGCACAGCTCATAGGGACGGCCCTTGCCCAGCTTGGAGTGGGTGTTGTCCACCAGCCAGCCGGCAAAGATGTCGGTGAAGGCGTCCAGGATCTTGCTGGCGAAGAGCAGCGAGCCCACCACCGCAATGTTGATGCCCAGGGTATCCGAGGCATAGATGGACAGATAATTCAGTACGATCAGGTTGACCCAGGCCGCGGAAATGTCCGAAGATTTCCACGCCATCAGCCGGCCGAATCCCAAAAGTCATCTTTTGGTGATAACCGTCACAAAATCGTGTTGTTTCTCCAGAAAAGCGAAAATGTGATTGTTTTGGCGAATTTATCTCTGTGTTTTGCCGGCCCTCCGGTATACAATGGGGAAAACCTCTTGGAAAGGAGCATCCATCCCATGATTTTTGGCATCAACGCAAAGCTGCGTGATCTCCTGCAAAACGAAAAGGCCGCCGCCCTACTGGAACAGGCACTGCCGGGCATCGGCAACCAGGCCCGGAGCAATCCCCAGGCGGGGCAGCTGTCGGTGGAACAGCTGGTGCGCTACACCCGGATTCCCAACGGCGAAGCACTCCTTGCGGGGCTTGACGCCTCTTTGCAGGAGCTGAACCGCACCGAAAGCACCATCAGCCCGGAGGAGGCCGAACTGATCCGGCGGTTCCGGCAGATCCAGCAGGAGGCCGACGCTCATCCGCCGGTGGCCGCACCCCATCACCAGGACGCCATCCATCCCGGCCAGCCCTGGCTGGACACCGAGGGCAAGCGGATTCAGGCCCACGGCGGCGCGGTGCTCTATGAGGACGGCTGCTATTACTGGTACGGCGAGAACAAGGAGTTCACCGACGGCAAAAACGGGGTCTGGACCTGGGGCATCCGGGCCTATGCCTCCGCCGACCTGTGCAACTGGAAAGACCTGGGGCTGATCATCCCGCCCGAGCTGGAGGACCCCAACTCCAGCATGTTCCCCGCCAAGCGGATCGACCGCCCCCACATCCTGAAATGTCCCGCAACCGGAAAATACGTCTGCTGGATCAAGCTGTCGGGGCCGGAAGCCGCCTTCTCGGTCTGGCAGGCGGACCGGCTGATGGGCCCCTACACCCAGGTGGAAGCTCTGTACAACCCCGGCGGGTACAAGATCGGGGACTTCGACATGGTCACCGACGAGGAGACCGGCAAGGGCTATCTCTACTTTGATGCCAACCACAAAGCCATGGTCTGCATGGAGCTGACCGGGGACTATCTGCATGCCGACCGGGAGGCGGCCCGCAGCTATCCCGACCTGCACCCGCCCTTCACCCGCGAGGCCCCCTGCCTCTTTGCCTGGGGCGGCAAAAAGTACATGGTCACCAGCGGCATGACCGGCTATGTGCCCAACCAGAGCGACTGCGCCGTGGCCGCCGATTGGGACGTTCCCTTTGAGAGCATCGGCAACCCCCATGTGGGGGATGAGACCCATGCCTCCTTCAACAGCCAGATCTCCAAGATCTTCCCGGTGGAAGGGCGGGACGGCCTGTTCATCGCCATGGCCGACCGCTGGCTGCCCCGCTACCCCGTGGATGCCCGGATTGCCGATCTGTTCACCCGGGTGATCGGCAGCGCCTACGAGCCGGAGACCTACCAGGCCACCGACGCCGAGCGTCAGGAGATGTATGCGGGCAATCAGCTGGAGACCGCCGACACCGCCATTGCGGAGTATGTCTGGCTGCCCGTCAGGGTGTTGCCGGCAGACGCCGACCATCCTCAGGGCAGGGTGGAAATCCGCTGGCGGGACGCCTGGACACCGGATACGGTGTAATCCAGGCAAAAGGAGCCAGCCTCCGGCGGGATTTCTTCATCGCCGCAGGGCCCTGGCGCCTCCGGCGATGCAGCCGCCGTCGCAGAGGATATCGGTCCCTGTCAAATACCCCATTGCCGGGTCGCTGACCGCGGCGAAGAGGGCGGCAATGGCGTGGTCCAGTTTGGCCGGTGTGCGGGCAGCCAGCACCAACCGATATCCCTTTTTGCCCATCCGGTGGGCCGTGGCCAATCCCATGCCGCTGCTGCCGCCGGTGATGACACAGACCTTTGCGCCGGAATGTTCCATCTTGTCCACCCCCTTACACCCGCACCGCACCGATCTTGCCGGTGGCCTTGAGCCAGGCAATCTCGTCGTGCATGGTCTCCCGGTAGCTGCGGGTGTGGTAGCCCAATTCCCGCTCGGCCTTGGAGGAATCGAAGTCGTTGTTGCGGGCCAGATTGTAGATGGAGAAGGTGGTCAGGAGCGGCTTTTCGCCGCTCTTTTTTGCTTTTCTCTCGGCGATGCCCGCCACAACGCCGGCCACCCCGCAGGGCAGGAAGATTCCGGGCGCCTTGCAGTGGGCCTCTTCGGCCACGAGTTTGGCGAAGTCCCGGAACCGGACCGCCTTGTTGCCCAGGATGTAGCACTCCCCCTTGCGGCCCTTGTCCACGGCGGCGATGCAGCCGTCGGCCAGATCCCGCACGTCGCAGAGGTTGAAGGTGCCGTCAATCCCCATGGGCATCTCCCCGTTGATGATCTTGACCATGGTCCCGGTGGTCTCGCCCATGGCGTAGTCCTCGGGGCCCATGATGCCGGAGGGATGCACCACGCAGGCATTGAGTCCCTTTTCATGGACGGCGTCCAGCACCGCCTGGGTGGCCAGGGCCTTGCTCTGGCTGCAACAGCCCCGAACCAGGTCGGGGGGCTCTTCCGGCGCGAAGTGGTCCACCTCGGTAATCTTGCAGCCCTTGGGCTGTTCCGGGATGGCGCCGGTGGAACTGACATAGACCAGCTTGCCAAACTGTTCGGCGGCCAGGCAGCAGTTGATGATGTTTTTGGTGCCGCCCACATTCACGTCCATGACCTTCTGGCTGTAATCCGGGTTGACCGTGACAATGGAGGCGCAGTGAATGACCTGGATGGTCACGCCTTTCTCCACCTCAAAGAAACGGCGCAGGGAATCCGGGTCGGTCAGGTCCCCTTCACAGATCTCTGCCTGGGCCGGGATGTACTGCTCGGCCTTGTCCCCCGGCAGCACAAAGGCCCGGACCCGTTCTCCTCGGGCCACCAGCCGGCGGCAGACCGTGCCGCCCAAAAAGCCGGCAGCACCGGTGACAAGGTAGATGGATGGGGTGGATTTCTGGCTGTGAATGGTCTTCATGATGGTTTCCTCCTGGTGTTGTTTTGGGGTGTTGCTCTCAACGCCTATGAGGATACCGCCTTCAGGTCAACGCCAGGTCAACAAAGCCGTTGATCTTTTGTTGATCTTTGGGTGGTATTCTGAGGATGTGATTCTAAAAAAGAGGAAGGAAGGACCGCCCATGTTCAAGATTCTGGTGGCCGAGGACGACGCCAGCACCAACCGGCTTTTCTGCGCCATCCTGCGCCGGGCCGGCTACGAGCCCGTCCCCGCCTTTGACGGCGAGGAGGCCCTGGAAAAGCTGGACCAATATAAGGTCGATCTGCTGCTCTGCGATGTGATGATGCCCAAGCTGGACGGCTTTGCCCTGACCCGGACCATCCGGGATTCCGGCAGCATGCTGCCCATCCTGATGGTCACCGCCCGGGCCCTGCCGGAGGACAAGCACCGGGGATTTCTGGTGGGCACCGACGACTACATCACCAAACCGGTGGACAAAGAGGAGATGCTGCTGCGCATCCGGACGCTGCTGCGCCGGGCCCGGATTGTGGACGAGCGGAAAATCACCGTGGGGGATGTGGTGCTGGACTACGACGCCCGGGTGGTGCGCCGGGGGCATGAGTCGGTCCCGCTGCCGCCCAAGGAGTTTGAACTGCTCTACAAATTGCTGGTCTATCCCGACCACACCTTCACCCGGCTGCAGCTGCTGGACGAGATCTGGGGCCTGGACTCGGAGACCGACGAGCGAACGGTCACCGTCCACATCAACCGGCTGCGCATTTTCTCACCCCGTACAACCAAAATACCCCTTGATGCAGGGACAAGACCATCCCGCATCAAGGGGTATTTGTATGCCGGAAAGAAGCGCCGGTTTTCTTCTTCGGCGTCCTGTTGCCCGGTGCACGGTATGAACTATACATTTTGTAAAATATAATCATTATATTACCAATCGTCATTTCTGCCAACTGCATCCGAAACGCCCGGTTTCGGGTGCCTCTATTTCCTATTGACTTGGTAGACAAATTATGGTATACCATGAAGCATACCAATTCGGTAGGGAAAGGAAGTCGATGATGCAAAACCTCTTTTTCAGTCTTTTGCGGAGTAACTTCCGTTTCGGACGAATGTGCCTTCTGTTCTGCCCAACCAAACTTCAGAACAGAAAGGAACACAGCCATGTCTCGTTACAAATTTGAAACCCTTCAACTCCATGTGGGCCAGGAGCGCCCCGACCCTGCCTCGGATGCCCGCGCCGTCCCCATCTACGCCACCACCTCCTATGTCTTTCACAGCAGCCAGCAGGCAGCGGACCGTTTCAGCCTGGCCGATTCCGGCAACATCTACGGCCGCCTGACCAATTCCACCCAGGATGTTTTCGAGCAGCGCATTGCGGCGCTGGAGGGCGGCGTCGCCGCGTTGGCCGTCGCCTCCGGTGCCGCTGCGATCACCTATACCATCCAGGCCCTTGCCAAGCAGGGGGAGCACATTGTGGCCCAAAAGACCATCTACGGCGGCACCAGCAATCTGCTGGCCCACACCCTGCCCCTCTATGGGATCAGCGCCAGCTTTGTGGATGTGCACGATCTTTCCGCTGTGGAGAACGCAATCCGGCCCAGCACCAAGGCCATCTACATCGAGACCCTGGGCAATCCCAACAGCGACATCCCCGACATCGATGCCATTGCGGAGATTGCCCACAAGCATGGGCTTCCCCTGGTCATCGACAACACCTTCGGCACCCCCTATCTCATCCGCCCCATCGAACATGGCGCCGACATCGTGATCCATTCCGCCACCAAGTTCATCGGCGGCCATGGCACGACCCTGGGCGGTGTCATTGTGGACGGCGGCAGCTTTGACTGGGCGGCCTCTGGGAACTATCCCTGGATCAGCGAGGCGAATCCCAGCTACCACGGCGTCCGGTTCACCAAGGCGGCGGGAAAAGCGGCTTTCGTCACCTATATCCGTGCGATTCTTTTGCGGGACGAGGGGGCCTGCATCAGTCCCTTTGCGGCGTTCCTGCTGCTGCAGGGCACCGAAACCCTGAGCCTTCGGCTGGAGCGCCATGTGGAAAACGCCCGGAAGGTGGTGGACTACCTGGTGCACCATCCCCAGGTGGAAAAGGTCAATCACCCCTCTTTGCCGGAGCACCCGGATCACCCTCTGTACGAGAAGTATTTTCCAAACGGCGGCGCCTCCATCTTCACCTTCCAGATCCAGGGCGGGCGGGAAGAGGCCTTCCGGTTTATCGACAGCCTGAAGATTTTCTCCCTGCTGGCCAATGTGGCGGATGTCAAAAGTCTGGTGATTCATCCGGCTTCCACCACACACAGCCAGCTGACCGAGGAGGAACTGGCCAGCGTGGGGATCCACCAGAACACCATCCGCCTTTCCATCGGCACCGAGCACATCGATGACATTCTCGAAGACCTGGACCAGGCGTTCCGGTGTGTTGCACAGGGATAACCGCCCTTCAAAAGTCAGACAAAATACCCCTTGATGCAGGGACAAGGCCATCCCGCATCAAGGGGTATTTTTGTGTATGGCACAAACTCGTTTCTCAGTTGTGCGTGTCTTCCGCAGCGGCCGAGGAATCCTTCCGCAGTGCGTCCAGCTGCTGTTGCAGCAGTCCCTGCAGCTCCTGCCAGATCTGGGGATTTTTCAGCGACTCCGGCTGCTGCAGTTCCCGCTCCAGGTCGGTCAGAATCTCCGCCAGGGTCTTTTCACCAAAGGCCCAAAAATGGCTGCGGAGATATTGGAGGGCCGCCTGCCCTTCCTTGTCCTCGGTGTGCATGGCATAGCGCAGGGCACAGGTGATTACACTTCCCAAGCCGTCGGTGTCGCCAAAGCCGAACCAGGATGCGGGACAGAGAACGAGATCTTTCTCCCCTTCATCCGAGATGACCAGACCGATATCCTCCCGGAGTACCCGATCCAGCACGGTGTCCAGGTTTTCTGCCAGTTCTTTGCGGGAAATCCGCTCCATGCTGTCCGATGAGGGAATCTGTCTCATGGTCTTTTCCTCCTGTCGTCTGTTTCATTGTGCCGGAATCCTTCCCGTTTGCAATCCGGTGTTTCTGTCTTCGTTTCTGTCTTCATTATAGCAGCTCAGGTGGGCCATATCTCGGACTTTCAAAGTTTCGGGAGAAAATTTGTCTTTGCGGCCGGGTCTGGACCGGTTTTGCTGTATCAAAGGGGAACTTCGTTGATTGTCCGCTCTCCCCGCCTTCCCCTATGTCGTCGCCTTCTTCGCCTCCACAAACCACTTCTTGCCTTCGCTGTACAGGAAGGTCTCTTTGCCGTGTATCAGCACGGTGTAGCGGATTCCGCCGCCGCTCACCTTGGCGGAGGCCGCACGGCACTTGTATTTCAGCTTGTCAATCGGAAAAATCTTGCCGTTGGTCCATCGGATGAACCGCGGATGGATGTCACCGTTCTGATCCACATCGATATTGACCGAAACATACTCTTTTGTACACTGAACAGCCATTTTCGTTCCCCCGCTTTTCCAGACAATGACGAACACTTTTTCGTGTTGCAGATTGACAAATGCTCTGTTCGTGTGGTACCATTTTCACGAACAGAGTTTCGTGTCTTCATTATATGCGGAACGCATTTTCGTGTCAATCCCATTTCCGGAAAAATTGTTCGTGTTGTGCGGCAAGCAACAGAAAGAGGTTATGTATATGGGTTTCAAAGAGAGGCTGAAAGAAAAGCGGCTGGAAGCGGGTTTAACTCAGGTTGAGCTGGCAGAAAAGGTTTCGGTCACCCCACGGACAATCCAGAACTACGAGATGGGGACACGGCGGCCCGGCAACATGAAGATCGTGGGGGATATTGCCGCCGCACTGGGCACCACCGCGGATTACCTTTTGACCAACGCCGACGTCTATACCCTGGAGGCCCAGGAAAAGGGCGGGCCGAAAGCGGCGCGGGACATTCAGGAACTGGTGGGCGAAGTCACCGGTTTGTTTGCCGGCGGCCAGCTCTCGGAGGATGCACTGGAGGGTGCCATGCGCGCCCTCAACGATGCCTATTGGAAGGCGAAGGAGAAAAACAAGAAATTCGCTCCCAAAAAGTACCGGCATCCGGGCGAGTAATGCTGCCCTGGGAGATGGCCGACAGGAAATGAAGAACAGGAGAATCCAGACCATGGAGGTGATCCCTTGACCGGCGAAAAGCTCTCAGAAATCGGTTCGTCCCTTGTAAAGCGATTTGGCACCCGTGACCCGTTCCAGATTGCCAAGGCACTGGGAATCGAAGTCTTATACTGTGAGGATTTCGGTTCCCTCAAGGGAATGTATCGGGTGATCAAGCGCAACCGATTTATCTTTCTCAACAAAGATCTGAATGAAAGAATGCAGCGGATCGTCTGTGCTCACGAACTGGGCCACGACCAGCTCCACCGCAAGCTGGCCCAGACCAACGCCCTGCACGAATTCATGCTGTATGACATGACAACCCGCCCCGAGTATGAGGCCAACATCGTGGCGGCCGAGATTCTCATCGACACCGACGAGCTGTTGGACTACATTTACAATTATCGCTATTCTGCCGAACAGATTGCCCGGGCGATGGATACCGATATCAATCTGGTCGCCCTGAAAATCGCCCATCTGACCGAGCTGGGCTATGATTTTCGCCCGGTGGACCATCGGAGCGATTTTCTCCGGTAATCGCCGGGGCGGGCAGCCCTCCGGCTGTTGCCGCACAGGCGCACCCACCCGTCCGCCCGTGATCCGGAGGCCGTGGCTATTTTACATATTGTATTTTATATCCATTTATAACGTTTGGTATAATCTGTATCATTCAACAACCGGCTGACAGGAGGCGTCCCGAAGCATGAAACAGCGTGTCTATCTTGCGATTGATCTCAAAAGTTTCTATGCCTCGGTGGAATGCCGGGAACGGGGTCTCGACCCGTTGGACACCAATCTGGTGGTGGCCGACGAAAGCCGCACCGACAAGACCATCTGCCTTGCCGTCACCCCCTCCCTCAAGACCTACGGGATTCCCGGCCGGGCCCGGCTGTTTGAGGTCGTCCAGCAGGTCAAGGAGGCCAACCGGGGGCGTCTGCACGATGCACCCGGGCACCGTTTTTCCGGCAAGTCCTGTTTTCTCTCCGAGCTCAAGGCCAACCCGGCGCTGGAGATCGACTACCTGATCGCCCCGCCCCGGATGGCCTACTATATGCGGTACAGCGCCTCGATTTACAGCATCTATCTCAAATACATCGCCCCCGAGGACATCATCGTCTATTCCATCGACGAAGTCTTTATGGATGTCACCAATTACCTGCCCACCTACCAGCTCACCCCCCGGGAACTGGCCATGCGGATGATTCTGGATGTGCTGCACACAACGGGAATCACCGCCACCGCCGGCATCGGGACCAATCTCTTCCTGGCCAAGGTCGCCATGGACGTGATGGCCAAGCACATCCCGGCCGACAAAAACGGGGTCCGCATCGCCGCTTTGGACGAGATGCGGTTCCGCCGGCATCTGTGGACCCACCAGCCCCTCACCGATTTCTGGCGGGTGGGTCCCGGATATGCCAAAAAGCTGGAGGAACACGGTATCTTCACCATGGGGGACATCGCACGGACCTCGGTCACCAACGAAGACCTGCTCTACCGCCTGTTCGGCAAGAATGCCGAATTGCTCATCGACCACGCCTGGGGCTGGGAGCCCTGCACCATCCAGGCGGTCAAGGCCTATCGCCCCCGGGACAACAGCCTGGGGTCCGGCCAGGTGCTGCACTGCCCCTATCCGGCAGAGAAGGCCCGGCTGGTGCTGCGGGAGATGGCGGAACTGCTGGCGCTGGACCTGGTGAGCAAGAAGCTGGTCACCAACCAGATCACCATCACGGTGGGCTTCGACAAGGAAAACCTGACCGACCCCGACCGGCGTCAGCAATATCATGGGCCGGTGACCAAAGACCACTATGGACGGGCGGTGCCCAAGCACGCCCATGGGACGGAGAATCTGGGGGACTATACCTCCTCCACCCACAAAATCCTGGAGGCCGCCACCAAGCTGTTTGACCGCGTGGTGGACAAGAATTTGCTGGTTCGCAGGCTCAACATTGTGGCCGGCCATGTGATTCCCGAGTCGGATCTGGCCAACCGCGCCGCTCCCTGTGAACAGCTGGACCTCTTCATCGACTATGCCGCCCTGGAGGCGAAACGGCGGGAAGAACAGGAGAAGCTGGCCAAGGAGCGAAAAATGCAGGAAGCCATGATCGCCATCAAGAAGCGGTTCGGCAAGAATGCCATTCTCAAGGGGATGAACCTGGAGGAAGGCGCCACCGCCAAAGATAGGAACGCACAAATCGGAGGACACAAAGCATGAAAGGGCCTTATGATGACATCATCCATCTCCCCCACCATGTTTCTCCCAAGCGGCCGCCCATGCCGATGGAGGACCGGGCTGCCCAGTTCTCCCCCTTTGCCGCCCTCACCGGATACGATTCCACCATCCGGGAGACCGCCCGGCTCACCGACCGCAAAATCGAGCTGAGCGACGACGCCAAGGCCGTTCTGGACGCCAAGATGGGCTGGATCCGGAGTCAGCTTTCCGCCCGGCCCACCGTGACCATCGTCTATTTTGTTCCGGATGGGTCCAAAGAAGGTGGCGCCTACCGGACCCTTACCGGGCAGGTCAAGCAAATCCGGGATCTGGAACGCCTCCTCGTCCTGACCGACGGCACCAAGATCTCCTTTGAAGATGTACTGGATCTGCAGGGGGAGGATCTGCCGGACACCGATCTTCCGGACGCTTGAACCGACAACACCGATTTTTCCAATACAAGGTGGTGCGAGCATGGATGTGCTGGGAAGACTGCGTGGGCTTTTGCAGGAGCGCGGCTGGTCGGAGTATCGGCTGGCACAGGTATCCGGTTTGAATGAGTCCACAATCTCCAACATCTATCGCCGAAACACACTGCCGACCATCGCAACACTGGAAGCCATCTGTCAGGCCTTTGGGATTACACTGTCTCAGTTCTTTGCCGAGGACGAGATGGTGGAAATGACACCCGATGTCAAAGAATTGCTGGATGCTTGGGTGCCCTTGACTTCGGAGCAAAAACGAACCGTCCTGTTGGTCGCCAAATCTTATCGAAAAGATTCATAAAGCAATTTTTCTGTTCTTTGCCGATCATCGACCATCATAACCCAGGTCAAGAATATAAGAAAAGCAAAGCAGCACCAGTCCGCTGATACTCAGGCAACTGGTGCTGCTTTGTGTCTTATCGTCCTGTCTTCGATCAGTTATCCCCTCTGTGATAACGGATCTTCATGTGTTCGGAGGCGTTTTTGAGAATCTGGGCAAGGGCTTTGTCCGATTCTTCCTTGACCATCTCGGCAATCTTGCGGTTGCCTTCCTTCAGGATCTCAACCGGCTCCCCCTGCCGGATCTTCTCATCGTACTCGTACAGAAGCTGCTGGCTGCGATTCATCACGGCATTCTGATACCGCTCGTCCAGGATCAGGGCACTGCCGAACTGGGCGTCTGTCAGAGCGGCAATGAGCCGGCTGTGCCAGTAGATACTGTCTGTGGAGACGGTTTCGGTGGTCCCGCTGACGTACTTGGGGAACTCGGTCACATTGGCGTAGACCGGGAAGCAGGCGGTGAAACCGCTGCCGCCCAGGGACAGCCACTCCACCCCCTGAATGGCCGCGGGCAGATCCCCGCGGATCTGCATGATGCCGCAGACATCGCTGTTGGGCACCCCGATGGTGCGGTACTTGCCCTTGCAAGCGGCGGTCTTGTCGTAGGGATTGTAGGGCGTCCCCTGGTAATAGGAGCCCAGCAGATACCGCACATCCTCCACCGTCACCTTGCGCTCCGGCACAAAGGACCAGGGGATGTCGTTGCTCTCCGGGGTGAAATCGGCGTTCTCCCCATCCCACTTGTAGGTCCGGGGCAGGAAATACCGGCTCATAAACCAGGCGCGGGGGGTGTTGTAAATATGGTCCGCGTCGGAATGGGAGCCGAAGGCCAGTCTCGGGTTGAACTCGGTACCCGTATCCAGCGCCAGATGGTACTTTTCCACGAACTCCTGCAAATCCCGGGAGCAAAGGTTTTCCTTCTGTGTCCCGTAGGCATCGGAAAAGTCGAAATGATCCAGACCAAACTGGTTGGGCATAACCACCACCCGGTCATCCGGCACCCGCCGGGCAATCCAGTGATGACCGCCGATGGTTTCCAGCCACCAGACTTCGTCGGCATCCGCAAAGGCCATGCCGTTGGGTTCGTAAGTACCGTACTGCTCCAGCAGCGCGCCAGTGCGCAGCACCCCTTCCCGGGCAGAATGAATGTAGGGAAGCACCAGGGTCACCAGGTCCTCCTCGCCGATTCCGCCGGGGACCGCTTTGGTATTGCGGCCCTTCTTTTCCTGATACCGGACATAGGGGTCCGCGCCGATCACCCGGGCATTGCTGGTGATGGTCTCGGTGGCGGTCATGGCCACGTTGGCCTCGTTGATGCCGCAGGCCGGCCAGACGCCGTTGGACTTGTTTACGTTGGGGCAGTCGGTATAGCGCATAGCGTTTTCGGGGAGCTCCACCGTCAGGTGAGAGATCACCGTTTTGTAGGTGGCCGCCTTCTCCCGGGCCGGGTGAACCAAAAGGCGCTTGGCCTCAAATCCACCGTCATCGTTGCGGGCAATGATCGTCGAGCCGTCATGGCTGGCTTTCTTGCCCACCAAAATCGTGGTACAGGGCATATGATTCTCCTTTTTATGTAGATCCGTTTTGCGTTGCGCACAGCTTTTCGCTGCACAGCAGACTTCTTACACCTGGAAATCGACAAAAAAGATGCTTTTTCTTTCTTATTCGACTCACTTATCATAGCACGGACACTACGCTGTTTCCAGCCCCTGTTGTTTTTGAGGCATAACAATGCTCCCCCTATGAGAAACCGCGCTGAATGGCACGGTCACTCACAGGGGGAGCTGACCCGATTGTTTTGCAGCAATCCCTTTGGGATCCTTTTTATTTGGCGATCCCCGATTTGTCAGTTTCGTCTTGCCTTTTGCAAAACGCGATGGTAGATCGGCGACCCCGGTTCCGGGGTGGTCATGGGAATCAGCAGCCCGTCTTGGATCATTTGCTCAATCCGAAGTGCAATCCAGGCATCCCCGATTCCAAGCGAGTACTTTCCCAGGACCCGTCCGACCAGCTGTGCCTCCTTGAACTCGTCTTCCTGTTGCTCCAGTTCCCCCAGGATAAAGGAATCATACAGGGATTCCGGGACACTGACCAGCTGACCATTCAGCACAGCGCGGAGTGTTGCATTTTCTTTCTGGAGTTCTCTCCAGCGGTTTGCCAGGCTGAGGAGCAGATTGACGGGCAATCTCTTTCCCAATCCTGCCATTTCTCCAAAACGATACGGCTCGACCTCGCCCCAGCCGGTATATTGATGAATGATGCCATCCGGCCGTTCTTCCCACACCGGGAGCTCCACAAGAGTAACATCCAGCTTTTCCAATCCCAGGGGACGCAGCTGCTCCATGAGCCAATACAGTCCGCACACCGAATCCGGCTCACGACTGACCCATACCCGAAGGGGCTCCCCGTTTTGCACCCGTTCCAGCAAGGCGGCATAACTCTTGCGGGCAGTGTCGAGAAGATCCTTCACGACCTGAGAGGCAATGTCGGTATAAACGCTTGCCAGAAAAGAGAGTGCTTTATCCCGCTCTTCCCCGATTCCGGTCTCGGAAATGTGTCCAATCGACAAAGCCAGCGAAAGACTGATGATATCCTCCCGTTTGCCCTCAAAGGGTACGGCGTTTTCCCATCCGCGGCGTTCACGTTCTTCGGCTTCCCGCCGGAACTTTTCAATTTCTGCTTGGGAAACGGACACATCCTCTTCCCCGTCCTCGTTGGCGATGATGACAGCGGTGGCGCCGCCCACCATGTGTTTATGCCCAATGGCCATCATCATCGCGCCCGCCGCGCTGTCACTGAATACAACTTCCAACATGGCACACCTCTTTCTACCATCCCTAGGTCCATAGATTTTCCTTTGAACATCCTGTTTTTCCTGCTATACTGTGTACAAGAGCCGGAAAGGAGCATTCTTATGCCTAACGTCAAGCCCATCTCGGATTTGAAAAACCACAATGGTGTCCTGCGGGATGTATCCAGGGACAAACCTGTATTTTTGACCCGCAATGGCAAAGCTTATGGCCATAATGAACCGTATTCGGAGTTCCGAGCATCCCAGGACTTATCATAGGAAGTTCTGTAACTTCTGGGGCAAGTATGATGCCTGATCCTTACTTGGACCACTGGATCTTCGGGTTTCTCACCGAAAATGTCGGTGCTCAGTTTTCGGCTGATGTATCCGCATCGGCAATGTATTCGTGAACGGAACCGGTTTCCCGATCCATTACATGATTTACCGAGATTTCCACTGCGGATCTGTCAAACGGCTTATGATACGCTTTTTCATACAAAGCAAAAGCTTCGCTGGGGACTTCTTCCCCGTAACCCGAATACTTTTCTTTCACATAAATTTTGGAAATATCCCCCAGTTTCTTGACCTTTTTCCGCAATTCCTTAGCAAAAGACTTCCGGTTATCAAATCCCACATAAAATACCGGTTCTTTGAATTCAGAATCTTCAAACAGCTCATCCGGGTTTTCCGTAAAAGTGTACCCGGTTTCTTCCTCTTCTTCCTCCTCTTCTTCGTCGTCATCGTATTCATCATACTCATCCATTTCGGGTTCTTCATACTCGATCAAATTTTTCAGCAGGTTGATGAGTTTGGCAACCGTTTCGGGGGTCTGCAGCTGTGTCACCAATTGTTTTACCAAGTCCTCATTATTCCAGGAGAAGTCATCGTCATAAAAAATAACCCGTCCCATATCCCCGTTGTCATCCTGTGGAGCCCGGAATGTGTAATTTAGATCCGAGCCATCTTTCAAAATTACCCCTACCGTAATGCAGTAACTACTGGAGCTGGAATTGGTTACAAAATCAGATCGAAATTTCATATGTAAGACTCCTTATCTTTGGCATATGGCTGCCTTTCTTTTTTCTGGCAGAGCACAACTTCCGGCATCAGAGGACATCCACCCATACACACATCTCTTTGCGAACAATGAGAACAACTGTTGCGCAAAGAGGCGCGGAATGCTTCAAATGTGCCACTGTTCCACACTTCTCGAATATTGTGCTCGCGCAGGGATACTGCAAACCGCCCGGTCTGGTCGAAACTACAGGGCATCATCATTAAATCCGCACTGATATAACAAGAGAATCGTCCGCCCTCGCAGGTATCCAACGATTGTCGGGTCACCCGTCGGCAAAAATTCACAATACCGGGCACCGTGCAACTGTCTACACCGACTTTGTATGGTGTATCGGGTCTGTCAAGATATCGGAAAAATTGTGCCACACGAGGATCCTCGGGGGAAAGGACATTTTCTCGGCTACCCAACCCAACCGGTTTATGCAGTAAAAAGACAACGGCATTGATCCCGTCAGGGAACGATTTCTTTTCCAGTCGGTCCAATGCTTCATCAATGGAATTGTTACCCAAGACATAGTGGATGTTGGTCTTGACTCCCGCCTGCAACAACAGGTCAATAGCATGCAGGGTATAAGGACTGCGATACCAGCTTACGGCAACTGCGCCGCAGTACTGTTTGCAGAGTAGGGCCAGCGCTGGGGTCATTCCATATCCGGAAGTCGTAAAATTGGGGACAATGTCATTTTCACGGCAAATTCGCAAGAGAGTTTCAAATTGTTCGTGCTGATCCGGATCTCCTCGTCCTCCCAGCGCAAACTGATTAACTCTATGTCGACATTGCTGTGCGATCCAGCGAAAATCCTCCACAGACATATTGGGTTGATCCACAGTCAAACCACTCTGATAGCATCCGATTCCCGCCTTGACGCACAGCCCTGTTTTGCCGTGAAGGCAATGCCCCATAACGCCAACATCAATGAGATGAGGAAACGATGCCATAAACGGATCCTTCCCGGTATCCTTGCCGTCTTTTAGGATTCCCGACCTCACATAGGCTCCTGTTTTCGGGTCGAAAGCCGAGACAAAATGGTATTTTTTATCATGCAGTATATAAGCCATCTGAATTCCTCTTTGGCTGGTTGCCTTCCTATCCAAACCACATCCGGAAAAGTCCTGTCACTTATGGCCAAAGTGCAACCACCAAATCCAAAACAACAGGAAGATTCCTCCAAAAATCAAAATCATATAATATCTTCACCGGATCCTGTGGCGTTTGAAATAAACAGACGTGTTCAACACAGCAAATTTCTGACATGCTGCAACCCGTACTTTTGCAGGTCGATACCGGTTGCACGTTGATATTTGGCAATGAGCATCCTGGGCTCAAAAATGAACCCATCATCCGAATCTTTCGGTGCTCGAAATGCCTGGATACAACTGGGCAACAAGTCCACATGCTGCCGTGTTCCCACCGTCATCGTCAGTGCATTTGCCCAAAGAGCAATGCGTTTTTCCTTTTGCTGGATACGGGCATTGGGACGCTGAATGTGGATTTCTCCTCCATGCATATTGCAGGCCAAAACCATCAGGTAACTTGCCAGTTTTTTTGCCATATCCAGTCTTGCCCGTGCGGGAAGCATTTCCTCTTCACGGAGCAAATACGGATAAACATATGTCATCGTGGTGGGCAACATATGGACAGTTTCGTATGTCAAATCCAATCCATCGGTAACTTTATCGGAAAGATCCACCAGGTCCCAGATGTACCCGACAAGCATAAGCTGCGGATGCACACCAAATGGTGTAAAATCTCCCACGTTGTTCAAGGCATCCATACCTCGTTCAAGAAGATCATCCACATATGCGGTGCGAATCTGTAATTTTTCTAAAGACATACACGTTCTCCTTTACGATGAACTACTGCCAATCATTAGATTACAGAGGCAAGAATTTTCTTTTCCAACGGGAATTATTCGGTGACCACCGTTGCCGAGAAAAGCGTTCCCAGCTGTCTTCGCATCCGTTCTGGTGTACGGCTCCTGTTTGGTATATTGGGGTCGAGCTTTTGTGCCAGGGAATGATACTCTTCCTCTGGCAGCGTAAATAGTAGGTCCAGACGATATTTAGCCCGAGATGCCCCCACATAAAATATCAGCCCATTTCTGCCGTCAAAAGAATCCTGTCGCAGATCCATAAGGATAATGGCGTCAGATTCCAACCCTTTGAAGCGAATGCAGGTGGTGACAGGATATTTTCTGCCGCGGTAGGAATAAAAACGAATAGAAACATTTTGCGGGTTCTCTTCCAAATAGGGGTTGAGAACTGTATAGTCAAAAGTTTGTGTAGTCAGAATCGTGACGTCTTCAATCCTCTCCGCGATCAAGGTATCCAATACTCGATGCAAAGCAGGGATTTGTTGTGCCTTTTCGGACAGCAAATGCAAGGTAGGTGGGAGCGGATTTCCCCAGTAGCTGGCAGTATCTACAGTTACCCTCCGATTCTTGTTATCACGTAACGGTGTAACCGAAGTGGAAGCAATCTCTCGGGTGTTACGACAGTTGGTATGCAGGGTTAGGCGGCAATCGCTGTCCTCAATACATTCTGGTAACGGATACTCTGACCTCGATCCGCCTTGAACCATTTGATGCTTGTCATAAAATAGGTAAAAGGTTCCTCCGTTTGCGAGGGCTGCCTCTCGCAGAAAATCGATCACCGAACAATTGATTTCACCGTCCGAAGAATTTCGAATATTTTCGTCCGCCATTCCAAAATCCTGGCCTTCATCCACAATAATATGGGTATAAGCCAGTTGACCTGGATGGTCGGCACAGTCAGCCAAATAGGTAGCGAGCCCCTGCATATCTCGGAAATTTCCCACAAGCTCTAAGGCCAGTTTACTCAGAGTCATAAAGGAAACATGTGAAAACTGCTGCCGATATTCACTGCTGGGATGATTTTTGTATTGACGATTGAGTGAATCGCATAGAAGTCGGTTATAGCACAAGAACAAAACAGAATCCCCTGCCACACTGTGGCGGCGGGTCTTTTCCACTGCCAGCATGGTTTTGCCAGTTCCCGCCGCGCCATTGATAACGGCCGTAGATTGTTCTTCCAGGAAATCCAACAATCGATACTGCTCTCGCAGCAGACTATTGAAATGAATTTCCATTGCTCTGTTTTGGGATGCCGGCGTTGCGATCAGGTGAAAGGTAGGACACAGAACCTGATTCATCAAATGGTTGAACTCCTGTGTCGTAAGCACCCCATCCGGATCAAATCCTTGTACTTGGGTGGCAAAAATGGATAAAACTTTGGTGGTAGGATCTATCAAATCATCCTGCGTTAGCGTTAGGGCAAGCGGTGCCTCAGGTGGCAAATGAATCGTTCTCACCGTGTCAAGGGACAGATCCATAAACCATACCGCTGAAAGGAATTTACATTTTCGCTTAATCCCTGGTGCAGACTGGTCAATGCAATTCATCAGGTTGTGCATGGCGACACGTGCCTGATGATAAGGGCCATGATGCGGCATGATCGTTCCATTGGAATAATACCAGTTCCCGTTTTGATAGGTAATGTGATTTCCAGCCTTGGCCTCGATCGTCAAGATGCCATATTGTGGGCTTACGACAACGAAATCGCTCTCATGCAGGGTATAGGGTTGGTTGCGGCCCAACGTCACAGCTTCCAGAGAGTGAAACACATAAAATGTGTCCGGCAATCGAGTAAGTGCCTCGAACACAATTCCCTCATGGCTTGCTGGGTCAAAGTCTTTGGGCTGTGCCGGGATCATGTGTGCCATTAGAACGCCTCCTGGATCAGTTCTATAACGGTTTCCACGTCGAATGATTCATCCAGCATATAGCAGTGCCAGTCATATTGAGACAGAATTTTATACTGGGCAACGCTCTGGGGATCTGTCTCAAACAATGCTACATGTGCATCCGGCCAGAAAATAGCCGGCCATATATTTCCGTCCTGCAGCGAGATCATGCAGTCAAGCAAAGCGGACTGCAAAGGTTTTCCTTGGCATAGAGTGAGCAACTCTTGATATGCATGTACACAAGCAGGGATTTTACAGCTCTCCAGGCATTCCTCAATCGCCGACACACAATCTTCTCTCGTATCGGTTGCACCGATGATGTAGCCGGATCGTCTGCGGGTGGACAAATCCTGTGTCTCATTTTGATGAGATGCCGAAGCATCAGCCTTAACTTGTGGCGATTCATCAGTAGCGCTATTTGCAAGCCAAGTAAGGTAGTCATATGCCAATCCGCGGGAAAGGACTTCATGCAGCATCTGGTTGCCATAGTTACGCAAACAGCCATAGCAGGAAGTTTCCGGCGAACAACCGCAGATCCCGCTAACTTGGTGGATTGCCTCCTGTACAACCTGCTCGAAATTTTCAAAAATCTGCTTGGCAAAACCGGCACCGCCGGGTGTATCGTCAAAAAGGATCAGTTCCTGTGTTCCATCAGCAGCAAAATTGACGCAGCCACTGATGTCATCGCGGCTGATATCCAGCGAAGCGCTGGCACCCTCTAAAATAGCATACAAGACCGAGGCAGCCTGATCTTTTCCCTGGTATTCTTCCTTTTGAATCAAATGAGAAGGAAGGACGATTTTTAGGATATCGGTAGAGAATCGGTGTCCCAGCGAAACGTGTTCCAGTTGTGTATCACAAGGGCGATTGAATTTAGTCCTGTGGATTCTCTTGGGGGCAGTTTGTGGGTCAACTGTATAGCCACAATCCGGGCAGGTATAAAACCCACGGTTTTTACTGCCTTGATTCAGCACAAACAGTTGTCCGCCCGGAGAATAAACCAACTCAACCTGTTTGCCGGCAAGCAAAATATTCCGTTCCCGTGCTTCGGTGAGCTGACGCTCGGTCCGGCCCTCCAGTCCCCAAAACTGCGTCTGCGTGGCGTAATAGGTTTTTGGCCGAGAGTCACCCACTGATTTGGGCGAATCATCAATTTTGGTAGAGAAGCCAAACTGTGGGATAATAAATTTACGGGCCTTCATCCCCACGCCACAGGAGGGGCAGCAACGAGCCTCTGCCTCATCCACATTGAATGTCACGCTAACCATTCCCTGCGCAGGAGGAAAGATGCGTTTGCACTCGGGACAAACGTAATACACATAGGTGGGCCAGCTTTGGTTTGGAACGGTGTTAATGGCATAACTGGTCCATACTTTTCCATTAGCAACAACGGCAGCCGGCGGCGCAAATTCGCTGATTGCAATTTTCAAATCGCGGGACAGATCAATGCTTCCAGCAAGCTTGGTATCCTGATAAAGGATGTTCAGGTTGACTGAATCCACCGGGAACCCGTACTTGGGTAGAACTCCATGCCCAGAGAGGAAATTGATAGCGCGTTCCTTTTCCAAA
This sequence comes from uncultured Gemmiger sp., assembly GCA_944382835.1. Taxonomy (GTDB): domain Bacteria; phylum Bacillota; class Clostridia; order Oscillospirales; family Ruminococcaceae; genus Gemmiger. The sequence goes on from CALWNP010000077.1 coordinate 35,277, forward strand.
GTTTGAATGAGCTTATTGGCACTGTTGAATTGTCGATAATCTGCCTTTTTCCTTGTATCTAGTTTTGTTTGAAAGTTTTGCAGATTTTGAATATCATTGGCCCTTTCCTGCACAGCTTTCACCAGTGATCCGGCAGGGCCAGTAAGCTGATCGATGAACTTCCATTGATCTACTTCCAACTGTTCACAGATTTCCGGAGGAAGAGCCCCATGGATTTCTTCCAGAAGATCCTGCGGATGCATTTCTAATGCACCGCGCAGCGCCTGCGCCATGTTCGGCGCAGCGGTATCCTCCGCAGATACGATTGCACTCGCATTACCGTCGAAATAGCGACGATTTCTCTTGAAGAACCACGCAACCACAATAGAATTCAGATGCCGTTCAGCAATTTTCTCGTTGGAGATTTCAAGCGATGGCACACGGATGTTGCCCGCGATAATCTTTTCCGGTGTCTGAAAGAAGGTCATATCGTGACTGACACGGCGGGCAAAGGTGACCGAAAAGGCAGCGGAAGACGTACGGCGCCCGGCACGTCCGGCACGTTGAATATAGTTGGCCGTTTCAGGCGGAACGTTGCGCAGGAACGTGGCCTCCAGCTCACCAACGTCAACACCCATTTCAAAAGTTGTGGAGCAGCTCAACACGTTGACCTTTCCTTCCTCAAACTCCCGCTGATAACGGGCCGCAGTTTGTGCGGAAAGCTGGGCTGTATGCTCCTTTGCCACCATAGGAATAATTTTTTCATCCTCCAGCAAATGCCGATAATAAACTCTTCCACGCGCTTGCCCCGCAGTAATTTGCTCCAGTTCACCAGAGCACTTCATTTCCGGGCAGCATCCATGAATACTGTAGGTGGTGATTTTGCCACACTTTTTGCATCGGTATACAACGGCATCTTCTTCCAGATAAGACATGCGCCAGGCTCGATAGTTCAGCTGATACCTCTGCCCCAGGATACGATCCTGTATCTGGGAAAATAATTTAGAACCGGTCGGGATCAATCTGGTAACAATATAGGCCAATCGCTCCGAAGTTCGCTCTTTTGCTGTATCGGCAGAATAGCCCGACTTTTGCAACAGTTTTTGTAGAAATGCAGCGCGTTTGTTTATGCAGCCCTCTGCCGGACAAAATGCTAGAATCGCTTCAGCGGTTGTAGTTTGTGCACCTTCTTTGCGGAATGAGTAGATACGGTTGCGTGGAGCAAAAAAATCATCGTTCGGTGAGATCTTTTCTGGAAAGCTACAAGCCCCTTTTTGACGCAGCGTGTCCATGATATAACGCATCAAACTCCAAGACTCCGGTCCAGTCAGTTCTGGCTGCAGCAGCGATGGAAATCCGTTTGGAGAAATCGGCTGGATTTGCAGATATCCCAGTCCTTCCAATCCCGTATTCGCATCCAGGCCCAGGAATTCACTCATTACATAATTGCCAGCGATTTTATAGGGATCTGAGGCAAGCTCTTCCTGATAAAGATTGCATTTATGCGCTTCTGCCTCAACATCCTGAATCAATGAGTCTATGGAAATGCCTTGCCGCCCGGCACGACGCACGCATTTCAAAATTAAGCGTCGCCACATGATTTGACGATATTTCTTTTGAAAATAGCCGGCAAAAAAAGCCGCTTCCTGACGGTTATCCGAAAAGATGAGCAGTTTCCGACCCGTTTCATCCTGCGTATCAGAAGGCATAGCCACTGTGTCGAACATGGCGTCCCACCCGGAAAACAAATCATCTGCCGCATTTTGAATCGAGGGTGCCGCATTCTCTAAGGGATGAGGAGGAATCGCGTCGTAAAGACTTTTGGCAATGGTAAACGTTGCCGGCTGATTGGCTGTCAAAAATCTGCGAATCAGTCCATGTCGCGTGGCTCCACAACAAGGGCAGCAGTTCACGTCCTGACCGCGGCCAGTAAATGGGATACGCACTACAGTAACGATTTTTGCTTGATCAACAAATTCACAACAGTCGCCATGGAACGCACTGGAAATGGGTGCAATGGCGCCGCATGCAAGGCAAAGATGGTATTTTTCCAATTTGTTTTTATACTTTGCCACTTCGTCTGTCTCATCGTCGCTATCAAACTGAACAGCTTGTTCATCAAAATCCCGATCTATCAGGTAAAATTCCGGCTGCTCCATATTGCTGGAGTGGGCCAGAACCTTCCGGTTTCCTGCTGCCTCTTTCTGACGCCCGACAAGATATTCCTGACCGCAGTTCTGACAATTAGCCAGTTCAAAGACCGTATATCTTTGGCCGTCTTGGTCAGCATATTGCTCGTGGCGATCCAGAAAAACTTGCTTACGCGGATACATTTGTACAAAAAGGCCTTCCAAGGCTTTGAGGAACAGATGATAACGGGCAGGCAAAAGCGCTGCATCTTCCGGCGTCAGCTTTGCAGCAGCCGCCATTTCTACCATGTCAATCAGCGCGGCTTCCGCTTTCTTTCGATCGTTTACATCCGGAAAGACTTTTCCAGCTACGTCTTCAAGCCGTTGAGGGGCTCCCTCCAACGCAGTATACAGGCGATACAGACGAAGATCCCTGACAAGAGCCTGATATAAACGGCGTCCCCTCTCAGCTTCCGGTAGCGCATGCGTATCTTCATTCAGTTTATGGTAGTCTTCTGGACGGTACATTCTGGCATCCCCTGGCGCCTCCGGGTGAATGCGTTTAGACGTGACCACATCTTCTGCAGAAAAAGGTTCTCCAAACAATTTAGAAGAGAATTGTGCCAAATCCGCTTTGGCATCACTGCTGCCCAGCGTTGCGCTGGTAGCAATACAACGGAAGTTTTTGTGCATATGCACCCGGATTCGCTCCTTCAGACGCCGAAGCAAAAAGGCAATTTCCGTGCCTGTGGCACCCTTATAGGTGTGTGCTTCATCCAGCACAAGAAACTGCCAGTTGGCTGCAAATTCCGTGTCAAAGAAAGGCGCTGTATCCGGCTGCAACAGCAAATACTCCAACATGGCATAGTTGGTCAGCAAAATATGCGGTGGATTTTCAATCATCGTTTCACGGCACATTGCTTCGTTTGGAATTGATGTGCGCAACAAGGTATCCGTATCATTTTGGTGTTCCGTATCATACTGCCTGTGAAGTCTTGCTTCCGCTTCTGCACTAGTTTCTTTGTCTTCTTTATGCGGAGTTTCTCCTGTATACCGTCCAAAAGTAATATCCGGATAATCGTGCAGCAGTTTTCGCAGCTTTTTCTGCTGATCATTGGCCAGTGCATTCATCGGGAACAGAAGCAACGCCCGTACCCCCGGTCCCAAAGTACCCGCTTCTTTTTCTTTTAAAAGCGCATCCAAAACAGGATACAGGTAGCACTCGGTTTTGCCTGATCCTGTGCCAGTGGATACGATGATATTGCGCTGTTCTCCTACACACTTGCGCAATGCAACTTCCTGGTGATACCGAAGCTTCCAGTCATCATAATGAAGTGCACCACCGACATGGGCAAATTCTCTTGAAATCAGCCCCTCTTCCACCAGATCTTTCAGGCTTTTACCATTAACAAAAGGCAGAGTTGTTTCCAGATATGGGCCTTTGACAAATCGTCCGGTACGCACACTAGACGCGGCTTTTTGGGTAATCTCAGCATTGCGTACTGTCAAGATTGAGCAAAGATAATCCTCATAATCCGTGCGAATTTTTTCGGTGGTTTCTCTCGGATTCATTGCCATAAGGATTTCTCCTTTTTCTTCAGATAAACATAGGTAGACGCCATAACCATATCTCTTTGCATTATTCTCGGTGCCACTTGTGCCGCACGGGCAAGAAAAAGTTCTGCCGACTTTACCAGCAATTCCGATACAACAGGTAATCGTTTCAGGCAAAACAGGAAGGCAGAAATGCCCAACAAGTAGAAAAATCTAGGATAGGACGCAACAGCGGGCGATACCTGCATGCATCCTTCTACCTGGCGCGCGTACAGTGCACGTGCATACGGCTCCACAATCCAATTTGCCTCACCAAAGCGAAGGCTGCGTAAACCATCCACCAGGTTTTTTTGCCCTTCTTTAACCGCACGCACAATCAATTCTTTTTGTCGGGAGAACTCTTCTGTATTGGCAAAATATTCTGTATTCTTAGCCCAGTTGGCATACAAATCCACATAACGGTTTTGGTCGAAAAACAGTGCCCCCACAACCTTATCCGCCTGATAATTCAACTGAACATGGAACCCGTCAATTTGAATTGTTTCACTGACTAAATTCATATCCCCGGAAAGTTCCTTGCACAACGTAATCTGAACCCCATTGCCAGGTCTTTCCATGAGGAATGCTTTTCTCATTTTTTGTGCTTTTTCAAAGTCGATCTCTTCTGGCACTCCAAGCATGGAGACTAATGCTTCCTGCCCTAAAAGTTTCAGATTGGGCTGTAAAACTTCTCGGATCGTCAGTTCCTGCTGTTCCAAAGCCAGTAAAGCCAACTCTCTGCTATACGAGTTCAGTTCCCGTGTGATTTCCAGGCACGATACCTGATCTCCAAAGCTTTCAAAAAGAATAAGACCATATTGTATACGGCATAAGTCGAAAACTTCCTGTTGACAATGCAACTGCACAAGTAGGCAGAGCAGTTGCCACCTTTTACGACCTGTCAAAACATTTTCCGAAATGCGCTGCATCAGCAATCGAATTTGGTGCTGCATACGGTGAGGGATTTGATGAATCTGTGCAAATTCGGCCAAGGCGATCAATTCAAGCAAGTCTGTGTCATCCAAAGCAATTTCACGCCATGCCGTTGACGGGACCACATTCATGCTGCAACTGGAAGAAAAATCTGTTGTTTTGCTTGGTGAATAGCGCAAAATATCGTAAATTGCCTGTTGAATGTAAGCCTTGGGGGTTTGCACTTCTTCCGGCCGCACCTTGGCGCAACTCGGAACTGCAAATACATTTTTTGCAACGCTCAAAGGCGTACTTCCCATCAACAGAAAATCATTTTCTCGTTGACTGGATGCAGTTACAGTATAGATGCCATCCCGCAAGCATTGTGGGCAGCTTATCATCAGTCTGCTTTGCTCTTTGCGAGTAATTAATTCGGCCGTGCTGCAGTCTAGATAGACAGAGTCGTTCGCATTCCCGTACCTTGTCAATTCAAGTACGTCCGGCAAAATCTGATTCGACGAAAAAAACAGGGCATTTCGATTCTTATTAATGGCAGGACGAATCAAAAATTCTGGTGTTTCGGTAATGGACAGAAGGACAACTGGTTGATCCGGATGTGTTGTATTTCGTAATGTCAAAACAGCCGGTAAAGGAATATTGGCAATCGTATCTGAGAAAGCTGTTAGGGCAAGACTAGTTGTATTTCTTTTATTGAACGAAACCGGAACCTGTTGCTCTGTTCCATTAATGCTGCACAAGTCTATGGTATAGAAGTCTTTCGCACAGCTTCCGTATATCTGTACCCGCAGCAAGAATTCTTTTTGGATAAAATCATGTACCGGAACTGTGGCCGGCACGATTTCATCTGGGGACGTGGCATCCAGTATACTCCATCGACATGGAAGAATAGGAAGTTCCAATCCAACGCAAAGATTTCCCCCATCTTTATGAAATTCCAACGTCCCATCCAGCCTGGCGCAATCCGGTGGAAATGCCACGCTTAAGCCTTCTGATGTCTCTGTACTGGTAGCGTTGGAAAATTCCAGAGAAACATTTTCTGGCGGTAGAAAATGTAAAAAGCGTTTGGATTGCAATCCCATGTATTCCCAAGGATTCTCCGGCGAATAGTCACTTTCTATGGCAGGGAGATAATAGAATTCGGAAAAACGAATCAACTGATGATTCTGATAAAGCCTTAGAGAATACCTCCCGTATTCCGGGGCTCCTGCGAGAAGTCCTCCTAATTCTATTTTTTCTTCCGATTTTTCAGGAAGGGAATACTTCTGTCCTGCAAAAAGCAGAGTCAGGCTATCTCGCTCTTGTTCAGTCTCTGTTGAAATGGTCACTCTCGGGAAAGTGGTAAAAACTGGAGTCTGCCCAGGCATAATCGGCAGTCCAAATAGAGTGGTTCCGGTATAGTGCACTTTAGCGTGAGAACGGGTCTGCAGTATTGCAGCGCTCCTTGTTCCGGATCTAACGCATGTTAAAGTGGCATGACCTGTCATTGGCGTCAACTGCCAGGCAGTGTACTCCCCCAGCATCGGTGTATAGAGCTTTTCCTTTTGAATCGATGGACTGGCCTGCCATTGTGCCTCCGGACCTGAGATCAAAATCACACCCTGATCGGGCAACCAGTTGCTGTGAAACAACGGTATTCCATTCAAATCAAAAAGAAGAACCGTCCCTCGTTCAATTCCTGCAACAGATCGAGAGGCCAAACATTCCTCTTCAGCCTCGGCATGAAACAACTCCACGGTGTAATTTTCGGAAGGTTGTACCGCAATACTGCATTCTGCAGTATAACGGGTACCTCTTGCAGCGAATACCTGATTCATACACTGCCAACTTTTGTTGGTGCCACCTGTAACTTTCCAGCGGACCTCCTCTATCCACTGTTTTTCCAGCGGGACACTGGGCAACGCCATACACAGCCCACGCCCATCGGGCTCGTACACCAGGTGTGGTTGCCAGTCTTTCTCGCCTGTATGTTGATTATGTCGGGAATTTTTATCTTCACTTCGCCACGCCACATACTGCTCGGCCAGTGAGCTGTCTGGTGAAGCTCCGCTCTCGATCGCTAGCATGACCTCATGAATTTGTACAATCAAATCCAGCGCACGTGTTTCCCGGAATCTCTCCAAAAAAGATTGAAGTGGTTTTCGGATTAAATAGCTACGCCAACTCGTTAGCGCTTCCAATAACAAATGCGGATCAAAAAATTGATTGTCATTGTTTTGCAAAACATAAAATAGATCTGGAAGCGAACTGTCCGGCGGAGCAGCCAACTGAAGTTGTAAGGTACTGATATACCGCCGCTTATCATCCTGAGGTGCAACCTGAAATCGATATGTCTGTATGGTCTGTAGAAAAAGATCTCCAACGACACCTTGTGATTGAGGATACAGTACAAGGTCTAGAGCATCAGAAAAAGCTGTCCAGAAGTTATCATCATACTCATAACGCATCAAAAAGACAGCCACGGTAACCGTACTAACAGGGTATTGTCGTAATACTGCTAAATCTGATCGGGCGGTTCCCCTTTGAATCGCATCTCTTAAACGCTGCTTTATTGTTTCGTATTCGTGACGGGAAAGGTCTAAATCCCCCCAATAATCGAGCCCTTTCAACCGCTCCGTAATATGCCGTTCCAAGACGCTAATGCTCATATTATCGTAGATTACTTTTGCCATTTTATATCATCCCTTGCACTTTCAAATTTACACCATGCAAAACGATTTGTTCAAGCAATAAAAGAATCTAAAAAACGTCTAAAAAATAAAGGGAGTTATAACTAATAATATAAGTTTACCATATTTATAGTAGTGAAACAATCGCTTAATAAGCGATAAACGCCTATTTTTTAGAAGCAAAGTCCGAATTATAGGTCTTATATTCTGCTACAATCAAGATGTTGGGATCCTAAATATTGGCAACATGCAGGTTGCATCATTAGAGAAGGAGCTCCATTATGAATATGCCTGTTTACCCGCAGATTTCTCTGCAAGAAACCGGCCGACATTTGCGCCATCTTTGCCAAAATGCCGGGTATACCGCTCGTGATTTACAGATGTACTGTCACTTAAGCAATCCACAATCTGTATATAAGTGGTTTTCCGGCAGTAACCTGCCTACAGTGGACAACCTTTATGCACTCAGCATTTTGCTGGGTGTTTCTATGAACGACATCATCGTTGACAAAAACGATGATGTCGTTTTTATTAATGCTATTAATCAGAGCGCTTCGAAACGTATTTATTTCTGGGAAAAATCAATGGCTATGTTGTTGGACTTTTGGTGCTGATACCAAAACAGCAACTAGGACGTTATCACAATAAAATGAATATGAAATCCTTCAACAAGAGTACCAATATAGCATTGTTATACGTTAAATGCGAAAATATAAATCATAAAAACGAACGGTTGCTTCATTGCCAACGAATGTCTCCACATACCCGGGGACAAATCCTATTCTATTTTTCGTTTTACCTCCACATTTGGTTCGCTGTGGTGTGCTCCCTACGAACGACATAATACCTGCCGGGCACGCGAAACACAAATGGACAAACAAACTGATATACATAGGTCAAGGTCAAATATTCATAAAGGAGCCTTTCTTGTGCCTTCCGCCCCATCGCCCTGACACCTCAAAATTTCGAACAGCTACTATTACCATCTTCCATAATCGAGTAGGAGGCTACCCATTAGTTGAGCAGCCGTCCTCTCACACCACCGTGCGTACCGTTCGGTACACGGCG
>CALWNP010000078.1 GCA_944382835.1 uncultured Gemmiger sp.
CTCGAACTCGCTACCTCCACCTTGGCAAGGTGGCGCTCTACCAGATGAGCTACGGCCGCATGTTGGAGAGTTTAGCTTGTCGGCTCTCTCCGGGCGACGGGTATTAGTATATCGCATGTCCCCCGTTTTGTCAAGCATATTTCTCCAATTTTTTTAGAAAATTTTGACTTTTTTATTTTTCCTCGCTGACACGCCAAGAATCCAGCAATTCATTCAGGTCCACACGGTAGCTTTTGCCGCAGAATTGGCAGTTGACCTCGGCAATCGGGTCCTCGTCGCGCAACTTTTCCACTTCGGTTCGGGGCAAACTTTTCAGCATTTTATGCACCCGTTCCATACTGCAGTCACAATGATAGCAAACATAACTCTGATCCAGGATATCTGGCTGGAACCCGGCCAGTGCCAGCTCCAGCATATCCTGGATGGTCTTGCCTTCTGCCAGCATCGAGGTGACGCTGGGCATGGCGCCAATGTTCTTTTCCAGCATCGAGATTTCTTCCTCGGTGGCACCGGGCAGCAGCTGGACAATAAACCCACCCGCACACTGGACGGTCAGGTCCTTGTTGACAAGAACGCCAAGAGCACAGACCGTGGGGGTCTGCTCACTGGCGGCAAAATAGGAAGTGATGTCCTCGGCGATCTCTCCGGAGACCAGCGGGACCTGTCCGATATACGGCTCACGCATTCCCAGATCGCGGATGACATCCAATGTTCCGTCGTGTCCGACGGCTGTGCCAACGTCCAGATGGCCGTCAGCCCGCGGTGGAAGCTCTACAACGGGATTTTCCACGTATCCTTTAACCTTACCGCTCCCGTCAGAAATTGCCAGCAGACGGCCTGCAGGGCCGCCTCCGCGGATCTGTATGGTGACAGAGTCCTGATCGCTCTTGAGCATCTGCCCCATCATGGCGGCAGCCGTCAGCAAACGGCCCAAGGCTGCGGTGGTTACCGCACTGGTTTTGTGCAGCCGTTCCATCTCCTGCACAATCTCGGTGGAATCCACGCCATAAAAAATCACGCCGCCATTTTCGGAAATTCCGCGCAGCAGATTCTTTTTGTTTTCACCCATGGTTTTCTTCTCTTTCCTCCTGTGTATACTGTTTGACCGCAGTAATGATCCATCGCGCACTGTCCTCCCGGACCGGCCCAAAATCCTCTCCATCCGCAATTCGTGCCACAGAGAAGCCGTATTGCTCCAGCAATGCGGTTACCGTCTGCAGCGGATAGCTGTATTCGGAGAAATTCTCCTCAAAGTCTTCCCCGGTTATCTTGTCATGAATCCGGATCCCGATGTCTACCTTTCCGGTGGCCTCCTCATAATGGTTGCTCCAATGACAAAGGGCATCATCGGTTTCAAAGTCAAAACACTCGTTGCCCAGGATGCAGCGATGCTTATAAGGAGTATTGAGATCGAAGACAAAGACGCCGTCCTTTTCCATGAAATATCCGGCGTTGCGAATGGCTTTGGCAAACTGATCCTGTGGGCCAATGTGGTTGAAGGTATCAAAGGAGGAGACAGCGGCCCGGATCGTGCCATACAGGTCCAGCTGCAGCAGGTTTTGGCGCAGCAGCAAAATCCGACCCGAAAGCCCCAATTCATCTGCTTTTTCCCGCAGAACGGCCAGCATCTCCTCGGAGCAGTCAATTCCGATCACATCATAGCCAGCCTGGCTCAGCATCAGGGTCAGATCGCCGGTTCCGCATCCCAGATCGGCCAGAATCCCATCCCGGATGCCATGGCGTTCCAGCTCACCGTGCAGGTAGGCATACAGCGCGTCGTAATCCGCCGCCTGATTCAATTCGTCGTAAAAATAGGCAAACTCATTATACGCCATCCGGAGAGCCCTCCAGATACCGCTCGAAACAGTCGCGCAGCTCCTCCATCCCCAACCCACTCTGGGCGCTGGTCAGGAAGGTATGACGACATCCATATTGTTCGCACAGGGCACAGAGCTTTTCGTACTGCGACTGCTGCTCTTTTTTCTTGAGCTTATCCGCCTTGGTCAATGCGACAACAAAGGGAATCTGATGATAGTGCAGATATTCCAGCATCTGCAAATCATCCGCGCTGGGATCATGCCGGCAGTCCAGCAGCTGTACCAGAATCGACAGCTGTCGGTCTGCCTCAAAGTAGCTGTTGATCAGCTCATCCCAGCGCTCCCGGTCTGCATTGGAAACCTTGGCATAGCCGTAGCCGGGCAGATCCACAAAATAGGCCGTATCCACCCGATAAAAATTGATGGTGGCCGTTTTGCCGGGAGTAGAGCTGACCCGTGCCAGATTCTTCCGGTTGCAGAGTTTGTTGATCAGGCTGGACTTGCCCACGTTGGATCGACCAGAGAAGACAAACTCCGGCCGATCGCTGGGCGGAAGCTGGCTGGAAATGCCGTAGGAAGCCTGAAACTCGCTGCGGTTATAATTCATCAGGGCACCTCACATCACAGCGGCGGGTTCTTTGGCCGCGCTGGTCTCGGTGGCAATCAGCTGGGTTGCCTGGGGAACGCCAGGGGAAGTGCGCGCCGTGTTGTGAGACGGGGTGATCAGCGCAGCCTTCAGCACCTGAGACAGGTCACTGACCGGAACAAACCGGACCGCCTTTTTCACCTCGGCATCCACCTCAAAGAGGTCGCTGACGTTGTCCTTGGGGATCAGAACCGTCTTGATGCCTTCGCGGTAGGCCGCCATGCTCTTTTCCCGCAGACCGCCGATGGGCAGGACATTGCCGTGCAGGGTGATTTCACCGGTCATCGCAACGGTATGACGCACCGGCAGACCGGACAGCGCCGAGATCAGCGCAGTGGTCAGGGTGACACCGGCCGAGGGGCCATCCTTGGGGACAGCGCCTTCCGGGGCGTGGATATGAATGTCCGAGGTCTTGATCTTGTCGGCGGCAATGCCATAGTGGTCGGCATGGACCCGGGCATAGCTGACCGCCAGCTGGGCGCTTTCCTTCATCACATCGCCCAGGCTGCCGGTCAGTTCGATCTTGCCGGAGCCGTTGGGGATGACAGACACTTCCACCGGCAGCATCTCACCGCCCACGCTGGTCCAGGCCAGGCCATTGGCGATGCCCACAGTATCGCTGCGGGAGATAAAGGTAGGTTTGACCTTTTCCGGGCCAAGCAGAGACTTGACCATCGGAGCGGTCACGCTGATTTTTTTGCTCTCCCCTGCCGCAATCTTCTGGGCACATTTGCGCAGCACCGAGGTGATGGTGCGCTCCAGATTGCGCACGCCGGCCTCCCGGGTGTACCCGTCGATGATTTCATACAGTGCGCCGGGTGTCACCGAGACCAGGCCTTCCAGGCCGTTGTTTTTCAGCTGCTTGGGCAGCAGGTGGCGCTTGGCAATGTTGAATTTTTCGGTGCGGGTATAGCTGGGCAGCTCGATCACATCCATACGATCCAGCAGCGGTGCCGGAATGGTGCCGGCATCGTTGGCGGTGGTGATGAAGAGCACCTCGCTCAGATCAAAGGGAATGTCCAGGAAGTGATCCTTGAAGGTTTTGTTCTGCTCGGGGTCCAACACTTCCAGCAGCGCGCTGGAGGGGTCTCCCTTGTAATCTCCGGCCAGTTTGTCAATCTCATCCAGCAGCAGCACCGGATTGGAGGACTTGGCGGAGGTGATGGCACTGATAATCCGGCCGGGCATGGCGCCGATGTATGTACGGCGATGGCCGCGGATTTCCGCCTCGTCATGGACACCGCCCAAACTCATACGGGCAAACTTGCGTCCCATACACGCGGCAATGGAATGGGCGATGCTGGTTTTGCCCACACCCGGAGGGCCAACCAGGCAGACAATTTGTCCTTTGACCTCCTGGTTGAGCTTGCGGACTGCCAGCAATTCCAGAATCCGTTCCTTGACCTTTTCCAGACCATAGTGGTCGTGATCCAGCACCTTGCGGGCATGCTGTTGGTCCAGATCATCCTCGGTGGTAATATGCCAGGGCAGCGCCAGACAAGTGTCCAGATAGCCCCGGATCACACCGGTCTCGGCGGAGTTGCCCTGCATCCGGGCCAGACGGTCGCATTCCTTGAGGAGTTTCTCCTCGGATTCCTCATCCAGCTTGAGCGCACGGATCTTTTCGCGGTAGCTGTCCGCTTCGGCACGGGTATCTTCAGAATCGCCCAGCTCTTCACTGATAATGTGCATCTGCTCCCGCAGATAGTATTCTCTTTGACCCTTGTCCATCTGGACATTGACTTTGTCGTCGATGTCCTTCTCGATGGAAAGAATGTCACATTCCTGATGCAGCAGAACCAGGAGCTTTTCCAGACGGGTCAGCAGGCCGGATTCATTCAGAATGGCCTGTTTGTCCTCATACTTAAACAGCAGATTGGCCGGCATATATTCGCTGAGGAACAGCGGATTGTCCGAGGAAACAATGTTATACACCACATCCTTGGAAATCTGCGGGCTGAACGACAGATACTCCTCAAAGCAATCCTTCAGGCTGCGCACCAGCGCTTCCATCTGGGTATGCTTGTCGGCTCCCACACCGCGGACCGGCGCGTTCCGGACCACCGCCTGCAGGTATTTTCCCGAGCCATCCAGTTCCAGCAGACGGGCACGGTTTTTACCCTCCACCAGGACTTTCACCAGGTCATCGGCCACCCGCAAAACCTGTTTGATCTCGGCTACCACACCATAGGCATACAGATCCCGTGCCGTGGGTTCTTCGGTATCGGTTTCCTTCTGGGCCACCAGAAAGATGCTGCTGTTGGCGTGCATCGCTGCCTCAATGGCTGCGATGGATTTTGCCCGGCCAACCTCAAAATGAACAATATTATTGGGAAAAACCACCAACCCGCGCAGCGCGATGGCCGGCAGGTGAAGTACATTGCGGTTGATCTTAACCTTGACCTTGGTATCTGACATTTTTCTCCCTCCCTGGGGTCTCCCCCGGAAAAATTTTATTGATCCAATGAAACGACAGATCCTGTCTGGATCACATCAGAACAACGTTCCAATGCCCGGCGCGGCAGCAGGATCGACAGCTGCCCGGAGGCAACCCCGGCCCGGAGTTCCGTCACCGGCTTGCATTCGCCGTCCACCGTTGCAATGATGGGACGGCCGTCCAGAACCTTCAATTGAACTTTCCGGACACGGGTATATTGTAAGTAGGGACGCATTGCCGGAAATACCGATCCATCCGGACAAAGGTGGGCACCGGCCTTGTAGCGGGATAGAAACCCCAACAGCTTGATCCGGGGCACCGGACGGATCCAGATAACATCCAACAAACCGTCATCCATCCGGGCAAAGGGGGCAGCCTTGTATCCTCCTCCATACAGCCGGCCATTGCAGACGGCAAGCATCATGCAATTCTGGATGCTCTGTTGTCCATCCAGGGTTAGTTGGACGCGATGCCCAAAACGACTGAACGCAGCCTGTACAATGGACAGATTGTAGGCCATACTGCCACCACAACCCGGCAGACGCCGAAATTTCGGGATTCCATAGGCAACTTTTGCATCCAGCCCCGCAGCGCAGATGTCCACGCCGTAGCCGAGAGAGGTGTCCAGCAAATCCACCGGCACCGCCTTTGCCTCCAGCTGAGCGCACAGGTCCAGGAAAGCCTCCCTCCCGCCAAAATTGCGGACAAAATCATTTCCGCTGCCGCAGGGATAACATCCCACATGGGCGTCCGGATGGCCTGCCGCAGCCTGAATCACCTCGTTTAAGGTGCCATCTCCGCCGCAGGCATAGAGTGCCACCGAGCCAAAGGATTGGATGGCCTGGCTAGCCAGCCGGCGGGCATGGCCGGGAGCTTTGGTGATCCATATGATTGGATCTATCCCCCGTTCAGCTGCAGCTGCCCGAATCTGGCCAGGTAAAACCAGGCTGGAATCCTGCTTTCCGGCCACCGGATTGATGATAAATACCAGCTTCACAGGCATACAGTCCTCTCTGCCGGACCCCCGACTTCCCTTGGGTCAGAAATGTGATTCCGGATGTAAAAATACACAATACATTTTATCCATTTTGCAGTCAAATGACAAGACCTTGGGATAACATGTAACAAAACAGCCAAAATATCTTCATAAAAAGCACATGGGTGTCACACTATTTCCCAGTATTTTGCTTAAATATCCAATTTCTGACGGGAGGCAGCCGAAAAAATGAGGTTTGCAGTGGAGATTTTCAGCGTTCTGGGGACCAGCGTCCTCTCCCTGGTGATCCTGCTTTTGCTGACCAAAGTGGGAGGAAAGCGACAGATCGCCCAAATGAATACCTTTGACTATGTCAACAGCATCACCATCGGGTCCATCGCTGCCGAACTGGCCACCAACCTAGAACAGTGGTATCGTCCCTTGGCTGCCTTGATTGTGTACGGGCTGGCAGCCTGGCTGGTCCACCGACTTGCCTACAAAAGTTTGCCCTTCCGCATCTTCCTGAATGGAACCCCCAATGTACTGATGGAAAACGGGACCATCTCCAAAAAGGAATTGGGCCGCGCCGGCATTGACATCAACGAGTTTCTCTGCCAAGCCAGAATGGCGGGATATTTTGATCTTAATGATATCGAGAGTGCCCTGCTGGAAACCAGCGGCCAGATCAGTTTTTTGCCGAAAAGTGGTCAACGTCCGGCCACTGTCAGCGATCTGGGAAAGCATCCGGCGCCCACATCCCTGTGGTATAACCTTGTCATTGATGGTGAGCTCATGCAGGAAGATCTGGCCAAGAGCGGAAAAGATCTCACTTGGCTCCGCCGGCAACTGTCTGCCGCCGGAATCGGGCAAATTGGTGAAGCGTTTTACGCCGCCTGCGACAGCCAGGGCAACTTTTTTGCCTGCCGGGCAAAGGAATGAGAAAACGCAAAGACCGAAGCATTTCGGCTTCGGTCTTTGCGCATCAGTTCAGATAATCAGCTTGGCTGAAATCAGGCCTTGAAGTAGCGGTCCAGCAGGCCCTGCATGCCGCGGCCATGGCGAGCCTCATCCTTGGCCATCTCGTGGACAGTGTCATGGATGGCATCCAGGTTCAGCTCCTTGGCCTTCTTGGCCAGGTCCATCTTGCCGGCGCAGGCGCCGCACTCGGCGTCAACACGCATCTGCAGGTTCTTCTGGGTGCTGTCGGTCAGAACCTCGCCCAGCAGCTCAGCGAACTTGGAAGCATGCTCAGCCTCTTCGAAAGCGTAGCGCTTCCAGGCCTCAGCGATCTCGGGGTAACCCTCGCGATCAGCAACGCGGCTCATGGCCAGGTACATGCCGACTTCGCTGCACTCGCCGGTGAAGTTCTCGCGCAGGCCCTGCAGGATCTCTTCCGGAGCGTCCTTGGCAATGCCGACAACATGCTCGGTCACATAGGTGTTCTCCTTCTTCTCAATGAACTTGGAAGCGGGAGCCTTGCAGACAGGGCAGAACTCGGGGATGGAACCTTCGGCGATGTAACCGCAAACGGTGCAAACATATTTAGTCATAATCAATTACCTCCGTATCATTTGGATTGATTGCTTTTCGTTTTTTAAGACACTGTCTTGTGCCGTGATTTTATTATAGCGAGCTTTTCAAAATCTGTCAAGTAAATTTTCGAAAATATTTTAAGATTTCATCTTAAAAATGAATTGCGGGCTTTCCTTTGGACGATCCGCCCGTCAAACGGGACAAAGGGGCAAACAGCAGGTGGGAAATCCAACTAGTCAATGACCCCACCGCAACGCCAGCCAGCATCAAGACCGGAGCGTATCCCAGGGCCAGACCGCTGGACAAGACCAGTGCCGCCCCCATCAGCTGTCCCAGATTGTGGGCCAGGGCGCCACAGACCGAAAAGATGTATCCGGTGGGTTTCCACGGCAGATGCAGCAAAAGCAGGAGAACCAGGAAGGAGCAGCCCCCGCCCAGCAGCGACAAGAAGCCGGCCGTGGCCCCCCGTGTCAACAGTGCAAACAACGCCTTGAGCAGGACCAGCGCCCCGGCCTGAGCTGGCGTCAAAAAAGCCAGGGCATACATGACCACAATATTGGCCAGCCCCAGTTTCATGGCCGGCATTAACCCCAGCAAAGGAGTAACCATAGATTCTAAAAAGGAAAGAGTGATGGAAAGTGCGAACAGCATCCCGGTCAACGCTACTCTTCTGGCTTTTCCGTTTCGCATCTCGCCCACCCCCCGTTTTGCTGTCAACATACTGTCTGAAGGCAGGACCCGAAGGATGATCTGCCTATCAAATAGTAATGCCCGTCATGCAAATTTGTCAAGGAAAAGGGTGTGTATATTTGTTTGAATTTCGGTGAAGGCTTTTACACAGAAATGCTTGAAAAAGCACCCGGAATAGTGTAATCTATTATAATACAGTGTTATGGGTTATAACCTGTTTGGGAAGTTGAATGCAATCCGATTGATCTATATACACTACCACCCAGAAAAAGGAGAGTATCTTCTATGAAAAAACTGATGAGCACTTTGGTTGTTGCTGCACTCGCCGTTGCCTTGCTGGCCGGATGCGGCAATGATGCAGCGTCTTCCACCGATACCGCCTCTTCCTCTTCCAGCACCTCGGAGGCTGCCAGCTCGGACGTGGCCGATACCGCCAAGCTGGACTCCATTGTCTCCACCATCGAAGCTGTCAATGAGGTGCCCAATCCCCGGGCCATTGATGATTTCTCGCTGGAGAATGAGATGGGTCTGACGCCGGACAACATTGTGGCCTTCAAAGGGGATGTGACCAACGACCAGGCGGACTGCGCGCTGGTTTTTGCAGCCCAGGCCAAGTCTGGCACGGTGGACACCGTCAAATCCGAACTGGAAGCCTACAAGGAATCCATGAGCAGCACCCTCTACGCCGAGTTTGCTGACAAGGTGGCCAAGGCGGAGGATTGCCGCATTGTGACCAGCGGGAACTTTGTGGTGATGGTCATTTCCGGCATCAATGGGCCGGATTACAGCGAGATCGATACCGCCATCGAGAGCGCTCTGGCCTGATGGGCTGAATAACACGGATATACAGGCCGCTACCCGTTTATCAGGTAACGGCCTGTTGCATATCTGCACCGTTGTGAAGGAGGGGTCTGCCCGTGGTCTTTAACAGCGTCGTTTTTTTGTTCTACTTTTTGCCGCTGGCATTGCTTTTGTATTATCTGGTTCCCGGCCGCGCCAAAAACGCCGTTCTGCTGCTGGAAAGTCTGGTCTTTTATTGTTGGACCGGCATCGCCTTTCTACCGTTGATCGCAGTACTGGTGGCAGTCAATTATCTGGCAGGCCTTGCCTTGCAGCGTATGCACCGTGGCCGCGGTGCGGTGCTTGCCGGCGCCGTTGTGATCACGGCCGGGGCTCTGGTCTTTTTCAAGTATACCAATTTTCTTATTGAGACAGTCAACCAGGTTTCCTCTGCAGGCCTTTCCTCCCTGGATTTTCTGGATGTTCTGCCGCTGGGAATCAGTTACTACACTTTTAAACTCATCAGCTATGTGGCGGATGTCTACACCAAAAAGGTGGCAGCGGAGCGCAATCCTGTCACCTTCGCCACCTATGTGCTGCTGTATCCCCAAATGATTGTTGGGCCCATCATCAAATATCGGGATATGGCAGTAAAGCTTCACACCTATGTGGACCGCTACACCCTGCCCCAGATCGAGGAAGGCGCCGAGATGTTTGTCTTTGGCCTGGCCAAAAAGGTGATCCTGGCCGATTCCATCAGCGCACTGTGGCAAGGGATCATTGCATCCGATGGTATCGGTCTGGCTAATGCCTCCACCCCGTTGGCCTGGCTGGGGATCATTGCTTACTCTCTGCAGCTGTACTTTGACTTTGCCGGATATTCCGAGATGAGCAATGGCCTGAGCAAGATGATGGGATTTGACTGTGCCGCCAACTTCGATCTGCCCTACATTTCGTCCAGCATCACTGAATTCTGGCGCCGGTGGCACATCTCCCTCTCCGGCTGGTTCCGGGATTACATCTACATCCCCCTGGGCGGCAATCGGCGCGGGCTGCGGCGTCAGATTCTGAACATGCTGGTGGTCTGGGCGCTGACCGGCATCTGGCATGGCACCAACTGGAATTTTATCTGTTGGGGTCTGTACTATTTCGTGCTGCTGGTAATCGAGAAGTCCTTCTTGTTGCCCTACCTGCAGCGCGGGAAAATCTGGCCGCACATTTATACCCTGGTTCTGGTGGTTCTGGGCTGGGGCCTGTTTACCGCCAACGAGCCCGGCGCCCCACTGGGCTTGCTCCTCAACAAATTGCTGATTCCCCAAGGCGGCATCTCCCCTCTTTACTTCCTGCGAAACTACGGCGTGCTGCTTTTGGTATGTATGGTTGCTGCCACACCCCTGACAGGGAAAATCTGGGCCCGCGCCCGGCGCTGCACACCGGTCCGGATGGTTCTGTTTGGTGCCGTGATGGTTCTGTCGGTTTCGTATGTGATTGCCGCCACCGGTTCCACCGCGCTGTATGCCAACTTCTGATCGGAGGTGTTGGACTGTGTCTGATAAAGTATATTATCGCAAGCAGCACAAACAGGTTGTCGGCCCTTCTCTGTTGGTATTCGTGATCTTTGTGGTGGGCTTTTCGGTCGTGAATCTGTTCTGGCCCAAGCGGGAGGTTTCGGATCTTGAAAACCGCAAGCTGTCCCAGTTTCCCGCCTTCAGCGTTAAAGCGCTGCTGGACGGTGATTGGGCCGACGGCTTTGCCAGCTATCTCCAGGACCAGGTTGCCCTGAGGGACCGCTGGATCGACCTGCAAAGTGCCGTCAATACGCTGGGCTTTCAGCAGGTGGAGCAAAGTAATATTCTGCTGGGGAAAGACCACTGGATGTTTACCAAACTGTTTGACGACTCGGGCAGCAATGCCCAGCTGAGCAAAAACGTCTCAGCCGTCTCTGAGTTTGCGGCGCGCTATCCCGGACGCGTCACCTTTTTGCTGGCTCCTTCGGCCAGTGTCATTTACCCCGAAGAACTCCCACTTGGCGCGCCCATGATGGACGAGAATACCCTGTTGGATCAGATTTTTGAAAAGATCGGCCAGACAGCCTCGGTGATTGATCTGCGGTCCACCTACACGGCAGCAAAAGACCAGTATCTCTATTTCAAAACGGACCATCACTGGACTCCAAACGGCGCCTACCTGGCCTATGAGCAGTTTTGCCATCTCAAGGGGCTGACTCCCTTTGACCGAGACGCCCATACCACCGCAACTGTGGAAGATTTTTATGGGACCCATTACTCTGCCTCCCGGTGGTGGAACACCGAGGCGGATACCATCACCTATTACCCGCTGGAAAATCTGATGACTGTTTATCAGATCACCGGGGAAGCACAGTATACCCCGCTCAAGACCGAGCCGATGATCAACAGCGAAAAGTTTGCCACCCGGGACAAATACGCAGCCTTCCTGGATGGAAACAATGGTTATTCGGTGGTGGAAGGAGACGGTGAAGGCAGCATCCTCGTGGTCAAGGACAGCTATGCCAACAGCTTTGTCCCCTACCTCACCGCCAATTATGCCAAGATTGGGATTGTGGATTTCCGTGGATTTGGCTATGGCCTGGACTCCACCATCAGCGCCGAAGGATATGATCAGATCCTGGTGCTGTACAACTTCCAGACCTTCCGCACAGATAACAAGGTGGTATACATCAACCGCCCCACTACCTTAACGGCTCAGTAAAAAGACAAACAAAAAACAAGCCTCGCTTTTGGATGTTTGCCCAAAGGCGAGGCTTGTTTTTTGTTTCCTATTATGGCTCGATTTCAACGATCAACTGAGGCAAAGGATTCTGGACTGTGGTTTCCATCACCGATGTTTTCCAGAAATTCAGGCGAAAAGGATCCGCCCGGATATCGCCCGCCGTCTGGTTCAGTCGTTGGAATGCAGATTGGAGTTCTGTCTCCAGGATACTCTCCAAATCCGACTGTGGCCGTTCTTGTCCACTCAAATCCGCCAGAGAAGTTTTTCGCAGATGCAGTAAGATATTGATATTTTCCTTTTCAGCATCCCACTGCACGGTGGTATCTGCTGCGCAATAGGCCGATTCCTGGGCATAGTAGCTTTCCAGATGCCGGATCTGGCCGCAGAGCACTGCTGCCAGCTGTGCTTCCAATCCACTGTCCAGGCGGACCGGTTGCTGCCCGCGCCGCAAAAAGGCAAAGCCCATTCCTTCTTCCTGCCAGACCGGCAGGGCACAAAAATCTTGCTGTACAAAGAGGCCTTCCAGGCCGCCATGCAGCTTATAGGTTTTGGTTGCGGCACAAAGGATATCATAGAGTTCTCCCGCCGATTTCGGTAGAGGAAAGTCCTTGGCATCCAAAAGAAACAGGGTCATTTCCGGTGCAGGCTGTGCCTGTTCATAGAGCAGTTGTCCTGCTTGAGTAACAGTTTCCCAGTCCGCCTCTAACGGCATGGTTACCAGGTCCATCAATCCGTAAAAAGGAGTACCATCCAGCGAGAGTTCCGCTTCACAGATGGCTTTTTCAAAGGTGTCTCCTGTGCCATCGGCGGTTTTGTACCCGCTCTCCCCTTCCGGCAGATCGGTGTCTTCCACCAGAAGAACTGCCTTGCATTCGGCCTTTTGCCGCTCCAGAAAGACAGCACGCACGATCTCGCGCTGTGCCAACGTCTGCTGTTGACCACAGCCTGTCAGGGAAAGGCAAACACAAGCCGTTATCGAGCAAACCGCTGCTTTGAAAGGACCCATTCCACCACCCCTTTTCCGATCACGAGCCCTGCAAAGGTCCAGCAGGCCAGATTGTGCCAGACCAACGTCCTGCCGAGATCCATCTTTCTCATGCCGACGCAGAGCAGCAGCATTACCACAAAATACAGCGGAAACCGATCCAGTCCCACAGCATTGTTCTCTGTGGTACCGGTCCGCCCACCCACCAGCCGTACCGCTGCATACAGATACAGCGCCAGCTTGACCGAGACGGCAGCAGACCAGAGCACCAGCTGAAGCCATTCCAACCGATTGAAAACCGAAAGGGCTCCGGTCTGGGCCGCTGTGTGGACTGGATTGTCATGCCCCGGCATGGCGGCCCCAAAAAAGAGTTCCAGAAGCAGATGGATGGCCAGATCAAGCCCCACCACAGCCACTGCGAGCCGCGCAGGATGATCAATCTTCTTGGAACGGGAGGATGCCCACAGCGCGGGCAAAAGCAGCTCCGGATACAGGGTCAATTGACCTGTCAGTGCCTCCTGCAGCGTAGTCCCGGCCAGAGGAACGGTCTGCAAATTCACGACACGCAAACGATCCAGAACCGAGACCAACAGAAGTGCCGCCGCTCCGACAAGAAGCCAGAAGACCACATTGGAGGTCTGTGCAATAGAGGAAACCCGCCGCAGATAGATCACCGGCACCAAAACCGTGAAGCACACCCCCAACAACCCCACCGAGTTGGCATAAACGCAGTCAAACAGCTGCCACAGGCGCAGAAGTTCCAGGGCCGAGCCCACCGCCAGAAGTGCAGCAAAGCCCCACCGAAGGAAGCCCTGTGTGCCTGTATTCCAGCAGCAGGAAAAAGCATAGGCCACCATGGCCAAAAGAAGGATGGAGAGCGGTGCGGTTACAACGCCCGGCCGGACCCAATAGGAGGTTTGCCCTTTCAGAAAGACATTTGCCATCAGCCCAATCAAGAGGGCCGGAAACAAATCAGCCTTTTCACGCTTCATCGCCGCCGATCACCTCCCCCTTTTTGGCCAACTGGCTCCAGATACTGCGAACAAATCCGTCCTGCCATGTGGCTCTGCCCGGTGGCATCAAGGGATAGAGATAATCAAACCCAAAGGGCTCACTGCCGCAGGCCATGGCCAGGATCACCACCGCACCGCAGGCAATGCCGGGAATGCCAAAGAGACCCGCCAGCAAAATCACAAAAAAGCGAAATAAGATGGACTGTTCATAGAGGGAAGGAACGGCCAACGTGGCAACCGTTGCCGCCGCCGCCATAGTCAGGATGGGAATGCTGACGATGCCGGCAGAGACAGCGGTTTCTCCGATGATCAGCGCCCCCACCAGACTGACAGTATGGCTGATAGATTTTGGGGAGCGCAGGCCGGCTTCCCGCACAATTTCCAGCAGCAGCGTCACCGCCAGCATTTCCAGCATGGGCGGAAGCGGGGTGGTACGCTCGGCTTGCGCCAATTTTGCCAGCAGCTGGACCGGAATCACCTCAGGAGCAAAACTGACCGCCATCACATACAGCCCCGGCCCAAACACCGAAAGGGCGAATGCCAGATAGCGTAAAAGCCGGATCATTCCGGAAAAAACCGCTCCAGAGGCATAGTCATCCAGACTTTCAAAGTGTTCGGCAAAAAAGCTGGGAACCACCATGGCATTGGGGCTGCCGGATACGAGAATGACAATCTTTCCCTCGCAAAGTCTTGCACAGGCGGTGGCCGGACGCTCGGTATAGGCCCCGGCGGGAAACAGATTCAGTTTGTCCTGCTTCAGAAAAGATGCAAAATAGGAGCTGTCCAACAGCAGCGGAATCCGGATAGAATCCAGTTTTTTCTTCACGGCCTGAACCGTTTCGGCCGGGGCCCGGGTTTTGTCATAACAAATACAGTACTCGGTGCCCGCCCTGGTGTGGGCGGTGTGGATTTCGGCCACCAATGTACTGGTGCGGAACTGTCTTCGGATCAGAGAGACATTGTTGCGCAGTAACTCGGTAAATGCTTCCTGCGGACCGCGGATATCCCCCTCCCCGGCCGGGGTGCTGACCGAGCGCTGGGGCATGTCCTGAGTGGAAAAGGCCACCGCGCTCTCACTGCCCTCGATCAACAAAACGGCCATGCCGTTGCAGAGCATCTCCACCAGCTGGTCGATCTCGGTGATGGGATTGGATTCAGCTGCAATGCAGCTTTCCTTTAGTAGATACTCGGCTAGGGCAGGGCCGCTGCGCACCGGAACGCCGTCCCGACAAAAACTGTCCAGCGCCATAACGCTGAGCTTTTCCGGCGAGGAAATCCCGGTAAACAACGCCACACAGCAATCAATACCGCTCAGGCACATTGGCTTGGTATAAAAATCCGATGACTGCCCAAAAATGGATTTCAGAAACTTGATGTTCCTTTGCAATTGTGCGCTTAGTTTGCATCCACGCATGAACCATCCCTCCCGTCCCTCTCAGTTTGTCCAGGAGTACGGGGAAATATGACCAAGGAGGAAGAAATGCTAATCTGGATTTTGCGTACCGCCATCATCTATGTGGTGGTGATTCTGGCCATGCGATTGATGGGAAAGCGTCAGTTGGGCGAGTTGCAGCCTTCCGAACTGGTTACCACCTTTTTGATCTCCAACGTGGCTTCCATCTGCATCAATGAGCCGGACCTGCCCCTGGTCTCCAGCATGGTGCCAATTTTTTTGATCGCCTCGCTGGAAGTGCTCAACTCCTCCGCTGTCTGGTACTCGCCGCGCTATGCCACACTGCTGTTCGGCCGTCCTGTTACGGTGATCCGGAATGGACAGATCTGCCAATCCGCCTTGCGCCGTCTGCGGATCACGGCAGCCGACCTGATGGAAGCGCTGCGCAGTCAAGGCTTGCTCACCCCGGAAGAGGTCTCCTGGGGCGTGATCGAACCCAACGGGACGTTGAGCATCGCTTCGGCACAGGAGGAAGAATCCTCCATGCTTCCGCTGCTTATTGACAGACAGATCTATCACGAAAATCTCGAAGCACTCTCCCTGACCGAAAAATGGGTGGATGAATATCTTTCTGAAAAAGGGCTGCATCGAAATCAGGTCCTGCTTTTTCTCTATGACGGGGATGAATCGCTGATTATCAAAAAAGCCTCCCGGAAAGCGGAAGGTTCATCTGGCAGAGGGAAACAATCATGAAACGCAACTGGTATGCAGCAGCAATTCTTCTGCTCCTGATTCTGGCCCTGTTTGGCTGCAATGATTATGTCAGGCATACGGCACAATCCATGCGGGAGGATGTCCAGCTCGCCTATTCCTATGCGCAACAGTCTGATTTTGCAGCGTCCAGGGAAGCATATGAAAAAGCCGCCGACAACGCAAAAATACGCTGTCGGCGGCTGGAGATTCTGATTCGGCGCAGCCTGTTGGACAAGGTCAACGAGACCATGGCAGTGCTCAGTTCCTATGCACAACCGGACAATCTCTCCGATCTTGCGGTGGAAACTGCCCGGGTCAACGCCCTGATCGATCAGATGGAAAACTCATTTGTCGGATGCTTTTGAACGGGAATCCAGCATGTCCTTCAGTTCTTCCATAAAGGTATTCACATCGCTGAACTGACGATACACCGAAGCAAAACGGACATAGGCCACATCATCAATCTGCTTGAGCTCCTCCATGGCAAGGTCCCCGATGTAGATGGAGGAAACCTCCCGGTCATAAGAGTTGAGCAGCATCTGCTCAATCCGGCTGACCGCGGCATCCAGCTGCTGGTAGCTGACCGGGCGCTTTTCGCAGGCCCGCAGCATCCCGTTGAGCAGTTTCTGCCGGTCAAAGACTTCCCGGGAATGGTCCTTCTTCACCACCATCAGGGGCACCGTTTCCACAATCTCATAGGTTGTGAAACGCTTTTTGCAGCGCAGGCACTCCCGGCGGCGGCGGATCTTTTCCCCATCTTCGGTGGGACGGGAATCAATCACCTTGGAATCAATTTCACCACAATAGGGGCACTTCATAATACGTCCTCCTGAACGGCTTATCCGATGCAGTGCAGCTCAAACAACGAAAAAGCCTGCCTTGGATCCGGCCAAATTATTTGCTCTTTTTGGTGTGCATCTTTCTGCCGACCCAAAGCTGGGTGGCAATGCAGATGGTGCTATACACACCGCTGATCATACCAAACAGCAGCGGCAGAGCAAAGGTAAAGATGCTGTCCAGCTTGAAGATGGTTGCCACAACACAGACAACGGCCAGCGCCACACAGGTGGTGATGGACGTCATCAGAGAACGGGAGAAGCTCTGGTTGATGGACAGGTTCACCAGTTCGGGAAGCGCCATCTTTTTGCCGTACAGGGCAGTGTTTTCACGGATACGGTCGTAGATAACGACGGTATCGTTGATGGAATAGCCCAGAATGGTCAGCATAGCCGCAATGAAGTTACCGTTCAGCGGAATGCGCAGCAGTGCAAAGACACCGAACACCACAAACATATCATGCAGCAGCGCCACGATTGCCATGGCACCGGCGGACCAGCCGCCGATGCGGCGGAACCGGATGGCGACATAAACCAGAATCAGCACACAGGCCGCCGCCACTGCGACAAGGCTCTTGAAGAGGAATTCCTTGCCGATGGTGGGGTTCACGTTGCTGACCTCGTTCTGCACAAAGGCATTGTCGGGGTACTGTTCGTTCAGAGTCTGGATCAGAGAATCCAGTTCCTCGGTGCTAATGGTCTCGCTGCCGGGCAACGTCACCGTCAGGGTCTGGCTTCCGGAAATATCGGTGCCGGTCTGCAGGGTCAGATTGCTCTGTCCCACACTGTCGGCAACAACTGTCTTCAAGCCGTTCAGATCAACTTCGCCTTCATAGCCCAGGGTGATCATGGCACCGCCCTTGAACTCCACGTCCATGGACACGCCAAACACGGCAGAGAACACCAGCACAATGGCAATCAGGGCACAGGAGAAAGTATAATATTTCTTCCGGTTGCCCACAAAGTTGATGTGCGGCAGCTTATAGGTGGTGGGTTTGCCCTTCCCTGCTCCGCCATACAGCCAGGTATTGCGAAGCGGTTTGATGCGGGAGGCGCCGCGAATCATCACACGGGTGGCCCAGACGCCAAAGACGAAGTTGAGCAGCACGCTGGTCAGCAAGGTAAAGCCGAAGGAATAGATGCTGCCTGCAGTGGAGGGGCCAAACATGAAGAAGATGGGATTGAAGACCTTGGCCCAGAAACCGTCCGTGGGACCAAAGGCGCCCATCAGGATAGCAGCCACGATGACGATGGTCACGTTGCCGTCAATGATGGGGGTCAGGCCCATGCGGAAGCCGCTGGAAATGGCACCATCCAATGTTTTGTTCTTGCTCAGCTCTTCGCGGATGCGCTCGGCGGTGATGACGTTGGCATCCACGCCCATACCGATGCCCAGGATAATACCTGCGATACCGGGCAGGGTCAAAGTAGAACCCTGGAAAACGGTGAAGTAACCCGAGACCACCGCCAAGGTGGCAACAACCTGCCCCAGCAGCGAGAGGATTGCAATGGTGCCGGGCAGCCGGTAGCACAGAATCATGATACACGCCACGGCCAGGAAGGCAATAATTCCCGCCATCACCATGACTTCCAGGCTGCGTGCGCCAAGGGTCGGGCTGATGGTGGAGTAACTCTCCGCCGAAAGGGCGAAGGGCAGTGCACCGGAGTTGATCTGGTTGGCCAGAGTCGTAACTTCTTCCTGGGTGAAATTGCCCTCAATCACGGCGTTGCCGTCGGTGATGGCGGTCTGCACCGTGGCAGTGCTGATGTTCTTATCATCCAGCCAAATGCTGATCACACCGGATTCGGGGGCGAGTTCGGTGGTGGCATCTGCAAAAAGGGTACGGCCTTCGTCGGTGAATTTGAGCTGAACCACATATCCCTGCTCGGAATCATAACCCGGCGTGGCACTTTGCACCTCGTTGCCGGTCAGGATCTGCTCACCGTCTGCGGTGCTGCCTTTGCGGAACACCATCTCTGCTGTGGTACCGATCTCGTCGATGGCCGTCTGGGGATTGAAGTCGGTTTCATCGCTCTTCCAAGGGAACCGAACAATGATCCGGTCCTTGTTATAATCCACATAGTCCTCGTAATCGGTGATGCCAAGCCCCACCAGACGGTCTTCGATAACCGTCTTGGCGGCATTCATCTGGTCATCCGTGGCATCCTGTCCATCCGCCGGCATAAAGGTTACGTCAACGCCGCCGCGAATGTCAATGCCAAAACGGATGTCGCTGACACCTTTGATGTAGGTGGTTTTGACGTCGCCATAGGTATAGCTGACGCCGAAGACAGCAGACAAGGCGAAAAGGACAATCAGCACTGCCACGACGACAAAATGCCAGGCCTTCCCTCTTTTATTCATAGAAACCTCCAAAAATTCGCCCACTGGGGCGGGACTTCTCTATACCAAGCTCACTGAGCCAGCAGCTTTTCCACAACTGCCAGGCGCACGCAAACAGTGAGCAGCTGAGACGCAGTTTCGACCTCATCCAGGCTGGGATAAGTCGGAGCAATACGCAGGTGAGAATCATCGGGATCCTTGCCGTAGGGATAGGCAGAACCAGCACCGGTCAGGATCAGCCCGCAGTCCTTGCACAGCTGGGCAACCCGCTTGGCGCAGCCCGGCATCACATACAGGCTGATGAAATAGCCGCCCTTGGGGTTGGTCCAATGAGCAATGTTGCCGCAGGGGGTCAGCTCGGCTGCAAAGGTGTCCTTTACCGCATCGAAGCAGGGAACCAGACGGCGGCGATGCTTCTGCATATGGGCCAGAACGCCGGCCTTGTTCTTCAGGAACCGAACATGGCGCAGCTGGTTCATCTTGTCGTAGCTGATGATCATGATGGCGAACCGCTTGCAGATCTCCTTCATGGAATTTTCGCTGCAGGCAAGCGCCGAAACGCCCGCGCCCGGGAAGGTAATCTTGCTGGTGGAGGTGAACATGAACACTCGGTCCTCGTTGCCATACTTGCGGCTTTCTTCCAGCAGAACCGGCGTCTCGATGATTTCATCGGTCAGATGGTGGACGATGTAAGCCTCATCCCAGAAAATCTTGAAATCCGGGGCAGCGGTCTTCATCGAGGCGAAACGGCGGACCGTCTCGTCGCTGTAAACATAACCGTCCGGGTTGGAGTACTGAGGCACACACCAGATTCCCTTGATGGTGTCATCCTCGGCCACCAGCTTTTCCACCATATCCATGTCGGGGCCTTCCGGGGTCATCGGGACGTTGATCATCTCAAATCCCAGTTCCTCGGTGATGGCAAAATGACGGTCATAGCCGGGCACGGGGCAGAGAAACTTGCGCTTTTCCACCTTGGACCATGGGCAGGGAGAATCCTGGAACCCGAAGGCGTACCCGATCATCATAACGTTGTACATCAGCTGCAGGCTGGAGTTGCCGCCCACAAAAACGTTCTCCGGCTTGACACCCATCACATCGCCGAACAGCGCCCGGGCCTCGTACAGACCCTCCAGGTTGCCATAATTGCGGGCATCGGTGCCATCGGCAGCGGTGTAATCTTCCATCTTCAGAAGATCCATGGCCAGGTCCATCTGGTGAGGGCCGGGTTTGCCGCGGGCCATATTGAGTTTCAGGCCCATAGCCTTGTAATCGGCGTACTGTTTCTCCAGAGCGGCCTTTTCTGCGTTCAGCTGTTCTTTGGTGAGCGTAAAGTAATCTGCCATACTGCTTTCCCCCTGTTTGTCTTAAATCATACCAGAATGCCCCTGCAGCATGCCTCTATTCATGCACACAGTTTCAGACATACACTAAATTATAATCGAAATCACGGCAAGATACAAGCATTTTTGTTATTTTTTCGCCCAAATGACCAAATAAAACAAAAAAGCAACCCGGAACAGGCCCGGATTGCTCTGATTGCAGTGCCGCCGACCGGGATCGAACCGGTACGCTGTCACCAGCGAGGGATTTTAAGTCCCTTGCGTCTGCCAGTTCCGCCACGGCGGCTTGGTAAAAATAATTGTATCGCATGCCAGGCCAAATGTCAATCAACGGCTCCTATGCAAGAGCTCCGAATTATGTTAAAATATCCAAAAGATTCTATTGTGAGGAGGGATTCCCGTGCCGGACCGCAAAACCATTCCTGTTCCCCGCTGGCAGCTTTTCCTGGCGGGGGGGCTTTTGGGCGCCATCGCGTTTCTGATTATTCTGGGGATTTCTCCGCTGGACGTGACCAATGACGCATTCTGCCGTGGTGGGTATCTGGAAAAAGATATCCAACAGCACTATGCCGGTTGGTTGTTTTACCGTCAAAGCCCGTTGGGATTTCCCCTGTGTATTGCCCAAGGGATCAACGCCCCCAACGGATTGAGCATTGCCTACACCGATTCCATCCCGCTGTTCGCCGCTTTCTTTCGGATGCTGGAACCGCTGCTCCCCCAGACCTTTCAATATTTCGGGTGGTTCAGTTTCCTGTGCTGCATCCTGCAGGGGGGCGTCGGTGCCTTATTGCTGAGTCTATGGCTGCCAGGGCGGCTGAAACCGCTGACAGCAGATCTGCTGTTTGTATTCAGTCCGATTTTATGGGAACGGGTGTTGCGGCATACCTCCCTGAGTGCCCAGTTTTTGATTCTGGCCGCGCTGTACTGTTACTTTAAGGATACATGCACCCACAGGTTC
Source organism: uncultured Gemmiger sp. (assembly GCA_944382835.1). Taxonomy (GTDB): domain Bacteria; phylum Bacillota; class Clostridia; order Oscillospirales; family Ruminococcaceae; genus Gemmiger. Next base: position 21,256 of record CALWNP010000078.1, read on the forward strand.
CGGGATCCTGTACTATTTCTGATCAATCTGCTGGCCATCACCATCCATCCCTATTTTTTACCGATGACCTACGCCATTACCCTGGCAATGCTGCTGCACTACGCCGTCTCCCAAAAGCATTTGCTGGGGCCGGCGCTCTACCTGGGAGCGGATCTGTTGCTGACGGTGGCTGTCGGATGGTGCTTTGGGCTGTTTTATGGGTCTGCTTCGGGCGGAAGCGATGCCCTATATGGATATTTCGGAATGAATCTGAATGCCTTGTGGAACCCTGTGGGGGTCGACGGCGTGCTCTGGAGTCGGTTTCTCCCCGCACAAAACCAGGTGGGCGGCAACTATGACGCCTTTGCCTATCTGGGATTGGGAGTGCTCGCTGGCCTGATCCTGGGCGCTGTGGGGCTGCTGATCGGTCGGCGGCTTTCCCCCCTGAAGCTGCTGCGGCGGCACTGGTCGTTGGCCCTGGTTTGTGTTTTGCTGACGGTGTTTGCCATCAGCAATGTGATCACTGCCAACGGGGCCACTTTGGCGGTGCTGCCGCTCCCCAATGCAATTTTGCAGCTCTGTTCGGTGTTCCGTTCCGGGGGCCGGATGTTCTGGCCGGTGTATGATTTGTTGATGCTGGCATCCTGCATCTGGGTGAGCAGTCTGTTTCGCCGCCAATGGCTTTCTTGGGCAGCCGTTGTCGGGATGGCAGTGCTCCAACTGGTGGATCTCTCCCCCGGCTTGCTGCAGCGGAGCCAGGCCCTGGACGCCGCACAGCAAGCCGAAGCTTTTCCCACCCAGATGACCAGTAGCTTTTGGGAGCAGGCAAAGGGGCGTTATACCAGGATCGCTTCGATGGATGGCATCCAGAATGACGCCCTGCACCTTGCCCTCTATGCGGCCGATGCCGGCATGTCCACCAACGATCCTTTTGCCGCCCGCTATGATGCAAAAGCTCTGGAACAAGAGCGCAGCGAACTGCTGGCAGAACTCTCTGAGGGGATCATCCAGCCAGATACCTTATATCTTTTTTCCGAAGAAGGACTGTTTCTTCAGACGGTGGAGGAAGTATCGGAGACCCAGGCCTGGTGCGGCCGGGTGGACGGTACACAGGGAAGCTGGTATGTAATCGCACCAGGAATGCAGGATGCCCAACTGGATGATGGCTGCATCCGGTATGATATGAATTATCCGCTGCGGATTGCGGATTACACCGATAGCCTGTGGAACCGCGGGGTGTTGGACCAGGATCGCCAGGTTGTCTGCTTTGTGGATGCCCCCTTCACCCGCCACAAGCTGGAAAATGCCTCTTTCCTCTGTGCCGGGCAATCTGAGTACCCCATCCTCAAGGTGGACGACAGCGACCCGGGATGGCTGATGGTGACACTGGACATTGAGGACGCAACTGTTTTATGGGATCAAGAATTGGAGACTAAATAAGATGCAAGAATTACATGTGAAAAGCCTTCTGCCCGTTCGATTGGACAAATATCTGATGCAGCAGTACCCAGCCCTGGGACTGGGACGATTGAACAAGGCACTGCGGGAAAACAAAATCAAGCTAAACGGCAAAAAAGTTCCGCTGTCCACCCGGGTACAGAACGGAGACCTGATCCGGATTTACCTGCTGGACGATCAGCTTGGCTTGGCCCCTGCCCAAGGACCTGCCTTCTTGCAGGCACGCGCACCGGCTGAAATTCTGTACGAAAATCCCGAGCTGCTGCTGGTCAACAAACCGGCCGGCGTCGCCGTGGACGGTGAGGAAACCGATACCCTGCTCAACCGGGTGTTGCGGCGGCTTTACGAGGAGCAGCGCTATGACCCCGACAACCTGCCCCGGCTTTGCCATCGGCTGGATACTGGCACCAGCGGGTTGGTTCTGCTGGCCAAAAATGCGGCGGCGGAACAGTTTTTGACCGGCCTGATTAAGGAACACCAGCTGCGCAAAACCTATCTCTGTGTGACCTTCGGCCGCCCCAATCCGCCTGCCGCCACTTTGCACAGCTTTTTGACCAAGGATTCCTACCACGGGATTGTGCGGGTGTTGCAGGAACCCAAATCCGGCGCCAAAGAGATCATCACTGCCTACGACACGGTGGCGGTCAGCGGGCGCCTTGCTCTGCTGAAAGTGGATCTGATCACCGGCCGTACCCACCAGATCCGCGCCCACCTGGCCAGCATCGGATGCCCCATCCTGGGGGATTCCAAGTATGGCAACAACGCAGCCAACCGGGAGCTGAAACTCAAATACCAGGCGCTGTGTGCCTGGGAGCTGGCCTTTCCCAAACAGATCTCCGAACCCCGCTTTGCCAGCCTGGCCGGCAAGAAATTTTATTCCCCCAAGCCCTGGTACTACCAGCAGATTCTGGATGGGACTCTGCGGTGATCCATCCATTCTTCTCTGGCGTCTGTCACCAGTTGCCCACTTACCGGCCATAGATTTGCCCCCGGCTTTTGGCGCTTGTACCAAAAGTCGGGGGCGTTTTCTGTCTGTTTTACCTGCCGTCAAAATGGGACCAGAGATCCAAAAGCGTATCGTAGGAATACAGGGTATTGAGCACCTGCAGCAGTTCCTTTTTGCTCAGCCGAGGCGGCAATCCCAAAAATTGCAGAAAGGCCCGCCGGCGTTCCCCGCTGTTGGCTCCTCCGGTCAATCCCCAGTCATACAGATCACTGTAACGGATGGAAGGAAGCGACTCCTTTTGCAAAGTCCCTCCGTCAGCATGGCCTCCCAGTGCTGTCTGTATGGCTTCGAGAATCACCGCGTCCGGCACCCCTTCCACCCCCAGCAGTCCCTCCTTGCCCGGGGCGGCCTTGCGTGGTTCCTTCCCGGCGATGGCAGGGACAAAGGCGTGAAGCACATGCTCCTGTCCCACCAAATCAGCCACAAAATGCCGGATCCGAAACCCCGCCGCGTCAGAATCGGTGAGGAGTATAAGCCCCTGGGCGCGGGCAATCCGTTTGAAAAGAGCCTGCATCTGACGATCCTTGAAAATGGCAAACCCATCGGTGGTCAGGATCGTTCCCTCCACCAGATTCGCCAACCGCGACGCATCATAGCGCCCTTCCACCACAAGTGCTTGGGTTAACGTCAGCTTCATTGCCCACGCCTCACAAGGGACAGCTCACACAGTGCTTTCTGCATCAAGAGGTCACTGTCCAGCTTGCTTCCCTTCAAATCCAGATCCAACTGCTGCAGGATCCGCAAACTTTTTTCCATCTGGCCGCGGTTGAATCGCGCCGCGGTCTGCTCGGCGTTGCCCAGCCGATAGTTCCATTTTCCGGTATAACCGAAATCCTTTGCCACATCCGCCATGGCGCGGTGACTTTTCCGTGCCAGAAAAGCCCGGTACAGGTCCAGGTAGTTGCCGATCAGCGCGCCGGTAATCATGATGGGATCGTTTTGCAGTTCCAGCAGGGTTTTGAGTTTTTTCAGTGCCTGATCGGTACGGCCCGAGGTCACCAGCTTGACCATGTCAAAGGTGTCGGCATCTAAGGTTACAGTGCCCAACCGGGAAACCCTCTCGGCTGTGATGGTCCCGTAATCTGCCAGAGCCGCCAGCTTTTCAATCTCATTGCGCAGCAAGAACTGGTCCTCGCCGCAACGGTCCAGCAGCTGGGCTTCCACGCCGGGGGCAAAGGATGCCCCGGTTTCCTTTGCCCACTGCCGTGCCATTTCCTGCAAAGCTGTGCGGGAGGGTTTGTTGATCTGCACACAGTACCCCAATTTTTCGCAGGCGGTGATCAGCTTTTGTTCCCTTTTGCCGGGCCTGAGCTTGCCATATTTTTCTTCCATCACACTGGTCATCACAAAGACAGCATTTTCGGTATCGGCCAGGGTATCGCACAGTTCCTGCAAGTCCTTGTCGGAGTACGCCGAGGGCTTGATCAGCGGCATCAGCACCAGCCGCTTTCCGCCAAAGAAAGAGATGGTCCCTGCTGCCAGTACGATCTCCTCCACACTGGGGGTCGGCCCATCCAGGGTGGTGGATTCGGGGTCCTCTTCGGATAGGACATGGATGGCTTTCTGGGCGGCACTGCGCACCAGCGCCTCGTCCGAAGCGTAAAAATAATAGAGCCCACAGCCGGCTTTCAGCCGCTTTTTCAGCTCATTTTCACTGTACAGCAAGCTGTCTCACCTCCTCAAAAATTATCGAGCGATGGGGTCGCACCACAATGCAGGGCGTCTCCCCCGTGTATACATCTGTATGTACGGCCACCTCATCCAGCCATTTGGGAGCAGCCGAATTACAAACAAGAATCTTGGTTTGGATCTGGTCGGAATAGCTGCCGGCAACACAGAAAACATCCACATCAACCGGCTGCTCCAGTCTGATATTCCCGGTCATGGCGGCGACATGATAGCCGCCGGCATCCAGAACCGCCAAGTTTCCTTGGATACTGTGGGACAGGTCCAGTGTCAGGTCGTCCCAAAGGGTCAACCGGGTCGTGCCATAGGGCTGCTCTTCGGCATAAATCACCTGTTCCGCTCCGGTTCGCTCCTCGGAAGGCTGTTGGCGCAGATCAATCAGCACAGACACCTCCGGATCTCCATTCTCCCAAAGGTATTCCTCCACCGCATTCCAGTTGGCAGCGCCGCCGCGGAATAGCACCGCCGCCCGCCCATCCTGGGTGATCACCGAGCAGGGATTGCCGGCGTTGCCCACCAGGGCGATGCGCACGATCCCTTTCTGCATCCGGATGCCCAGCACCACTGCCAGTGCACTGAGTGTCAAGGCGAGGGGGATGTATCTTTTGATGGCATGGCATTTCCAGAACAGAAGCGCCAATGCACTCAACAGGAAAAAGATCCACATGGCGTAGCTGCGGGGCAGATTCAGCTGGGTCATGGGCAAACTGGCACACACCCGCACCAGACTGTAGAAGAAAAACAGCCACAGGATCAGAAATCCCTGAAAAATCCAGGTAATCCAAGGCAAAATGGAAAGGCAGGCAAATGCCAAAAGCCCGATGCCCAACAAAAGCGCCACCCGCAGCATCCAGACCACCAGAAGGTTGGAAAAGATGGAAACGCCGCTGGTGGTCATACCATGAGCCACCAAAACCGGAGTAGTCAGCAAGGTGGCGGCCGCAGCCGCCTGGACGCTGTCCAGCAGGCTGAGCCCCACGCGCAGAATTTTGGAACGGTGACCTTTCTGCTCCAGCATCGGGGCCAGTTTCCGGCGTTGCGCCCGGGAGAGTGCCCCGGCCATCTGAACCCCCAGTACTCCACAGAAGGAAAGCTGAAAGCCCAGATCACAAGGGGCATAAGGACTGGCCAACCCCAGCACAATTGCTGCTACGCCCAGTGCATTGAGGGGATCCGGCGGCTGGACCAAAAAGTAACCGGCCAGGCTCACCAGAAAGACAAAGCCGGCTCGCTGGACTGAAACCGGCATCCCGGTCAGAAACATATAGCCGATCACCAGCAGGGCACGCAGCACCAAAAGCGGGCGATTGAATCGGGAAGAGACTTTTCCGCCAAAGCTGAGAATGCCACACAGAAGACTCAGATGCAACCCCGAGATAGCCAGCAGATGGGATACTCCCGCCAGCTGAAAGGTCTTTTTGACCACATCGGTCAGCTGGGATTGATCTCCCAGCAGCATGGCAGATTCAATTCCCCGCAGCGGGGCAGGAAGATACCGGTTCAGTTTTCTGGACAGAAACATCCGAAAGCGGTACAGGGCAAATTCCGGGCGTCCACTGCTCCCCATTTTTTGGTAGTCACCCTGACACTCCGCCTCGAGATACACCCCATCGGCGAACTGGTTCATCCGATATCGGTTGGCTTCCAGCGGGGTAAGCACCACAGTGGTCTCGAAGATGCTTCCCGCTCCCAAATCCGGGAAGCTGCCACAATAGACAAAGAAGTCCGTGTCCTGACCATTTACACAGATCAGACGCAGGGTTCCGCGCTGCATTCCTTCCACATAGGAGGTGGTACAGTCGGTCTGTACTTCGGCAACGCAGGTGACGGTTTGCCCCGCCAGCTGCAGTACCGGGGCCACATTCTGGGCATAAAATGCCAGAAAGCAGGTAAGACCCGCCGCTGCACCTGCCAGCCACAGACAAACTGCGGGAAAGCGCCGGGTAAAGATGGACAAAAGGATGAAAAAAGCCGCCGTTGGCAGCACAGCCAACGGCGGCAGATATGCCGCAGCCAGCTCTGCCAAGGCAAAAGCCAGGCCCAGGCCAGCCAGCTTGCGTTTCATCTTTAGTGCTCGAAGCAGGGCAGCTTGCCCAGCGCGATGACATCGGTGCGGGCCATGGAATCCCCTTCCAGCAAAGCGGCGCAGCGGCCCACAATGGTGCCGGTGCTACGGGCTGCCAGAGTTTCCAGCGCATGCAGCGAACCACCGGTGGAAATGACATCATCCACAATGAGAATCCGCTTGCCATTCATGGCATCCAGATCCTTCTGGTCCAGAACCAGGGTCTGCTTACCAGTGGTGGTGATGGACTCATCCTCCACAACAACCGGCTTGCGCATATACAGCTTGGCCTTTTTGCGGGCCGGAATCCAAGGCTTGCCGCTCTGACGGGCCATCTCATAGGTCAGGGGAATTCCCTTGGCCTCTGCTGTGAGAAGAACATCGAATTCAGGGCATTTCTTCAGCAGTTCGGTGGCACAGGCAACGGTCAGTTCCACATCACCGAACATAATAAATGCGGCAATGTCCAGATGGTCATTGATTTTGCAGATGGGCAGCTCACGGGTCAGACCAGCCACCTGAAGCGTGTAAGTATCCGCCATAAACTTTGTTTACCTTCTTTCTATGGTTGAGAAGCCGTTTCGGCATCAGCCCGGAGGCCAGGCCAGGCTCCGTTTGGCAAGCACATGGAAATGCAGATGCTTCACGCTTTGGCCGCCATCTTCCCCGATGTTGGTCACAACGCGGTAGCCGCTTTCATCACAGCCCAGCTCACGGCAGAGCTTGGCGATGACCGCAAAAACATGGCCCAGCAGGGCGCCGTCCTCCTCGGTGAGGACCGCCGCCGACGCGATGTGCTTTTTGGGGATTACCAAAAAGTGCACCGGTGCCTGAGGGTCAATGTCCCGAAAGGCAAGCAGCATATCGTCCTCATAGAGTTTATCGGACGGGATCTGCCCTGCAGCAATTTTGCAAAACAGGCAATCATCCATGGATACGTCCCTCCTTTGTCTCACAGCTCCGGAGTGTGCTGTGAAGAATTGAAAAAGAATCCGTCTTTATTGTAACCCAATCAGTTGGATTTTTCCAGTTCCTTTTTCACGATTTCCGGCACTGCGTTCAGTGCTTCGTCAATCTTAGTGTTGTCCCGGATACCGGCCATGGCAAAGTCCGGCTTGCCGCCGCCGTTGCCGCCGGCAATGGCAGCGATCTGCTTGACCAGCACGCCGGCCTTCAGGCCGCGGGACAGGACATTCTTGCCCAGGCCCACCGCCAGCATGGTCTTGTTGCCGTCGCTGCCGATCAAGGCGCCGATGGCGTTGGGCGCGCGATCCCGCAGCTTGTCCATCATGCTGCGCAGGGTATCGGCACCGGTACCGCTGAGGTAAGCACTGACAATCCGGATGCCATCCACATCGGCAGCCGACTCAAACAGGCCCTTGATCTTGTTGTCCGCCATCTGGGCCTTGAGCAGATCCAGCTGCTTGTTGGCCTCTTTCAGCTCGGCAACCACCGCAGCCGCGCGGTCGGGAAGGTCCTTCATGTTGTTGGCCTTGAGGGCAACAGCGGTACGGGTCAGCTCATCGTTGCGCTCGTCCAAAAGTTTGAGCACACCGAAGCCGGTAGTCGCCTCAATCCGGCGAATGCCAGCGGCAACGCTGCTCTCAGACAGAATCTTGAAGCAGCCAATCTGGGCGGTGTTCTTCACATGGGTGCCGCCGCAGAACTCGGTGCTCCAGCCGCCGGCGTCCACAACCCGGACCACTGCACCGTACTTTTCGCCGAACAGTGCCATGGCGCCCATCTTCTTGGCTTCCTCGATGGGCAGGTTCTGGATCATCACCGGCAGGGACTCGAAGATTTTCTCATTGACGCGGTGCTCCACCTCGGTGATCTCTTCCGGCGTCATGGCGCTGAAATGGGTGAAGTCAAAGTGAGTGATCTTGTCATCCTGGTAGCTGCCGGACTGATGAACATGTTCACCCAGAACCTCCCGCAGGGCCTTCTGCAGCAGGTGGGTGGCAGTGTGGTTGCGGCAGATGGCCATACGGCGCACCTGATCCACAGAAGCGGTCACGGCATCACCCACCCGGATGGTGCCTTCCAGCAGGGTGCAGGTATGAACGAAGTATCCTTTGGGAGTCTTTTTGACCTGCTCCACCTTCAGCTTGGCATTGTCGGTGGTGATGTAGCCGTGGTCGGCCACCTGGCCGCCCATCTCGGCGTAGAAAGGAGTGTGATCCAGAACGACCAGAACGCCTTCCTTGCTCTCGATATCGGTGGCAACTGCGTCCGCCAGCTCCTCGCCTTCGGAGAGGGCCAGAACCGTGGCATCCTCGGTCAGGACTTCGTAGCCATCAAACCGGGTGGGTTCGGCATCCAGTGCGCCAAAGAGGTCGGCAGCCCAACCGGAGATGTCCTTGGACAGACGCTCGGCACGGGCGCGCTCCCGCTGCTTGGTCATCTCCACATGGAAGGCTTCCTCGTCCACCGAGACACCGGCCTCGGCCGCAATCTCCTTGGTCAGATCCAGCGGGAAGCCAAAGGTATCGTTGAGCTTGAAGACCTCGCTGCCAGACAGGACCTTTTCCTTGGAGTCCTTCAGCTGCTCGATCATGCCGTTGAGGATGTTCAGGCCGGCATCAATGGTGCGGGAGAACCGCTCCTCCTCGGTGCTGACAACCTTCTTGATGTACTTTTCATGCTCGCGCAGTTCGGGATAGCCCTGCTCACTGCTGACGATAACGGTCTCCACCAGTTCGGTCAGGAAGGGGCGATTGATGCCCAGCATCCGGCCATGGCGGGCAGCACGGCGCAGCAGACGGCGCAGCACATAGCCACGGCCTTCGTTGGAGGGCAGGATGCCATCCGAGACCATAAAGACGGTGGAACGGATGTGGTCGGTGATGACGCGGATGGAGATATCGTCCTTCTCATTGTCGCCATAGTGCTTGCCGGCAATCTTTTCCACATGATGCAGAACCGATGCCACGGTATCCACTTCAAACAGGTTGCCCACATCCTGCATCACGCAGGCCAGACGCTCCAGACCCATGCCGGTGTCAATGTTGGGCCGGGGCAGACGGGTGTAATGACCCTTGCCGTCGGAATCGAACTGGCTGAACACCAGGTTCCAGATCTCCATATAGCGGTCGCAGTCGCAGCCCACATGGCAATCCGGTTTGCCGCAGCCGTGCTCGGGGCCACGGTCATAGTAGATTTCGGAGCAGGGGCCGCAGGGACCGGAACCGTGCTCCCAGAAGTTGTCCTCCTTGCCGAAACGGACCATGTGATCCTCGGGAATGCCCACTTCCTTGGTCCAGATATCATAGGCCTCATCGTCGTCCTGATACACCGAGATGTACAGCTTCTCAGCCGGGATTTCCAGTTCCTTGGTCAGGAACTCCCAGGCCCAGGGAATGACCTCTTTCTTGAAGTAATCCTGGAAGCTGAAGTTGCCCAGCATCTCGAAGAAGGTGCCGTGGCGGGCGGTGATACCCACGCGCTCGATATCGGGGGTACGGATGCACTTCTGGCAGGTGGTCACCCGATGGCGGGGCGGCTCCTCCTGGCCCAGGAACCACTTTTTCATGGGGGCCATGCCGCTGTTGATCAGCAGCAGGCTGGGGTCATCCTTCGGGACCAGGGGGAAGCTTCCCAAGCGAAGATGTCCTTTGGTCTCGAAAAAGTGCAGATACTTTTCACGCAGTTCATTCAGTCCGGTCCATTGCATGGTTGGTCAATCTCCATTCCTCATCGTTACAAAATTGGCGTCTGGCTGGGCAACACAAAAAAATAGCTTTCGCCCCTTATCACAGGGACGAAAGCCATTCAGCTTGCGTGGTACCACCCGGTCTTGCGGAGAAAACCTCCGCCACTTTGCTGCACGTTAACGCCGCGCCTACGTCCGTTTTTACCGGAAGCTCCGGGGTGGCCTTGTCCCGGACCTGACAGAAACCTCTCAGCCGATGGTTTCCTCTCTGGTGTCAGACCGATTCGGACATTTGCCCCTTCAACGCCATTTTCATTTACCCTTGTATTATATTCCGCCTGTGTCCCCTTGTCAACTGTTTTCCAGCACAAACAAAGCGTTTGCCACCCGGGCAAAGATTGCGGCGCTGGAGGTCTGTGGTTCCAGCGTTCCATCCTGCATCACCGTTATGGTGTACCGGGGCTGTTCGGCAGGCCAGAAGCCGGTAAACCAGTAATTAAGCAGTTCTTCTCCGCCCTGCTGGTATTGTCCGGTCTGCGCCGTGCCCGTCTTTCCGCCGGCACCGCCCTCCTCCGGTTCGGCATCTCCGCCGATGCCTTCCTCCACCACACTGACCATCATACTGCGCAAAATCCGCGCAACCGATTCGTCACAGACCACCCGTGGCTCGGCCCGTTCCAGGGCCTGTACTGCCCCAGTTTCGGAGTCCACAGTGCCCTGAACAAAGGCCGGCGCGCGGTAGGTGCCTCCCCCGGCTAGGGTGTTGGTCATTGCCGCAATCTGCAGCGGCGTTACTGTCAAGGCCCCCTGTCCAAAGCTGAACATGGCCAGCTGGCCCTCGCTTTGCAGGGTGTCCAGACTTGGCAGTTCCCCTGTTGCGCTTTTCAGCCCCGGCGCCACAGCGGTGGCACTGCCAAAACCCAGGTCCTGGGCCGCTTGCAGGATTTGCCTGGCGCCCAGCAGTTGTCCCAGCTCGATAAAGTAACAGTTGCAGCTTTCTTCCAGTGCTCCGCGCAGATTCACCGTGCCGTGAGCCCTTCCCAGAGCGCACCGAAAGGTCTGGTCAGCCACCTGCACACTTCCCTCGCACTCACAGCTGAACCAATCCAGTCCGGCGCGATAGGCCGCCAGTGCAAGCACCAGTTTGAACACCGACCCTGCGCTGAAGGCTTCCAGCGGGCGGTTGATCAGTGAGGTATCGTTGGCGTCTATGCTGGCTGCAATGTTATCGGGATCAAATTCCGGCATGCTGACACTGGCCGCCACCTCTCCGTCGGACACCCGCAGCACGAGAATACAGCCTCGACTCATCTCCTGCTGTGCAATTCCCTCGCAGGCCCTTTGTATGTCGGCATCCAGTGTCAGCTGTACTCCCTGGGATTCGCCCTCTTCTTTGGTCTCCAGTTGGGGCTCGGTTCCGGTGAGAAGGCTTCCCTGGGCTGTGGTGGTACAGAGCACTGCCTGCTGTGTTCCGGCACTGTACAGCAGGTCATCGTAGGCGCGTTCCAGGCCGGACACCCCATGTCCTTCCCCATCCAGGTACCCGATCAGGTGCACCGCAATGGGCAGAGGAAGATATCGTTCAACGCCGGAATAAAGATATCCGCCGCTGAGATGCAGGTCTCCGTCCACCTGAATCAGGAAAGGGCTCAGGCTGTTTCTTTTTTGGTACAGTTCCTGCTGCGCCGAAAAAGGCACATAGGGAAAGAGGGTGGAATAGCTGGAATCGCCGGGGATACACAGGGCATACCAGATTTTGCTGGCACCGGTCAGAAGCCGCCCGTTGCGGTCATAAAAGTTTCCCCTGGTCCGGGGCAATTCGGTTTCCGAAAGGGTCTGTCCGCCGGCGTTGGCCGCATAGGCTGTGTCGGTGCTGATCCAGTACACGCGGCACAGGATCACCCCGAACAGTACCACAAAAGCAGCACAAACCGCCAGCAACCGTTGTACTGTCATACAAAAAGCCCCCTTCTCTGAGGAACAGTATTCCCCTCAGAAAAGGAGGCTATGCCAACCAAGGTGGCGTATCTTGTATTGTTTTGGTTTTACGGCGTGCTCCCATTCCCAGAAGACTTTTTCCCTCTGAAGTACAATAGAAGCATCAGGACCGCCGATGCTGCCACCACTCCGGATAAAAAGCCCAGGGAATCCACCCCGATATCGGTGATCAGTGCCGTTCTGCCCGGGACAAAGGACTGGTGAAATTCATCGCTGGCCGAGTAAAGGGTGCAGATCGCTGCAGAGAGAAGTGCTCCTTTTGCCGCCAGATGGCGTCCTGCAGGGCACCGCGCCCGAAAGAACAGATTGACCGTCACCGTAACGCTGAACCCCAACGCCCCATAAAGGTACACATGGGCCCATTTGCGAACATTGGCGTGGAAGTTTTTGCTGAACAAGGATGGCGTAGCCAGCGCCGTGGTGGCATGGTGCTGAACGGTATTGGCTACCTTGTTGCTCAATCCGGAGGATGCCGGTCCCGGCTGCGATGAAAAGTAAAAAATCAGCCCCATAATCAACAAAGTGATCCCCAGGGCCACCCACGGGGCAATCGGTTTTGTTTTCTTCATAACTCCCCCACTCTGGTTTTCTCTTAAAGTTGCCCGATTTCCTGCAAAAATTCGGTAACCGTTCTGCGATACAGTGTCGGGTCAGAATCGTAGCTCATGGCATGGGCTGCCTGCTCAAACACCTGCATCCGCTTTAGTCCCTTGGTTTTGGCGTCATAGTTGACCTGAAGCATCCAAAATGGAACATAAGTATCCTGGGCGCCATGGATGAACAACATCGGCATTTCACTCTTTGCCACTGCTGCCGCAGGTCGAATGCCGGGAAACCACACTCCGGTGCGGATCCATGCCACCAGATAACACAGCGGCAGCAGCAGACGCGGCGGCAGATGATAAACAGTACGCATAACAAACGCAAGCTGGTCGCTCAGATCCGAATAACCGCAATCCTCCACCACAAAAGCCAGATTCGGGTCCATGGCACTGTGCAGCATGACGGTTGCCGCCCCCATCGAGACACCGTGGGTGCCGAGAATGCAATCCTGCCCATACCGCTGCCGGACCCAGGCACATACAGTTTCCAGATCCTCGGCTTCGCACTTTCCCATGGTGGTGGGACGGCGATCCGACTGACCAAAATTGCGGTGATCGTAGAGTACCGTGGTATACCCCAAAGAGCGAAACAGAATGGCATAGCTCAGCTCTGCATCACGGTTTGTGGCATGGCCATGCACCATCACCACCACCCGGGCCGGGCCGTCCGACTGCACAGACGGCGCCGGAAGTACCATGCCACACAAGCGATAACCGTAGCGGCTTTGCAAAGAGAACTCTTCCTGCGGCCAGGATCGGTATTCTTCCTCCGAAACGCCGCAGCGCGCCAGCTCCTCCTTGCGGGTCTCTTCCGGGTCAAAGCGAGTGGGATTGAGGGCAAAATCCGAGAGTTTCCACCCCAAAACAAACGCCAAAAGAACCAGTAAAATCAGCACCATCAGCCAAATCATTGTCCTTTTCCCTCCTGTCCCGGATTCTTGCTACTAGCATAGCAAGTTTCCCCTTCCTTTGCAACCGCATAGAAAATCTATGGTACAAACACAAAAGGCCGGAGCCTTACGGCCCCGGCACATCTGTATGCGGGTGATGGAGAAATGATTAGTACATGCCGCCCATATCGCCACCAGCAGGGGCAGCGGGAGCCGGCGGCTCGGGCAGATCGGCAACCAGGCTCTCGGTGGTCAGCACCATCGAGGCAACGCTGGAAGCATTCTCCAGAGCAGAACGGGTGACCTTGGTGGGATCCACAATGCCAGCCTCGATCATATCCTCGACATACTCTTCCTTCTGGGCATCGTAGCCGTAGTTGGGCTTGCCAGCCTTCAGGATGTTGTCGATGATCACGCTGCCTTCCAGACCGGCGTTGGCAGCAATCTGGCGCAGAGGAGCTTCCAGAGCACGGCGGACGATCTTAGCACCGGTGCGCTCGTCGCCTTCCAGCTCGTTGACCAGCTTATCCACAGCGGGGATGGCGTTGATGGTGGCAGTGCCGCCGCCAGCAACAATGCCCTCTTCCACAGCAGCCTTGGTGGCGTTCAGAGCGTCTTCGATGCGGAGCTTCTTATCCTTCATCTCAACCTCGGTAGCAGCGCCGACCTTGATCACAGCAACACCACCGGCCATCTTGGCCAGGCGCTCCTGCAGCTTCTCCTTGTCGAAGTCGGAGGTGGCAGTGGTGATCTGGCTGCGGATCTGGGCAACACGATCAGCAATGGCCTGCTTGTCGCCGTTGCCGCCGACAATGGTGGTGTTCTCCTTGGTGACCTTGACCTGGCGGGCAGTGCCCAGCAGATCCAGGGTAGCGTCCTTCAGCTCATAGCCCAGATCGCTGCTGATAACGGTACCACCGGTGAGGATGGCGATATCGGTCAGCATCTCCTTGCGGCGATCGCCAAAGCCAGGAGCCTTGACGGCAACCACATTCAGACCGCCGCGCAGACGGTTGATGATCAGGTTGGACAGCGCATCGCCTTCCACATCCTCGGCGATGATCAGCAGCTTTCGGCCGGACTGGATCACCTGCTCCAGCAGAGGAACGATATCCTGGAAGACGCTGATCTTCTTATCGGTGATCAGAACGCTGCAATCCTCGAAGACGGCTTCCATCTTCTCGGTATCGGTGACCATATACGGGGTGACATAGCCACGGTCAAACTGCATGCCTTCCACAACCTCGGTGTAGGTCTCGGCAGTGGTCTTGTTCTCCTCGATGGTGATGACACCATCAGCGGTGACCTTCTCCATGGCATCGGCAATCAGGCTGCCGATCTCGGCATCACCGGCAGAAACGGTACCGACACGGGCGATGTCCTTGCTGCCGTTGACCTTCTGGCTGTGAGCCTTGACGGCTTCCACAGCAGCGGCAACAGCCTTCTGCATGCCGCGCTTGATGTCCATGGGGTTGGCACCGGCGGTGACGTTCTTCATGCCCTCGGTAACCAGAGCCTGCGCCAGGACAGTAGCGGTGGTGGTGCCGTCGCCGGCAGCATCGTTGGTCTTGGTGGCAACTTCACGAACCAGCTGAGCGCCCATGTTCTCAAACGGATCCTTGAGCTCAATCTCCTTGGCAATGGTCACGCCATCATTGGTGATGACCGGGCTGCCGAACTTCTTGCTCAGCACCACGTTGCGGCCCTTGGGGCCCAGGGTGATCTTGACGGTGTTTGCCAGCTGATCAATGCCGGCGCAAAGAGCCTTACGGGCATCCTCGCCCTGTTTAATCTGTTTTGCCATAATCAATCTCTCCTTAGATAATCACTGTAACAGTGTGGATGAAATCAAAACCAATTACTCGACAATGGCGAGAATGTCGCTCTGACGGACGATGGTGCATTCCTCGCCGTCCACCTTGACTTCGGTGCCGGAGTACTTGCTGGTGAGAACCTTATCGCCCACCTTGACGATCATCTCAACTTCCTTGCCGTCCACATTGCCGCCCGGGCCAACAGCCAGCACTTCGGCAACCTGGGGCTTTTCCTTGGCACTGCCGGTCAGGATCAGGCCACCCTTGGTGGTCTCTTCTTCCTCAACAAGCTTAATCACAACACGGTCTGCAAGAGGTTTGATTTTCATAGTGAAAGATCCTCCCTATTTAGATAAATTTAGTTTAGCTAATTCATTTAGCACTCTGTTCTCCTGAGTGCTAAATACATTGTAGTCATTTGTGGGCAAAAAATCAACCCCCAGAACTATAAAATTTTTGTGAACATAACATTTTCACGAATTAGCGAAAATTATTTTATGATTTTCCCAGAATTTTATTTTGACATGTTCTGTATAGAGAGATCTTGCCACTCCGTTCTGACAAAATTCCGGTGTTTTCTCAAAAATGGCAAATCGAGTAGGAGGCTACCCATTAGTTGAGCAGCCGTCCTCTCACACCACCGTGCGTACCGTTCGGTACACGGC
>CALWNP010000079.1 GCA_944382835.1 uncultured Gemmiger sp.
ATAATCTTGACTTTTTCTTCTGCTCCTATCTTTTCTTGCCCGGACATGACAATACTCCCCCTATGATGACAGTGTTTAATTTCACTGTCTCTCATAGAGGGAGCATATCAGACAAATCCGGTACGCCTGTTTTTATTGTCTGATGTATTCAGCGGTTGACGGAGGAAGCCATCCGGTGATAGGTATGGCGCTCTCCGCGGATCGCAATGGAATAGGCCAGGATGTTCTGGGGCAATGCCATGCCAGGCACACCGGTATCCCCGATGTGGTGGATATCGGCCCCGGCCATCTTGCACATCAACGCAATCTGCCGGATGGTGGCGGGATCACTGCCTTCCTGGGAGGTGCCAATGGCAGTCATCAGCAATTTTTCCCGGCTGTGCAGGTAATCCGCCAGGGCGTGGACCGCTTCCAGGGTAATGCCCGGCACCGTCCCGGGGGCGGGACACAGAATCACATCAGCACCGGCGTCGGCAAAGGCAGCCGCGTCCTCCGGGGTCATGATGGAAGCGCCGCTTTGGCGCAGCACGCCTGCACCGTGCATCTTTCCCGCAGCGAGGATCACCCGGTCTCCCACGGCATTTCTGATTTTTTGCAGGGAATCCACGATCGCCTCATTGCTGACGCCGTTGCCGGGGTTACCAGTCAGCAGGATCAGGTCCACTCCCATCTCAGCCGCGCGCAGCGCATTTTCCGGAGTAGCCAGGCGTCCCTGGGTCATCTGCCACAAGGTTCCATCATTGGACGCCGCCATCTGCGGGTTGACCGGTTCCAGGTTGATGCCCACCACACGGCCGGTCAGCCGCTTGAGTTCCCGAACCGTCTCTTGGGCAGGGACCGGCGGCAACGCCTGAATCACCGGCTTGCAGACATCAAACATATTCAGCAGAAGAATATCCGCGCTTAAGGAGGCTGCATATTCCGCGTTGGTGACATCCACCAGCAACGGCGGCGTGATGCCGATGGTCTCACAGGCCAACACACGGCCCTCGCACCCTGCAATGGATGCCAGCAGTTCGGGCTTGGTCATCGAGAGGATTTCGCTGGCGGTACAGTCCAACAGACGCTTGGACATCTCAGTCGTCCTCCTCGTCCCGGATACGTCCCTGGGACTTGGTATAGAAGGGCTCGCTGCCCCGCATTCCCTGCTGTCCCAGCGGTGCGGCCGAGATGGTAATGTTCAGATCCATCTTTTTGGGATCGGTGGAAAGGTAGCCTCTGGCAGCCTGGGCCACCGCAGCAAAGAGCTTTTCGTCCTGAGGTGCATCCAGTACCAGCAGATAGCTCTTGTCAGTCTCATTAATGATCATCAGCTGCAGATAGGCGGCCCCCACCGTTTTGTTTTGGGAAAGAACTTCACAGATGGGATCCAGCAGCGCATCCGGGTAGACAGAGGGTTCCACGATTGTGACCTTGTCACCTGGCTTGATCCGATGGGCACGGTGGGCAATCTGTTCTCTGCGTGCCTTGATCAGCTCATCTTTTTTCTTTTTGATGGACGCCACCATGCCCGATTCAAACCGCAGATTGGCGCCGTAAGGATTCAGCACAAAACCAGCGGCACTGGGATTGCTGGCCAGCAATCCGGCAAAATCATCAAACCGCAGCATCATGGTCTGCTGGCCGGGTTCCTTGTTCCACTTGTGCAGCTCTTCCCAGTCGGTGAAGGCCATAAAATAGTGCTTTCCGTCCGGGGTATTGAGGATTTTGAAATTAACCTTGCTGTCTTTGGGAATCTGGATCCGTCCCTGAGCGTCCGGCTTGGGGGCTTTGCCATCCAGCTGGATCTGCGCCGGTGTGATCAGTATAGACTTTACCAGTTCATTGATGGCAAGGTTCAGGGCTTCGGGGGTGTTTTCGGCGCGAACCTTTTCGGCAGCCGCTTTGAGCGCCGGATTGGCCACAGGTTTCTTGGGATCAATCATGGGTATCGGGCTCCTTTGTTTTCTGTCTTGCAGATTTCAGTTTTTCAGCTTGATGGCGTTGATGGCCTCCCGAAGATAGGTCACGCCGATCAGTTTCAGATTGGGAAATTGAGCGGGGTCAATCATCCGCAGGTTGTGCCGTGGCACAATCGCGGTGTCAAACCCAATCCGCTGCGCCTCCCGCAGCCGGGTCTCCAGATGGGTCACGCTGCGGATTTCTCCCCCCAGACCCACCTCGCCCACGGCAAAGGTGGTTTCTCCGATGGGAAGATCCAACAGGCTGGAAGCCATGGCCAGACATACCGGAAGATCGCAGGCGGTTTCGTCCAGCTTCAGGCCGCCGATGATGTTGACATAGACGTCCTGGTTGCCAAAGACATATCCGGCCCGCTTTTCCAGAACCGCCAGCAGCAGATACATCCGGTTGTAGTCAAAACCGCTGGCGGTGCGCCGCGGGCTGGGAAAGGCCGTTTTGGTCACCAGTGCCTGTACCTCGCTCAGAACCGGACGTGTGCCCTCCATCACGCAGGCCACACAGGTGCCACTGATCCCCACCGGGCGTCCTTCCAGCATCACCTGGGAAGGATTTTCAATCTGGGTCAGGCCCCGGCCTGTCATATCGAACATGCCGATTTCGTTGGTGGAACCATAGCGGTTTTTGACCGCCCGGAGCACCCGGTACGGAAGGGTTTTGTCTCCCTCAAAGTAGAGGACGGTATCCACAATATGTTCCATCACCTTGGGGCCGGCGATGGCACCATCCTTGTTGACGTGGCCCACAATAAAAGTGGGAATGTCATTGGCTTTTGCCACATTGAGGAACCGGGCAGAGCACTCCTTGACCTGGGAAACCGTTCCGGAGGAAGAGGAAATATCGGCGCAGCGCATGGTCTGAATGGAGTCGATCACCACCAGGTCCGGTTTCATCTGCTCAATCAGACCACAGATCTCATCCACGTCGCTTTCGGCCACCAGAGAGATATTCTCCTGGGGCACATCCAGGCGCACCGCCCGCAGCTTGATCTGCCGTACTGACTCTTCGCCGGTGACATAGAGCACGTTACGGGTTTTGGAAACCTCCCCGCAAAGCTGCAAAAGGATGGTGGATTTGCCGATGCCGGGTTCGCCGCCAATCAAAATAACGCTGCCCAGCACAATTCCGCCGCCCAGTACCCGGTCCAGCTCACCGATCCCGGTGACGATCCGGCTTTTTTCTTCGGTGGTGCTGATGTTTTTCAGTTTGTGCGCCACCAGGCTGGTCTGTCCGGGGGTGCGTACCGGTGCAGCAGCGCGGGCAGAACTGCCCTTGGCCGGCTCGGCAACCACATCCTCGGTCATGGTATTCCATGCGCCGCAGGAAGGGCAGCGTCCCAGCCATCGGGGGCTTGTCTCACCGCATTGGGTACAGACATATACCGTTTTCAGTTTTTCCTTGGCCATCGGGCGCACACCCCTTTCTCTACGCTACTTGGATAGGATGTCCCATCAGAGCTGAACTTTGTGATAGGTCTTTTTGCCCTTTTTGATCACAATGCCTTCGCTTTGCAGTTTGGCAGCATCCAGGCCGGTGGTGGGATCGGTAACCTTTTCCCCATCCACCAGGACACCGCCCTGCTGCACTAGCTGACGGGCTTCCCGGTTGGAGCCGCACAGTTTGGCTGCCACCATGGCAGCCAGCAGACCCACCTTGCCGTCCTTAACCAGAGCGGCATCCAGGGTGGTGCAAGGCATGTTCTCGTGGTCGGCAGCACCGCTGAACAGGCTGCGTGCAGTCTGCTGGGCCTTCTCGGCCTCCTCTTTGCCGTGAACCAGCGAGGTCAGCTCGTATGCCAGAATTTCCTTGGCTTTGTTGAGCTGTTCTCCTTCCCAGTGATCCATCTCGTCAATCTGTTCCAGCGGCAGGAAGGTCAGCATCCGGATGCACTTGAGCACATCGGCGTCACCCACATTGCGCCAGTACTGATAGAACTCGAAGGGGCTGGTCTTGTTGGGATCCAGCCAGACCGCGTTGCCGGCCGTCTTGCCCATCTTCTTGCCCTGGGAATCGGTGAGAAGAGTGATGGTCAGCGCATAGGCATCCTTGCCCAGTTTGCGGCGGATCAGTTCGGTGCCGCCCAGCATGTTGCTCCACTGGTCGTCACCGCCGCACTGCATGTTGCAGCCGTACTCCTGGAACATGTGATAGAAGTCGTAGCTCTGCATGATCATGTAGTTGAATTCCAGGAAGGACAGGCCCTTTTCCATCCGCTGTTTGTAGCACTCGGCACGCAGCATATTGTTGACGCTGAAGCAAGCCCCCACTTCGCGCAGCAGTTTCACATAATTGAGGTTGAGCAGCCAATCAGCATTGTTCAGCATCAGGGCTTTGCCATCGCTGAAATCAATGAAGCGCTCCATCTGGCGCTTGAAGCACTGAGCATTGTGGTCGATTTCCTCCCGGGTGAGCATCTTACGCATATCGGTACGGCCAGAGGGGTCCCCGATCATGGTGGTGCCACCGCCGATCAGGGCGATGGGCTTGTTGCCCGCCATCTGCATCCGCTTCATCAGGGTCAGCGCCATAAAGTGACCGGCCGTCAGGCTGTCGGCGGTGCAGTCAAAGCCAATATAAAAGGTTGCTTTTCCGTTGTTGATGAGATCCCGGATCTCAGGTTCATCGGTCACCTGGGCAATCAGGCCACGGGCCACAAGTTCGTCGTACAAAGTCATTCCAAAAACCTCCATTGCTGCGGCAAGGGTTGAAAAAGCCCCCTGCCAAATCAAAATTTGGCAGAGGGCGAAAATCGCGGTACCACCTCTGTTCGCCCCTGCCTCGCGGCAGACGGGCCTTTGCGGGTACAGATTGCAACAACCGATACCCTAGCGCTGTAACGTGCGCAGACGGCACAGCCTACTGGCCCGGACCGGGTGTTCAGCCTGCTGCTCCGAGGGGTAATTCACCATTCCATCTGCCAACCTCTTTCACCAACCGGGGTCTCTCTCTCGCAGCAACAAAAACGGCTACTAATCCTCATCCTTGCATTTGTACAGAGATAACTCTAGCATAACTCTACCCAAAAGTCAATCATCGGTTTTGGGCATGGGATTTTTCGATCAGTTCCCGAGCGTTGGCCAGGCTCAGATCGGTGACTTTGTCGCCCGAGATCATCGCTGCCAGCACCCGGACCCGGCCTTCCTGGTCCAGGGTATGGATTTCGGTAAAGGTCCGCCCATCATGGATCTTCTTCTGGATCAAAAGCTGATTATCGGCAAAAGCCGCCACCTGGGGCGTGTGGGTGATGCAAAGGACCTGATGGCCCTTCGCTGTCTCGTGCAGCAGCTGCCCGATACGGCCTGCGGCCAGACCCGAGACGCCGGTGTCAATTTCGTCGTAGATCACAGTCTGGATGGCATCCTTTTCGGCAAGAGCGCTCTTAAAAGCCAGCATGATACGGGACAATTCGCCGCCGGAGGCAATCTTGGCCAACGGTTTGGGGTCCTCCCCTGGGTTGGTGGAAATCAGAAATTCCACACTGTCCTGCCCGGCTGAGGCCAGCGGGCCCCGGGAATGGCGCAGCACAAACCGGATTCCCGGCATGTTGAGAAATTCCAGCGCCGAGAGCATCTCCTGATTCATCTGGGTAAAGCTTTTCAATCGGGATTGGGTCAGGCGCTCTGCGGCTTCCTTGGCCTGGGCATACAGGTTGCGTTTTTTAGCATCCAGTTCCTGGATTCTTTGGGACGCAGTTTGGATGGTCTCCAGTTCCTCGGCGTCCCGATCCCGGCGGGCAAGAAGTTCTTCCACATCCGCCCCAAAACGCTGTTTGATGCGGTAGATGGTGTCCAGCCGAGACTCAATCTGATCCAGTTCCCCCGGATCAAAGCTGTACTCGTCCAGCCGATCCGCCAGCTCGGTGGAAAGGTCCCGGGCGGTATAATACAATTCCTGCAACTGATCTGCCAAAGGCTGCAAACTGGGGTCTAACCCGGCGCTGGCGGAGAAGGCTGTTGCCGCATTGCCCAGCAAATCTGCGGCCCCCTGGGCCCGGTCTTCGTCCCCGGACAGCGCCAGATGCGCCGCTGCGATCCCTTCTAGGATGCCTTGGGCATGTACCACCACGTTGCGACGCTCGGTGAGGGTTTCTTCCTCTCCCGGCACCAGAGCCGCCGCATCAA
The DNA here is from genome assembly GCA_944382835.1 of uncultured Gemmiger sp. Classification (GTDB taxonomy): domain Bacteria; phylum Bacillota; class Clostridia; order Oscillospirales; family Ruminococcaceae; genus Gemmiger. The sequence continues at coordinate 6,081 of CALWNP010000079.1, forward strand.
TGGTCTCGATTTCGTCGTGAAGCTCTTCGATCCGCCGCTGTTTGTTGGCCTCGCTGGCCATCAGAGCGTCCATGGCGCGTTTGACCGTAACCAGTTCCCGGTACAGCTTATGATATTCCTCATACAGTTCACCGTTCTGGGCGTATTGATCCAGCAGTCCCAGATGGGTGACGGTATTGGTCAGGCTCTGGCTGTCGTGCTGGCCATGGATGCTCAACAGCCCTGCCGAGATTTCGCGCATGACCGAAGCAGTCGCCGGCATGCCGTTGATCCGGCAGCTGCCCCGGCCGTCGGCCGTGATTTCCCGGTAAAAGAACAGATCATCCTGGGCTTCATAACCGCAGCGCTCCAACTGTTCCCGGGTGGATGCCGGAATCCCGGTAAAGGTCGCCCGGATACAAGCGCGCGGAGCCCCGCTACGCACCAAATCCCGGGATGTACGATTGCCCAGAATGGCATTGATGGAATCAATCAGGATAGACTTTCCGGCGCCGGTTTCACCGGTGAGAACATTCAGCCCTTCGGTAAAATGGACCTCCGCCTTTTCAATGACGGCAACATTTTCAATCTGAAGATCCGTCAGCATGAAAGCCCCTCCTCTTTCTTTTTGGTTTCACGATTACCCACGCCGGGTGGTATACTGCTGCAGCTGGTTGGCAATGTCCTTGGCCGCCTCTTCCGAACGCATCAGGATGAAGAAGGTGTCGTCACCGGACAGCGTTCCCACCACATCTTCCCATGCCTTCGCGTCAAATACTTCACAGGCAGCGTTGGCCATCCCGGAGAAACACTTGACCAGCACCATATGCCCGGCGTAGTCCACCTTCAGGACACTTTCCCGGAAGATGGTCTCAAAGCGATTGGGAGAATGGGTCACCTTGCCCGAAGCAGCAGCCGACATATACCGGTATCCGCCATTGCCGGTTGCGGTTTTGACAAGCTGCAATTCCCGGATATCCCGCGAGACAGTAGCCTGGGTTACATCAAACCCCAGTTCGCGCAGGTGCGCCAGCAGGTCTTCCTGCCGATCAATGGGATAGCGCTCGATCAGATCCAAAATGGCCTGGTGTCTTGCAATTTTCATAACCTAGGTTTCATCTCCTTAACAATTTGTTTTCTATTGCCCGGAACTGTTCCGCCCCTTCAAATGTAATCAGCTGCAGTGCTTGTCCGGCCACAGAAATTTCTACCCGGTCACCCGGTTGTATGGTACACTGGCCATGGCTGTCGGCACAGGCCAGAATGGGGTCACGATTTTCTGCTTCGGCAACCACGGTCAGCTTCCGTGTAGCCGAAAAAACCAGCGGGATGGCATTCATCCCGTGGGCACAGATGGGGGTTGTCACCAGAACCGGAGCATCCACATCCAACACCGGTCCCCCGGCCGAAAGAGAATAGGCTGTGGAGCCGGTAGGCGTGGCAAAAATCAACCCGTCGCACCGGTATTGCCCCACAAAAGCGCCGTCACAATAGACTGTGTAATCCATGGGGTGTAACCGGGAGGCACCGGACAAAACTACGTCATTGATGGCAATGCGGTTCCAGTTTTCTTTGTCACACCGGGCATTCAGAAGGCTGCGGTGTTCGATCTGAAAATCTCCCTGTACCAGTTTGGTCAGCTTTTCCGGCATTTGTGCCACTTCACAGGTGGCCAGAAACCCAGTACGTCCCAGGTTGACCCCCAGGACGGGTTTGTCGCAGCGCACACAGGCGATCCCGGCACGCAACAGGGTCCCGTCTCCGCCGATGGTCACCACCTGGTCAGCGGCCGCAAAGGCGGCATGGGCCGGCATGGATCGAACAGGATATTCTTCCAGCTGTTGCCGGAACTCTTCCGGTACCAGGATCTCAGCGCCCAGTTCCTGCAGCATGGCAGCGGCCTGCCTTGTCACTGCCAGACCGCCGTCCTTGATTCGGTTGGGATATAACAAAATTGACATAGCCTGTCTGGATTCTCCTGCTTAATGTCCTGGCTTTTTGTCCAGGTCTTGGTGGGCAGCCGCAACCACAGCTTGGATGGTTTCCTGGGGCAAGGGCTGCGGGTTTTCGCTGTGCTGCACAAAGAGCAAAAATTCGATGTTGCCTTCCGGGCCCTTGATCGGAGAGTAATCCAGGCCGGCTGCGGTAAAGTGATTGGCCACCGCATAGCCGATAGCAGCTTCCAAAACCTCCCGATGGGTGTCTGGCTCCCGGACAACGCCCTTCTTGCCCACCTTCTCCCGTCCGGCTTCAAACTGTGGCTTTACAAGGCAGACACCGCAGGCATCCGGCGTGCAGATGGCATCGGCGACCGGGAAGATGTGTTTGAGAGAGATAAAGGAAACATCCACGCTGAAAAATTCCACCGGTTCCTGCAGCTGGTCTGGCGTCACATTGCGGATGTTGGTCCGCTCCATGTTTACCACCCGGGGATCGGTGCGCAGGCTCCAGGCTAGCTGACCATACCCCACATCCACCGCATACACTTTTACGGCACCGTTTTGCAGCATGCAATCTGTAAAGCCGCCGGTGGAAGCACCGATGTCCATACAGACCTTGCCATCCGGGTGCATGGGAAAGACCTTCATGGCCTTTTCCAATTTCAGTCCGCCCCGGCTGACATACCCGATGTCATGGCCACGAACTTCCACCTTGGCATCTTCCCGGATCATCTCACCGGCCTTGTCTACCTTTTGCTCATCCACAAAGACAATGCCGGACATAATCAGCGCCTTGGCCCGTTCCCGGCTCTGCGCAAACCCATTTTGGCACAAATATTGATCCAGCCGAAGTTTCATTCCCTGCTCCTTCCTTGCTTTGCCACATCCTCCGCCAAAGAGGCCGCATCCAGTTTCTGATCCTTGCGAAGCTGCGGCACATTGGCATGCAGCAGGTGACGGTTATCCACCGCATGCAGCAAGAATTTGCCCTGCCATCCCGCCTGCTGCATTGCAAAGCAGAGCTGTTGACCAATGCCGCCCGTGCGAATGGTATCTTCCGCAAACAAGATGGTATCATAGGCCATCAGGGCTTCGCACAGGCCATCCGGAATGGGGTAAATCTGCACCAGTTTGCAGCAGTCCGCAGCAATGCCTTTTTGCAGCAAAAGATCGGCTGCCGCCATGATTTCTTCTGCCTCGGCACCATAACTGACCAGAACAATCTTTGCGTGTTGGTGCGGTTCCAAAAAGTCAAAGGCCTTTCCGCTGCACCCCAGCGCGGCCAAAGATGGCTTTTCCTCCCCACGGGGATAGCGGATAGCCCGGGGGCCATCAAAGTCCTGCACCAGATGCTCCAGCCAGTACTCCAGTTCGGCATAGTTGGAAGGCGAGAAGGTGGGAATCCCGATCTGACTGAAAAAGGCCGGGTCATAGATACCCTGATGAGTTTCTCCGTCATTGGGAACCAGGCCCGCACGATCCACCGCAAAGAGGACGTTCAAGTGCATCAAATTGACATCGTGGATGATCTGGTCATATGCGCGCTGAAAGAAGGTGGAGTAGATGGCCACCACCGGCAACAGCCCCTGGCTGGCCAGTCCGGCCGCGAAGGTAACCGCGTGCTGTTCGGCCATTCCCACATCAAAGAACCGTTCAATGTGTTCATGTTTAAAGAACTGCAGACCGGTGCCATATTTCATGGCTGCGGTGATGGCGCAGAGATCCTTGCGGTCACTCCCCAATGCCGAGAGCTTGGCACCAAATTTGGTGGAGAACGAATCCTTGGGGGAAACCTCAGGATTGGTCAAATGATCTAAATCAAAGGCCGAAACGCTGTGAAATTCGCCGGGGTTTTCCTCGGCAGGCTTCAGGCCTTTTCCTTTCTGGGTAACCACATGCAGGAAAATCGGTGCAAACTGCTCCGACAGGTTGTTCATCATCTGGGTCAGCGCAATGACATTGTGCCCGTCCACCGGGCCAATGTATTGGAAGCCCATCTCCTCAAACATGGTGGAGTGATAAATGCCGCGCCGGATGAATTTCTTGCCGCTCTGCAGCAGGCGGATCATTCCATCCCCAATGCCGGGAATCCGGCCCAGAGCGGTCTCCATCTGTGCCTTGGCGTGAAAATATTTGGGATCGGTGCGCAGCTTGGTCAGATAGTTGGCCATCTGCCCCACGTTCTTGGAGATGGACATTTTGTTGTCGTTGAGAATAACGATCAGGTTGTTGAGCATGCTCACATTGTTCATGCCCTCGTACACCATACCGCCGGTAAATGCACCATCCCCCACAATGGCAATGACCTTGCCGGGTTCCCCCTTGATTTTTTTGGCCCGGGCCACGCCGATGGCGGCCGATAACGCTGTGTTGCCATGCCCGGCAATAAAGGTGTCATAGGGGCTTTCCTGCGGTGCTGGGAAACCGGACAGACCATCTTTTTGACGCAGTGCAGCAAACCCTGCGCGGCGTCCGGTCAGCAATTTATGAGTGTAGCACTGATGCCCCACATCAAAAAGGATCTTATCCTGGGGAAGATTCAGGGCGTAGTGTAAAGCCACTGTCAGTTCCACGACCCCCAGATTGGAAGAAAGATGCCCGCCGGTTGCCGATACACTTTCGATCAAAAAACGGCGGATATCATCACAAAGGGGCACCAGATCCGCCAGGGAGAGCTTTTTGACATCCCCTGGGGCTTTGATGCGATCCAAATAAGCATAAGCCATTTTTACATACCTCTCATGTGCGGTATCATGCCATAGGCATTACGAATCCGATGACACCGCCCAGAATTGCACCTGTCAGAACCTGAATCGGCGTATGGCCAACCATTTCCTTTAGTTTCTTGGTGTTAAATTGCGGCAAAAAGTTGACTTCCTGATCAATCCACTCGCTCAGCAATCGGTTCAGAACCTTAGCCTGTTCCCCGGTTTCCCGGCGGACTCCCATGGCATCATACATGACAATGATGGCAAAGATCAGCGACAGGGCAAATTCTGTGGATCCGGTTCCGCAATAGCGCCCGGTGGCAACCACCATGGCACAGACGGTGGCGGAGTGGGAGCTGGGCATACCGCCGGCTCCCCACATCCGCTCAGGAACAAAACGACCCAGAATCACAAGATTGATGATCACCTTGATCAGCTGCGCCAGCAGCGAGCCGATCAACGCGGTCACCAGAACATAGTTCCAGCTCAATGCCGATCTCAAAAGTTCCATTGGTCTACTTCCTCACTTTTTACGGTTCAGCAATGCCAGCGCCATCTGGCGCAGAAATTCTGCCTGAGGCCCCAAGGGGGCCAGTGCTTCCAGCGCGGTGTCGGTGTGCTTCTGTGCAAGCGCGGCAGCGCCATCCAAGCCATACAGGGTGACAAAGGTGGTCTTGTCGTTGGCCTCATCACTACCCACCGGCTTGCCCAGCATCTCGGTGGTGGACGTCACATCCAGGATGTCATCCACAATCTGGAACACGAGCCCCAGCTCCTGGGCATACCGAGTCAGAGGCTGAATGATGGGGGTATCCCGTCCGGCTGCAGCACAGCCAAGCTCCACCGCTGTTGTAATCAATGCACCGGTCTTGTGGCGATGCAGTTCCAGCAGTTCTTCCTCGGTGGCACGGCGGGTTTCATAGGTCTTGTCCAGCTCCTGGCCATAGAGCATGCCGCGGGCGCCGGCTCCGTAAGCCAGAAGCTGCACAGCCTCCACCCGGCTCTCCGCCGAAAGCGGTGCCAGCGAGATGGCTTCAAAAGCAGCGGTCACCAGGGCATCGGCCGCCAGCAGTGCGGTTGCCTCATCATAAGCCTTGTGGCAGCTGGGACGGCCCCGCCGGAAATCGTCGTTGTCCATACAGGGCAGATCATCATGGATCAAGGAATAGCAGTGCAGCATTTCAAGTGCACAGGCATAGTCCGCCGCATTTTGCACCTTGCCGCCGGCAAGATCACAGGCGGCAAGCACCAGCACGGCACGGACCCGCTTGCCACCGCTGAGCAGACTGTAACGGGCTGCCTGCGCAATGCGGGCTTTTTCCGGTAAATAACAATCGCAAAGCTCCTTCAACCGCTTTTCGGTCAGTTCAGTGTAGGCTTTGTACTGTTCCTGGTAGATCTGTTGGTTCATTGTGGCCCTTCCCCTTTCTGTTGCGCAGCCAGGGTCGTATCAATTTCCTGGATTTGGAGTTTGGCCTCATTCAAAGTGGTATTGCAGTACTGGATCAACTCTGCGGCCTCGGCATAGAGTTTCACCGATTTGGCCAAAGGGGTCTCCTCACTCTGCAGCTGTTCCAGCAAAGCCTGCAGACGCTGCAGGCCCTCCTCAAAGTTTTTGGGTGCTTTCATCGGCATTTTCCTCCGAGTTGTTCTGCAAAATCCGGACCTCATCCACGGTACAGGCGGCATGAGCACCAGCCCCTTGTACCACAATCTTTTGCCCGGGCTGCAGATCTTTCACCGTTTGCAGCTGTCCTGCCTCGTCGCATACCAGGGTATATCCCCGGGCCAGCACGGCATAGGGATTCAGCCCGGCAGCCAGCGCCGCTGCCTTCTCCAAGCCCATATTGCAGCGCTCTACCCTGACGGCCATTGCCCGCTGCAGGGCTTGCTGCAATTGACCTATCTGCGCTTGATTTTGAAAAATCACAGACTTGCGATGCTCCAGAACACGTTCTGGCATCATCATACTAAGCTTATTATACCATACTTGGTAGCGAGACTGTATATTTTTTTGAATATTTTGCCCCAAAATGTATATTTGACGGCGCAACTGTGCCTGGTCCGGGACGCAGAGCTCCGCAGCCGCTGAAGGGGTCGGCGCACGAAGGTCCGCCACATAGTCCAGGATGGTGTAATCAATCTCATGCCCGACAGCCGAAACCACCGGCTTTCGGCAGCCGTAGGCAGCACGGGCGATCCGCTCGCTGTTGAAGACCCACAGGTCCTCCTTGCTTCCTCCGCCGCGAGTGACCAGAATCAGATCCGGACGCGGGTCTGCATCCAAAGCCCGAATTCCGGCCACGATGCTCGGCTCTGCCTCCAGTCCCTGCACGCTGACCGGGGCCAGCAGCAGATGCACCATCGGCCAGCGGCGGGAAATCACCTGGATCACATCCTGCAACGCGGCACCGGTCTTGGAGGTCACAATCCCGATGCAGTGAGGCATGGACGGCAGCGGACGCTTGTGGACCGGGTCAAACAGCCCCTCGGTCTCCAGCTTCTTCTTCAGGGCGTCAAAAGCCATCTGAGCCGCTCCGGCACCAAAGGGACGCAAAAAATCCGCATAAATCTGAAAGGCCCCGTCCCGTTCATAGAGAGTGGCCCTACCATATGCCAAAACCAGCATACCATTTTGCGGCTCAAACCCCAACAGCCGCGCCTTGTCCCGGAACATGACGCATTTGACGGCGGCAGTTTCATCCTTCAGGGTAAAATAAAGGTGTCCGCTCTTGTAATGCCGGGTAAAATTGGAGATTTCACCGCAGACGATCAGGTTGTTCAGCGGTTCGCACTGGGCCAGGACCTGCTTGACCAGGCTGTTCAGAGTGCTTACTCGGATATAGTCGGCCATGCACCAATCTCCTTTGCTGTCAGAACCGACACGCCAATAGCATTGTCGCTGGCAAATTTTGCCGGCACAAACCGTGCCTGGGGCATCCGCGCGGTAATGTATTGCCGTACAATTTCGCTGCTCATCACACCACCCGCAAACACAACCGGCAGATCCGGCGATGGTTCCAACGCAGCCTGAGCCATCCGACGAAGGGTTTCGGCAATACATAGCAAACAGTATTTGCAGACGTAGGGGGCGGTTTTCCCCTGCTTCAAGAGGGCTTCGCATTGATTTTGCAGACCTGACAGGCTGCAGGTGGTCCCACGCACACTGACCTTTGGCTTGATTCGCTCTTCACACAGAGCTGCCTGCTGGCTGACATAAACGCCGGCCGGGAAGGGATACCCCAGCTGTACCCCCAACCGGTCCACCGCCTGCCCCGCATACAGATCGCTGCTGGTGCCCAGACAGGACACCGAATCGCCGCCATGCTCGCAGCGCAAAAGATCGGTGGTGCCACCGGATACATGGAATACCAACACCGTTTTGGAAAACAGATCAGTTTCTCCCGTGGCAAACAATGCCGCTGCCAGATGGCCCTGCTGGTGGGTGGTCTCAATCAAAGGCAGCGCACGGGCAGCCGAAAACGCCTTGGCCGCACTGATGCCGCCCAGAAAGCAGGGCATATAGGATCCATCCACCGGGCGTGGCCGTGCCGATACCCCTACCGCCTGAATCCGGGTCAGATCCACCCGGGAGGACAGCTGTTCCAACAGCCGGGGCAAGGCCACTGTATGCTGAAACAGTGCATCGCTCTGGCGCAAACCCAGTTGACCGGGCTTTACCTGAAGGAATTCTTTGATATCGCAAACAACCTCTCCGGCGTTTGTGTCAAACACAGCCAGAGAGGTTGCATAATTGCTTGTATCGAAACCCAGCGTCAGCATTCTTCGGGCGCGGCACCCTGTTCCCGCGCAACGGTACCGAGCAATCCATTGACAAACTGATAGTCGTTGTCGGCACCATATTTTTTGACCAGTTCCACAGCCTCGTTGATGGCAACACCCGGCTTCTTCTCTTCCCCGTACAGCATCTCTGCCAACGCAATCCGCAAAGCGGCCAGGCTGGCACGGGGCACCCGAGAAAGGGTCCAGCCTTTCAGATGGGAGGCAATCAGTTCATCGATCTCCTCCCGATGAGCCATCATGTCGTCCAGAAGTTTGCGGGCGAAGGCATCCAGCTGCAGTTCCCCCGCTTCCAACTGGGCATCCAGCGCCTCCTGCGGCGCATCGGGCTGAAAAGTAGCGGAAAAAGCCGCACAGAAAGCATTCTCACGTGCCTGTCGGCGAGTCATAGTTTGTTCCATTCTTCACGATTCCTAACTTTCAATTTAGTCTTTCGGCGCTTCGGGATCCGCCAGCCCGGTGACGATTACGTCTACCCGGGACACAGTGATTCCCGTCATATTCTGTACCGTCTGCTTGACGTTTTCCTGTACTTTTTCACAGATCGGCATAATCTTGGAGCCATAGGTGGCGACGATGTGCACCGCCAAAGTGGCCACGCCGTCCTGAATTTCCACCGCAACCGGCTTGTTCAGACTGGCTTTTGCCAGCAAGCTGCGCACATTCTGCTTGCCGCCGACCGAGACGTCCGCGACACCCTCGATTTCCAGTGCAGCAAGACGCGCAATTTTCCCCACCACGTCGGTGGAGATTTGCAGGCTGCCGCCGATATTGTTGCGTACATCCATTTGTCGTTCCTCCATCGCACGGGACGCCGTTTCTCGGTCGACCCGCGCCGCTCTATACAGTTTTAATTGAATCTATTATATCTTTTTTGCCCTCAATAGTCAACGTGAATTATGCCGTGTGCTGGCGATGTCGCTCCCCGCTCTCATTTCACCTCAACCACCGTGATGTCCTGGGGCTGAATCCCCGAAAGCTGCCCGAGCACAGCATCCCGGATCTGCGTCACCTCATCGGCACTCAAGGCATCGTTTTCTGTCATCACCGTCACATGAACCTTGCTTCCTTCCAGCGTGACCACACAGTCGGCAAAGCCCTTGGACTTGATGACGGTTTCCAGGCTGCTCTCGGCGGTGATGTTGTTGACCTGGGCCTGGAGTTTGTCGGTCAATTCCGTCTTTTCTTCTTCGCTGAGATCGGCATTTTTCAGGGTATCTTTGATGGCATCCAGTGCCTCATCCCTGGCTTTGGAACGGGAAAGCCGTGCGGCTTCAAAGAACTCGCTGCCGCTGTCTTTGCTCACGCTGACCAACTGTGCCTCACCGTAATTCTTGTTGGCGGTGCTGGCGGTTTCTTCCCCTTCCGCCTCCAATGGGTCAAAAACCGCAACGCTTTCCTCTGCAGGTGCGGCTGCCTGTACGGCGTCGGCAGACTGTTCCTCGGTGGTGGTAGGTTGCAGCTCCACCGCCTGCGGTGCATCCTTGGCAAAGGACCAGTTTAGATAGACCGCTGCCCCCAACGCCAGTGCCAACGCGGCCACCGTAAATCCGCGACCTTTTTGTGTTGCTTTCATGGCTGCTCCTCCCCCTGTACAAGCATTTCAGTTACTGCAATATGATTGGTTCCGACGCCGGTCAGCACGCTGACCAGTTCGGTAATCCGACTTTGAACTGCGGCATTGCCGCCCCCTTCGCAAACCACAGCCACCCCCTGGATCTGGGGCGCGCTGACGGATTCCACCAGAGCCGGGGTTGTGCCGTCATCCAACAGCACGTGCTGCTCTTTGGCGCCGCCTTCGGCTCCCGTTTCGGTATCTGTGGCGTAGATGGTCTTCTCCCCTGTTGCCAATGTCACCATAACCCGGGTTGCCCCTGCCCCCTCCATCTGGGAGATCAAATCGGTCAGCTGCTCTTCCAGAGAGCTGGCATAGCTTTGATCATCTGCCGGTGTTGTGGATGCTGCTGGTTGTGTTGCAGGAACAACCGGCTGTGCGGGAATCCATTCTGACAGAGCCAACAGCGTCATACCGGCCAGCCCCATTGCCACCAGAAGACGAACTCTCTTTTTTTCATCTTTCCACAGCCTTTCGGCTTGTATCTTTATTTGCTGTCGAAAATTCATGATGTTTCTTCCTCGCCTTCCAGAACAAAGGGCAATGTGCCGCTGTATTCATCCAGCAGCGCATGCGCTGCCGGACTGTCTTCCGGATCTGCCAAACGGATGTGACAGACACCGTCTTCCAACACCACGCTGGCGCGGATACCATTCTGCCGCAGCAGCAAACCAATTGCCTGAGCAGAAGCCTCTATTCCTAACGTTTCGGTATAGCCGGTATACTCTTGCGGATCCACAGCGGGCATGGACCAGTTGCGGATTTCCACTGCAAAGCCGTTCCAATCCGAGGCATGCGCTATGCGCAGAACGGATGCTACAATATACAGCAGTAGCACGCTGTTTATGACCGGTTTGAAGCTGTTTTCCGGCCAAAAGATTCGGACCATTCCCGCCAGGGAGCACAAAAGGCAGCACCCCAGTGCAAAATGACGCAACGCCGCCAACCGCTCATCCCCCATTTCCTGTAATCAGCAGCAATACCGTTGAAAGGAAAACCATAAAAAAATAAAGGACAAGGATGGAACCGCAGAGCCGTGCACCATCTGCGAACAAACGGCAGATCTGCCCGCACTGCTTTTGCCCGCTGCCGGCAGCCAAAATCCCCGCCACTGAAAAAGCAAGATAATAGAGGCAGCAGCGCAAGAAAATCGGCATAAAGCTGCCCCCCAACACAACCACCGCGGCGAGGGCCAGTGAGCCCTTGAGCAGTTGCACCGCTGCGGCAGCGCTGCTCAAGGCTGCTGCGGCAGCATCTCCGACCACCGGGATGGCACCGCTTATCAGGTTGCGTCCCACCTTCAATGCCGCGTTATCCACCGTCCCGGTCAGGATGTTCTGCAAACCCAGCACCAGGCTGAACAGCATCCCGGCGGTTTTCAGAAGCCCGGATAAACACTTGGAAAAGAGCTTGGCGGCATCTTCAATGCCGGCATTCCCCCACACGGCCGCCGAAGCAGCAAAGCAGAAATATATCCCCATCAATGGCAGCAACAGCTTTTCTATGGCGGTGGACAGGAAGGCTGACATGGCAAGAAACATCCCGCTGTATGCGGTTGCACCGGCAGTCTGTCCGCCCAGCATGGCAATTCCGCTGTAAACCGGCGCAAAGTTGTACAGATAAGCCTGGCTCTGTTGTGCAGTTACATTGACCTCCTGAATCAGGTCCATCATGGCCGAAAGGCTCAAGGCACCAAACCCCAGCACCGCAATGGAATCGATACACCCTTTCCAGTTTCCGCCGCCAAGGGTCAGACTGACCACGCAGGAAAGAGAAATGTATAGCAGTGCTTGCCCGCCAAAGGACAGCGGCTTGTCCAGTGCCTTGGATGCGGCATCTCCGATTCCATCCAGCAGCTGCGAAAAAGACCAGCCGGCTGCGTCCTCCCCCGTAACGCCGCTTTGCTCCAGAATTTCCTGCACTTCCGACGGCGGCTCTGCAGCCTTTGCCGGGAGTGACAAAAGAGCACACAGCGAGATCACTGCAAGAAGGCCAAAAAAGAACTGACCAAACTTTGCAGCATAGGCAGTGCTTGCAACAGCGCCAACATCCGTCCGGCCAGCTCGACGGCGGAAGCAGCCGCGTTGAGTCCGCCTTCTTTGCACAGATCGGAGGCAAACTGCGACGCGATGGCGATCCCCAGCACCTGAAGCAGGCAGGAAACGCTTTGTCCTTTTGTGTACTGTGCCAGGGCACGCAGCCACCCCACCAGTGGCTCCAGCTGCTGGGCTATCATGATCATCAGACAAGCTGCACCGCACAGCGATACCAGAAAGGCAAAGGCGGGCTGATCTTTTTTCAGCGCCAGCGTAAAGACACAGCAGACCACCGCCAATGCCGCAAATTTCATCATCACCATGTTGTTTCATCATAAGTTGAACAGTGCCTTGATCAGCACAAACAGATCACTGATTTGCCGCACCAGCATGGTCAAAACGACAATCAGCCCCGCAAGGGTGGTCATCATCGCCTGATCTTCCCGGCCGGAGCGGATCAGCAGTTGGTTGAGTACTGCCACAATAATTCCTGTGGCAGCTATTTTGAAGACCAGATCAATGTCCATTTCCCGCTCCTTTTTCAGTAGGGCATCATCTTGCTTTTCAAAGAAACCCGTTCAGGCAAAAAAGATGGCAGCCATCAATCCTAGACAGAACCCCAGCTTGGGGTACAACACCCTTGCCTGTGAGGCCATCCTGCTGGCTTCGGTTTCGTAGCCACGGCACAAAGCCAACAGCTGCTCCAGCGTTCGGCAAGCAGCTTCGTGGGGAACCTCCGCCAATTGCGCCAATCCCCGGGTTAGCTCCGCTTTTGCGCTTTCGGTCAGCCCGGACGGAGGTGGGATCTGAGCAAAGGTGTCGCAGGCCTGCAGATGCAGTACAGCAAATTCCGGGCGCAGGGATGCCTGATACAGCAGTTCTTCGCCCGGTACAGCCTGATACCGGATGGCAAGCAGCAGATACTCGAGAAAATTGACAAAACACCGGATCTGACGCCAGCTCTCCCGTTTTTGCCAATAGAGTGTCATGCCGACACCTGCACCGGACCCAACCATCAGGAAAAATCCCAAAAGGTGCAATGGCAAGAACATCACGGAAGTGTCACCACCTTGGCAACTGTTCCCGGATGTTCACGGCCATCCAGAAATACAACCGTTCCAAAGGCATTCATGGCCAGAAGTCGTGCAATCTGGGGCTTTTGATACAGGTTTTCTGGGGTGTCGCAGTGCACCGAGGCCAGGAAAACGACACCGGAGGCCAAACCCTGCTCCACAGCCTGGACATCGGCCTCAGTTCCCAGTTCGTCACAGATGATCACCTGCGGATTCATGCAGCGCAATGCCATGGAGATGGCCTTGGCTTTGGCCAGCTGGGTGTATACGTCACAGCGGATCTCGTGTTCCTGCGGCAGACCGCGGGTGGTCCCGCAGAGCAGCTCGCCCCGTTCATCCACCACACTGAAAACACGATTGCTGTTTCCTAAGTACTGAATCATGGTGCGCAAAAAAGTGGTCTTTCCACTCCCCGGGAGCCCCGCAACCAGGATTCCCCTCTGCAAAACCGACAGCGGCTGCAACACCTGCGCTGGCAGATCGCAGGTAATCCAGCGTGCCACCCGCAGACTGAGTGAAGTGATCACCGAAAAGCCGTGGGGCCCCCACACGCCGGCCACACCAACACGGTTTCCCCCAGGGATGGTAAAATATCCCTGCCGCAGTTCCTCCTCATAGGCATAGACGGAATGGCGGCAAAGGGACAAAAAACACTGGCGCAAGGATTCCCGTTCCAGTTTTGCTGCGAAATCAGCTCCTGGCAGGAACTTGGTACAAGGGGTCAACCGCCCTTTCATGGTGAACAAAAGCGGCTGCCCAACCCGCAACCGGATTTCTTGTACAAAGGGCGCGATCTGTGCGCTCAATGCCCCCAATTGACTTCCCATCGGGTTGGGTAACTGCCTGACCAGATGATAATACTCGTCCATCTTGCATCACCTCACACCCCCACTGTATTCACTCCTACTGCGTCGTAGAACCTGACCTGTGGGACAGATTGGAGCGAATCACCCGGTTTCGCTGGAATAATATGTGGGCGTTTCCCCGGCGATCAAGACGCTGGAAAGAGGCACGCGATGTTCCACCTGTTCGGTGGAGGAAGTGCCGTCCAGCAGCATGTTGATGGTGACCCGGAGCACCAGAACGGCCTGGTAAAAGGTGCGATTGATGGCAAGCGCTTCCACCTTTTCCTCGATCTCGGTTTCCACGTAGCCTTTGGGGCTTAGAGTCAGCCGCCAATCCGGGCCCAGATCATTCAATAAAGCATAGTCGGTCAGACTGCCCAGCGGGATATAGATCTTCTGTTCCGGCAGCTTCTGCAATGCCTGATTCACTGCGGTAGTCAAATTCAGGCGAATTTGGTTGATGACCGAGGGCTCAGCCAGAACCGCCCGTACAATCCCGGCCTCATCCGTTTCCATATGATACATTCCATCATATAATTCCGGATTCAAGGCAATCTGCTGGGACACCACCTCATTCATGACACCGACCGTCACCGAATAACATTCGTACTGCGCCATCTGCTGCAAGACCGGCTGGATTTTGGCATCAAACATGCAAAACCCCCAAAACAAAAGGAGCAAAACAGCGCCGCAGCCCAGCAGGATGCAGCCGTGCCGGCTGGGCCATAACGGTCTGATGATCTTCTTATGTTTGCGTCGCATCGTCCACACCGCCCTTCTTGCACAGATAACCATTGGTATGCCGGGCACTTTTGTTTGGTTCATTTCATAAACAGACATTTTTTTAAAATTTCCTGTTGACAAACACCATGGCCTTTGCTATAATATCAAACGTTGCGAGTGCGCAACACAATTTGGGGGTGTAGCTCACCTGGGAGAGCGCCTGCATGGCATGCAGGAGGTAAGGGGTTCGATCCCCCTCATCTCCACCAAAATGAAATCGGAGCTTCTGGCTAAGGTCAGAAGCTCCGATTTTTTGTTGGCGCCGAATAGGCATGATAAAAACGCCCAGTTCAACTGGGGGTGGATAAAAAATACTTTAGTGAAAAGAAAGAACCTCCTGTGCTAGAATAAAGCTGGTCTGGCAACCAAGCAAAAGCACAGGAGGTTCATGTCAATGGATGACATAAAGAGTTTATCACATAGCAAATACAGATGCAAATATCACATTGTATTTGCGCCGAAGTAC
>CALWNP010000080.1 GCA_944382835.1 uncultured Gemmiger sp.
GGCCGTAGCTCATCTGGTAGAGCGCCACCTTGCCAAGGTGGAGGTAGCGAGTTCGAGCCTCGTCGGCCGCTCCACAATCAGCAGGATGCCGGCATTTGCCGGTATTTTGCTCTCATATGGTGACGTGGCCAAGTGGTAAGGCAAGGGTCTGCAAAACCCTCATTCGGCAGTTCAAATCTGCCCGTCACCTCCAAAATCCATCGTATTTGATACGGTGGATTTTTTTGTCTGTTTTTGTTGCGCATTCCCCATCTGCATCGGATTGAAGGAACCGCCAGCGCGGCCCAAATGGCGCCACTGCCGCCCTTGCAAGACCGGCAAAGAAAGAGACGCCCCGGGGCGAACAAGCGCTCAGAACGTCTCTTTTTGGCCGCAGGGGCCTTGCATTTTTTATTCCAACCTTTTCAAGAGATAACACCGGACCTCATGCGGATGCAAGGTCTCGTGCACTGCAAAAGAGGACACCACTCGATGCTCTTCTTTGGGTCTGGAAACAGACCGGAGCATCTCATTTTCCGATGGGGACGGATATTGCGGGGCCCCCAGTTTGAGCCAGTTGTGATAGGCTGAGGTTTCCTGATCCAAACAGTACATTGTTTGTAAATAGCGGCCTTTCAAGGGAAGGGAAAGTTCAATTTCCATATCTTTGTTTTGGAAAATCATATCCCGGGAAGTTTCTGATAATAGATGTCGGTCTCCCTCGGCAAAGGCATCTGTATAATAGCAGTAATTCCAGACCAAGACCTGGTAGTTTTGCCCCTGCCGGGTTACCATGTGACACCCATCCACTTCAAGGATGTCATCCCCCATTTTGTTGAGCAGCCAGTATGCCCAATAGGCGGGTTTTCGGACGTTGTCGGTGTTGATCAGTCCAAATCCCCCGTGAAAGGGGGACAGGCCGGGGCCGTTCTCCTCAAACACATCGGAAAAGGTCCAGAAGGCGAGGCTATTGATCTTCCCCCAGTTCTGGGTAAGGTTATATAGCAGGAATGGCGCCATGAAAGGTGTGTCATGGACCAGATCCCGGGGGCTGGGGGAGGAATTCCATTCGGTGAGATGAATTTCGGCATCGGGATAGGCAGATGCGCGGACAACCGACTGAATCCGGTCAAAAAACTCTGTACAGATCTCTTTGCTGATGTATCCCATCCGTTTGGTGCCATCGCCATCCAAAGCCCAGCAGGTGGGATAGGGGTGTGCAGAGACAAAATCCACCGGTATCCGGCGCTCTGAACAGTGACGAAGAAATTCCTTCAAATAGCCAAGGTCTTCTCGGAAGTCGGCGCCGCTTGTGGACGGGCCGCCCACCCGGTATTTCGGACAGACGGAACGAACGGCGTCCACCGTGACGGCGTACAACTGGAAATATTCCTCTTGGGTGCCGGCAAAAAAAGATCGGAGATTGGGCTCGTTCCACACCTCAAAATACCAGCTGCGAACCTCTTCTTCGCCGTAACGCTCGGTAAAATGCCGGACTGTCTGTTGCACCAAAAAATGCCATTTTTCATAGCTTGTGGGCGGGCATCCGTTTGCCTTCCACCAAAAGACTGTACCGGTCACCGTGGCAAGCTGGGTCGGCATGAACCCCAGTTCCACAAAAGGCTTGATTTGCACAGATAGCAGGAAATCAAACAATTTGTCTATATACCCAAACCATAAAACCGGATTTCCCTGTTCGTCCTCGTCATAGACTGCCATATCATCGTGGAACAATCCATGGAAGCGGACATATTCAAAACCGATTTCCCGCTGCATTTCCCGCATCTGCTGCTGAAAATCGGCGCGGAGCCCTTCCTTGGCTCTGCCAAAGGCAATACATTTTTTAAAGTATTTGTCGTTTTTCATCTTTTCCCTCCTTTGTGTGAAATAGATGGTCAAAGTTTTACTGTTGCAGCCAATGAATGTGTCCTGATCTTTCCGGGCCAGATTCACGCTTATCAAACCTCCTGCTTCAGCAAGTGCCTGGTGTTTATCTTTTCCCAAGATTGGGTGCAAACTTTCTATGAAGAGATTCGGGGCAAACGGTTTTCAGCACCCATTTGCCGCGAGATCTGTCTTTCTCGGATAGAACAGCTATGGCGGGAAGAGGACAACCACTTTCTGAGAAAAGCTCTTCTGTACGAAATCTGCGGACTCTTTTACCGGGACTGCACTTTGGTGCCAATCAACCAAGCCGAATTTGCTCTGGCCAATTCCATCTCCCACTACATTCAGGAACATTATACTTCCAAAGTAACATTACGGGATATGGCCCGGGCGCTGGGATACCATTATTGCTATCTTTCTGATTTTTTCAACCGCGCGTTTGGAAGCGGCTTTTCACAATATCTCAATCGTTACCAGCTTCAATACGCAAAATATTACCTGGAGCACACAGACAAACCGATCACAGAGATTTCCGGTTTGTGCGGGTTTGATACCATCCGTACCTTCAACCGGGCTTTTCGAACAGAGACGGGGACCACCCCGAGAGAGTACCGACACAATGTCCACTCCGGCTCATCCAAGTAAAAACGCTCCTCCCTTGCGCCGCATGCACAGGGGAGGAGCGTTTTCTATGGTGATGTGGGGATTATTGTTCCGGGTTCAACTGTTCCAGTTCCTGCATCCAGAGTGTGTTGCAGGCGTCGCTGGGCATCCGCCAGTCGCCGCGGGGAGACAGCGTAACCGACCCCACCTTGGGCCCATCGGGCAGACAGCTGCGCTTGAACTGTTGGGCAAAGAAGCGGCGATAGAAATTCTTGAGCCAGTACAGCAAAACATCCGGCTCGTACGCCCCGGCAAAAGCGGCAAGGGCCAGATGGTAGATTTTGGCCGGGCCGAAACCAAAACGGAGAACATAGTACAGATAAAAGTCGTGCAGCTCATAGGGGCCGACCAGTTTTTCGGTCTGCTGGCTGAAGCCGCCATCCTTGGCCGCAGGGAGCAATTCGGGACTGACCGGGGTATCCAGGATGTCCAGCAAAACCGTGGACAGCTGGGACTGATCGGCGGTATCTGCCACATACCGGACAATATGGCGGACCAATGTTTTGGGAACACCGGCATTGACGCCGTACATGCTCATATGGTCGCCGTTGTAGGTGGCCCAGCCCAGGGCAAGTTCGCTGAGGTCGCCGGTGCCGATCACAAAGCCGCCGTTTTTGTTGGCGTAATCCATCAGTTCCAGCGTTCTGACCCGTGCCTGGCAGTTTTCAAAGGTCACGTCATAGGTCTCAGGGTTCTGGCCAATGTCCTTGAAGTGCTGGTTGACGGTGTCGGTGATGTTGATTTCCAGAAAGCTGACTCCCAGCTCCTCACAGAGAATTTCTGCGTTGGAGCGGGTCCGGTGGGTGGTGCCGAAACAGGGCATGGTGATGGCCACAATGTCCTTGGGATCCCGGCCCAGAATACGGCAGGCTCGCACCGCCACCAACAAGGCCAGACAAGAATCCAGGCCGCCGGAAATGCCCACCACGGCGCATTTGGCATGGGTGTGTTCCATCCGTTTGGCCAACCCTTCGGCCTGAATCCGCAGAATCAGCTCACAGCGCTGGGCGCGGGCTGCCGAGTCCTGGGGAACGAAGGGGGTACGCACAATTTCCCGGGTCAGTTTCGTCTGTGTTAAGGGAAGAGAAAACGCAACTCTGGTGTAACCCGCAGGTTCCGGCAAAAAGGAGGTGTTTTTGATCCGTTCCTGGATCATCCGGTCCAGATCCAGCTCAGATTCTGCCGCTTCTCCCGCAAAGGGTTCATTCTCCCGAAGCAGAATGCCGTTTTCCGCAATCAGATTGTGCCCTGCAAAGGTCATATCGGTGGTACTTTCCCCGTGTCCGGCATCGGCATACAGGTAGCCGCAGAGCAGACGGGCACTTTGCCCGCAGACCAGTTCCCGCCGGTAAGCAGCCTTGCCCACCGTCTCATCACTGGCCGAAAGGTTGGCAATAACGGTGGCCCCGGCCAAGGCATGAGCGCAGCTGGGCGGTACCGGAGCCCACAGATCCTCGCAAATTTCAATCCCCAGCACAAACTCCGGCATCTCTTTGCAGGCAAACAGCAGATGGGTTCCCATCAAGGTGTCCTGTCCGGCCAGGTGAATGGGCTCCGGCTGTTGCGGGCCCGGTACAAAATGCCGTTTCTCGTAAAACTCCCCATAATTAGGTAGATAGGTCTTGGGGACAAGCCCCAGCAGCTCGCCATGGCACAGCACGGCAGCGCAATTGTAGAGCTTGCCATTGTGCTGTACTGGCAGGCCTACCAGTACGACTACATCCAGGGCCTGGCTGGCCTGCAAAATACGCGTCAGAGCCTGCTCCGCTCCCATGGACAACGTTTTCTGTAAAAACAAATCACTGCAGGTGTAACCGGTCAGACTCAGCTCCGGGAAGCAGAGTAAACCGCTGCCTCCGGCAGCAAACTGCTGCATGGCGGAAATGATCTGGTCGGCGTTATAATCACAGTCTGCCACACGCAGCTTGGGCGAGGCTGCCGCGCTGCGCAGGAATCCGTATTTCATACTCCATCATCCTTTTGTCCATAGATTTGAATTATCTGTATCATAACACAGCCTCCCGCCGGCCTGCAACAAAAGCAGCAGAAGAACACGACAAAAAGTAAAATATAGTTGACATAACGTCGGGACCGTGCTATACTGAACTCACACCGGAAAAAGGTGGATCCCACAAAGAGCCAGACGCTGTCAACCGGTAGCGGCGGCTGGCGACCCGGGGCAAAATGTTAGAAGGGGATCAGGCTATGGCAAAAAATCTAAAACTGAAAGCAGCCCGTGCAGAAAAAGACATGACCCAGGCACAACTGGCCGAAGCAGTGGGCGCCACGCGGCAAACCATCAACGCTATTGAAAAAGGGGAGTACAACCCCACCATCCGTCTGTGCCGGGCGATCTGCAAGGCACTGGGGAAAACACTGGATGAGCTGTTTTGGGAGGATGAAGGATGAAAAAGTGGTCTTTTTTTACAAATAAGCTGGATGAGATGCAGCAGCAAAAGAAACTGGTGATTGAAAGCCGTGGATTCTGGCTGGCTTGGACCGCCCTTGCGATCGATCTTATGATCCAAGGGGCCAACGGAGCCGATTTTCGTCAGATCAACGGCGAATGGATCATCTTTATGCTGCTGTGTGCCTACAGCCTGGTAGAATATACCCGCAATGGGATCTGGACCAGCTACAATACCAAACCCACCATGCTGGACAATCTGGGGTGGTCGCTGCTGGCCGGTGTGATCCTGACGCTCTTTGTATTGTATCGCAACAGCCATCAGGACTGGTGGCGGCCGGAATACTGGACCGGACCGGTTGTGGCAGGGATGTCCGGCACCGTACTCACATGGATTGCGCTGCAGATCAACGCATATTTTTATTATCGCCGCCGCCGTCATCTGGACGAGGAACCGGACGAGGTGCCGCAGCAAACAAAGGAGGAAACCTGATGAATCCAAACAAATCCATAACCAAGGAAGTGACGATCTTTTTCCTGATTGCTTTTGGTATGACCTATCTGATGGGGATTCCCCTGGCGATCAGTCAACGGGCCGGGTTGAACACCGATGCCTTTCCCAGCGCCCAGATGATGTATCCTGCGGCGGGGGCAATTTTGGGGCTGATGGCAACCCGGCACCGGAAGCGGCCCAAAAAATTCTACATTCTCTACCTTCTGGCCACCCTTGTGATGATCGGCTGCGCGGTCAGCGTCCCGTTTGTCCGGGATGCCAACTGGATGATGGTCTGCAATGCGGTAATCATCGTCGGCTCGGTGTTGGCCTGGCCAATGCTGTTGCTGGACAAAAAGGAAAACAGGGCATCCTTCGGCCTGTGCTGGCATGGCGGTGTCAAGGCGCTGGGATATGTGGCGCTGTTTATCCTGCTGCGCACACTGTCGGTCTTTCTCTCGGTGCTGCCCTCCGGTCAGCTGGGGGAATACCTTCAGTATTGGGCTACACCGGCTCCTTGGCTGATCTTTGTCATGCTGATCCCCAACTTCTTTCTCTCCTTCCTGGCTTTCTTCGGGGAGGAATATGGGTGGCGCTACTACCTCCAGCCCAAGATGCAAAAGCGCTTTGGTCCCCGTCGGGGTGTGCTGTTACTGGGGCTGCTTTGGGGGTTCTGGCATCTTCCACTCAACCTGTTCTATTACAGCACCGAGACCTCGCTGCAAAGCTTCGTGGGTCAGATCATCACCTGCATCACCCTGGGCATCTTTTTCGCCTGGGCATATCTGAAAACCCAGAACATCTGGATTCCCGTGCTGCTGCACTACTTTAACAACAACCTGATTGTGGTGTACACGGCCAGCGCCGAACTGACTGGTCAGGTAATCTCCTGGGCCGACATCGGCATTTTGCTGGTGATCAACCTGGTTCTGTACATGCCCAGCTTCGCCTCCCGCGTCTTCAATACGCTGCCGCAGGAACCCGCTGTTTCCGAACAAGCCGACACATTGTAACAGTCCATTAACGGATCCATACAACAACAGGCCCCTTTCCCGCAGATGCTTGCGCATCCCGCCGGAAAGGGGCCTGTTTCGATCAACGAGTTTACACTTCAAAAGCCTTTTTCAATGCTGCCAGAGCGGCGTCTTCGTCCTGCTGGCGAACAAGGAGGGAAATGTCCAGATCGCTGGTGGTGATGAGAGCAATCTCGATGTTTTCTGCCGCCAATGCCTGAAGGGCACGGGCTGCCACACCGCAGCTGGTGACCATCTCCTCGCCGAAGAGGTTGATCTTGCTGTATCCTCCTGAAATCAGCGGCGGATTGGCCTTGACGGCTTCGGGCAGGGCCTTCATCACGTCAGCAAAATTGTCGTAGCTGGTGGTGAAGCTGAAGTCCACCGCCGACCCGCGGGGGGTACTCTGGCAGATCATATCCACCACAATACCTGCTCTGGCAAAAACATTCAGGTGGTCGGCCAGGCTCTGGGCACTGTACTGTGCCCCGGGAAAGGTGGTGAGCATGATGTTTTGTTCACTGGAAATCTTACTGACACCGTACATCGATCAATCATCCTTTCATGCTGCGTCCAAGTTGACATTGGGATAGGAGATGGAATCCTGTAATACCTGCTGGATCATCGCCCGGGACAGGGCAAAATTGCCGTGTGCAGCGCCCAGTTCATCGGTATAGTCCCAGTAGGGGTAGACCCGAATGTCGCTGTAATGGTCCTCATACTGGGTTACAGTGGGGTACAAGGTGGGCTCCAGCAGGGCAATTTCGCTGCTGCCGTCCGGTTGGGTGGTCTTCTGGAAGGTAATCCCAAGGATCACCCCGATCATATTGTCCGGCTCTGCCTGAGCACTGATCAGATTGCCCAGGGAATAGGCCACGAAGACCTGGCGCCCGTCGGCAGCTGTGAGCCATTGGGCATCCTGGGTGACATGGGGATGGGTACCGATGATCAGATCCGCCCCGTGATCCGCCAGCCACTGGGCCTGTTCCCGCTGGGCATCACTCACATTGTGGCTGCCCTCGACACCCCAATGGCAGCTGACCACCATCACATCGCAGTTGGGGCGCATAGCAGCCATCTGCTGTTCAATCACATCGGTCTGGTTCAGATAGACCACACCGTAGTCGGTCTCTGCCGGGGTGGGAATGCCGTTGGTTTGCTCGGTGTAGGAAAGATACCCGATGGTGATGCCGTTGACGGTCTGGTAAGCCAGGTTGTCATAGCTTTCCAGGTTATAGAAACCGGCCGTGATCACATCCTCCGGCATTGCCGCCCAGTGTTCCATCGAGGAAGCAATGCCGCCAGCCCCTTGGTCGTAGCTGTGGTTGTTGGACAGGCTGAACACCCGGAACCCGATATCATACAAGGCATCGGTGATGTCACCGGGGGTGGAAAAGCAGGGATATCCCGACGGTGCATAGGCGTCATTGACCAGGGTTTCCTGGTTGAGCCAGTTGACATCGAACCCGGCGTAAAAAGAGCGCATCGGCTCATATGCCGCGGTAAAGTCATATCCGTCGCCGCCGGCTCGGCGGCTGGCCTGGTTGTACAGCCCTTCATGGATCAGATTATCACCGCTGGCGGAAAAGGTCACTGTCTGCACCGTTGGCGTAGGCTCCGGGGTCGGTTCCGGCGTCGGGCTGGGGGTCAGGATGGGAGCCGAAGCCTGGGTGGGGGCCGGGGCCTGTACCTGGGCAGTCTTTCCGCAGGAAGAAAGGCCTGTGGCCAGAATCAGCAGAACCAGGATAGGCGTTTTCAGATACATTTCATCTTTCCCCGCAAAAGATCTGTCATGGTGTAATAGCCGGGCTGACAGTTAGCAACAAACAGGGCCGCCTGGACTGCGCCATCGGCAAACACGCCGCGGCTCTGGGCACTGTGGCTCAGGGTGACCACCTCTTCCGGACCGCAGAAAAGGACCTCGTGCTCACCCACAATACCGCCGCCTCGCACCGAGCTGATTCCCAGCTCCTTGGCGTCTCGTTTGCGGCGTACCTCGTGCCGGTCATAGACATACTCATACTGGCCACCGGCAGATTCATTGATCGCATCGGCAATCATCAGAGCGGTGCCGCTGGGAGCATCCAGCTTGTTGTGATGATGCTTTTCCACAATCTCAATGTCAAACTCTCCGTCGAACAAGGTTACTGCACGCTTGGCCAACTCGATCAGGACATTGACCCCCACCGACATGTTGGCGCTGCGAAACACCGGCACCTTTTCGCTGGCGGCTTCCAGGGCCGCCTCGTCGTCCTTGCTCAGTCCGGTGGAGCAGATGACACAGGGCATCCCGTGTTCCGCACAATAGCCAGCGGCGTTGACCGCGCCAGCAGGGGAAGAAAAGTCGATCACCACACCGGTCTTGTCTCCGAGATCCTCAAAGGAGGCATAGACCGGGATTTCTCCCACGGCACCGGCCTTTTGGTCAATGCCCGCCACAATCCGGCAATCGTTCCGGGCAGAAATTTTCTCCACAAGGGCGTGGCCCATCCGGCCCATAATGCCCTGAATGATGATATTCGTCATTTACAACATTCCTCTTCTCGTTCCCTGGTCGGGAAGGTTTGATACAATTCAGGCCCGCAGCATTACAGCAGAACGCGGAATACAGCGGGCCTGTGTTTTTTACTTTTTCAGCAGGCCGAAAGCCTCCAGCTCAGTCTCCAACCGCTGCTGGACAGCCGCCGAAGGCTCCACCAACGGCAGACGCAGGGGACCAGCCTGCCAGCCAAGGCGGTTCATCGCCCACTTGACCGGAATGGGGTTTACATCGGCAAACAGGGCATGGCACAGCGGAAGTGCCTTCAGCTGCATGGCCAGGCTCTCCTCGGTTTTGCCCTCAAACCAGCGGGCGCAGAGGTCATGGGTGTACTGGGGCGCCACGTTGGACAGGACGCTGATGACACCTTTGGCGCCCAGCGCCAGCAGGGGAACGATCTGGTCGTCGTTGCCGGAATAGATGTTCAGGGAATCGCCGCACAGTGCTGCAATTTCTGCAACCTGGGAGATATTTCCGCTGGCTTCCTTCACCGCATTGATGTTGGGAAGCTTGGCGAGCTCAGCCAAGGTCTGCGGCGCAATGTTGACCCCGGTGCGGGAGGGAACATTGTACAAAATGCAGGGCAGGCTGACCGCTTTGGCCACTGCGGTGTAGTGGGCAATCAAACCGGCCTGGCTGGTTTTGTTGTAATACGGGGTCACCAACAGCAGCGCGTCGGCGCCGGCTTCCTCTGCCTGCTTGGAAATCTGAACCGCAAACTGGGTATCGTTGGACCCGGTCCCGGCAATCACCGGAACCCGTCCGGCCACATGTTTTACCACAAAGCGGATGCAGTCCACATGCTCCTCGTGGGTCAGGGTGGCCGATTCGCCGGTGGTGCCGCAGACAACAATGGCATCGGTGCCGTTGGCAATCTGGTCATCCACGATGCGGCCAAATTCGGTGTAATTGACGCTGCCGTCGGGGTTCATCGGGGTGATGATGGCAACGCCTGCACCGGTAAAGACAGGCTGCTTCATGATACGCTCTCCTTCCTGATCGGTGGATTGGGGTGTTGGGGACCTCAATCAAAATATCCCTTGGCCGCCAGCAGTTCTGCCAGCAGAACCGCGCCGCCGGCCGCGCCGCGCAGCGTGTTATGGGACAGACAGACAAATTTGTAATCGTACTGGGTATCTTCCCGCAGACGGCCGATGCTGACCGCCATGCCGTTTTCCAGCATCCGGTCCAGCTTGGGCTGCGGCCGGTCATTTTCCTCGAAGTAGTGCAGGAACTGTTTGGGTGCACTGGGCAGGTTCAACTCCTGGGCGGGGCCGGAGAAATCCTCCCAAGCCTTCAGGATTTCCTCCCGGCTGGGCTTTTTCTCAAAGCTCACAAACACGGCCCCCATATGGCCGTCCGAAACCGGAACACGCAGGCACTGTGCGGTGAAAGACGGGGTGGTGGCCGGAACAATCCGGTCGCCCTCAATGTGGCCCCACAGTTTCAGCGGCTCCTGCTCGCTCTTTTCCTCTTCACCGCCGATGTAGGGGATGACATTGTCCAGAATCTCGGGGAAGGTCTCAAAGGTCTTGCCAGCGCCGGAGATGGCCTGGTAGGTGCAGACCAGTACCTTGGTGATGCCATAGCCACGCAGCGGATGCAGGGCCGGCACATAGCTCTGCAGGCTGCAGTTGGACTTGACCGCGATAAAACCGCGCTTGGTGCCCAGACGCTTGCGCTGTGCGGGGATGATTTCCAGATGTTCGGCGTTGATCTCAGGAACCACCATAGGAACATCCGGGGTCATCCGGTGGGCGCTGTTGTTGGAAACCACCGGGCACTCGGCCTTGGCGTAGGCTTCCTCCAGCGCTTTGATTTCATCCTTTTTCATATTGACGGCGCAGAAGACGAAATCTACCTTGGCGGCGACCTCATTCACATCGGCGGCATTCATCACCACCATTTCCTTGACACAGTCCGGCATGGGGGTCTGCATCATCCAGTGACTGCCCACAGCCTGCTCGTAGGTTTTACCGGCCGAACGAGCCGAAGCCGCCAAAGCTGTGATATGGAACCAGGGGTGATTTGCCAGCAGGCTGATAAAACGCTGCCCGACCATTCCGGTGGCGCCCACGACGCCGACACGATACTGCTTCATGATACAAGACCTTCCTTTCCGTTTCCCGCTCCTATCTTTATGCGGGGGCCGTGCGGAACCTTCCGCCATGAGATGTGGTTTTTATTGCCAGGCAATAAAAAAACCGGCTTGAAAACCGGCACAAAATGCAATATAATGATACATTGCATAAACACAGCGCAACACACCCGAAAAAGGCGTGACAGTTCCGACCCTGTTCGGTGGCGGACCCAGGTACGATGCGTGCCGTGCATCGCCTTCGGCGGGCAGCCCTTTCACCATGGCCGTTCCCCTGGCAGGGATCCATGACCGATGGGTACTGATGATACCCGCGCCTCTGTGTTGGGCAGAAAAGGTTTCTGCTTGGATTCATAATAGCATCGCCATTCCCGATTGTCAACGTAAAAAGGAAGCAAAATCATGTTAAAAAAAGAATTTTGGTATGACCTGCCCAAAGAACTGATTGCCCAGGAACCGGCAAATCCGCGCGACAGTGCACGGCTGATGGTTCTGAACCGCGCCAACAACGAAATCCAACACACCGTTTTTCACAATCTGCCGGACTATCTGGAAGCCGGGGATGTTCTGGTGCTGAACAATTCCAAGGTCCTTCCCGCCCGTCTGATGGGCACCAAAAAGGAGACCGGCGGCGTCTGTGAGCTGCTGCTGCTGCGCCAGGACCACGGAGATACCTGGGAATGCCTGGCCCGGCCGGGAAAGCGGATGAAGGCCGGCACCCAGCTGACCTTCGGGGATGGCTCTCTGACCGCGGTGGTGGATGAGACCATGCCGGACGGCAACAAGTTCGTCACCTTCCACTATGACACCGAGACCTTCTACGAAAAGCTGGACGAGTTCGGCAAGATGCCGCTGCCGCCTTATATCACCAAACAGATGGAGGATCAGAGCCAGTACCAGACCGTCTATGCCAAGGAATTGGGCAGTGCTGCTGCCCCTACCGCCGGGCTGCATTTCACCCCCGAACTGCTGCAGACCATCCGTGACAAGGGTGTCCAGATCGCCGAGGTCACCCTGCATGTGGGGCTTGGCACCTTCCGCCCGGTGAGTGAGGAGGACATTGAGGATCACCAGATGCACTCCGAGTGGTATTGCGTTGATGAGAAGACCGCCAACACCATCAATGCGGCACGGGCAAACGGGCACCGGGTGATTGCAGTGGGGACCACCAGCTGCCGCACCCTGGAAGCGGTCTGGGCTACCTATGGCAAGATCGTTCCTTGCAGCGGCAACACCGATATTTTCCTGTACCCTGGTGTGGAACTGCATGCCATCGACGGGCTGATCACCAACTTCCACCTGCCTGAAAGTACCTTGATCATGCTGATTGCCGCTTTTTACGGCTACGAAAAGACGATGGCCGCCTACAAGGTTGCGGTAGACGAAAAATACCGCTTCTTCAGCTTTGGCGATGCCATGTTCATCCAGTAAACGTCATTACCACAGAAAAGGAGATTCATCCCATGCCTTACCGCCTTATCCTCCAAAACGGCACGGCACGCCGCGGCGAGTTTCAGACCGTTCACGGCACCGTCCAGACCCCGGCTTTCATGAATGTGGCCACCGCCGCCGCCATCAAAGGCGGCTTGTCTGCTTTTGACCTCAAGGACATCCGTGCACAGGTCATGCTCTGCAACACCTACCATCTGCACCTTCGCCCCGGTGACAAGGTGGTGGCTGAGTTGGGCGGCCTGCACAAGTTTACCCGTTGGGATGGTCCCATTCTCACCGACAGCGGCGGATTCCAGGTCTTCAGCCTGGCCAAACTGCGGCAGATCACCGAGGAAGGGGTCACCTTCAACTCCCATCTGGACGGTCACCGCATTTTTATGGGGCCGGAGCAAAGCATGCAGATCCAGGCCAATCTCGGCTCCACCATCGCCATGGCCTTTGACGAATGCGTCGAGAACCCTGCCGAGCACGACTACGCCGCCATGAGCTGCGCCCGCACCGCACGCTGGCTGCTGCGCTGCAAGCAGGAGATGGACCGCCTCAAACATGAAGGCCTGGCTGTCAACCCGGATCAGCTGCTGTTCGGTATCAACCAGGGCTGCACCTACAAGGATCTGCGCATCGAGCATATGAAGCAGATCGCCGAGTATGACCTGGACGGGTATGCCATCGGCGGTCTGGCAGTGGGAGAGCCGGCCGAAGTGATGTATGACATCATCTCGGCGGTGGAGCCCTTCATGCCCAAGGACAAAATCCGGTATCTGATGGGAGTGGGCACGCCCGGCAACATCATCGAGGGCGTGTACCGCGGTGTGGACCTGTTTGACTGCGTGATGCCCAGCCGCAACGCCCGGCATGGCCATCTGTTCACCTGGGAAGGCATCATCAACATCAAAAACCTCAAATACGAAAAGGATGAGCGCCCCATCGATCCGCAGTGCGATTGCCCGGTTTGCCGCAATTTCAGCCGTGCATACCTGCGCCATCTGCAAAAGGCCGACGAGATGCTGGGCATGCGTCTGGCCGTCATGCACAACCTGTATTTCTACAATCATCTGATGGAGCGCATCCGGGAAGAGTTGGATAACGGCACCTTCCAGCAGTTCCATGACCGCTATGTCAAGCTGTTGGATACAAGAATTTGAGGCCAGCCCCTTGCATCCCTGTGCCGGATTTTGTATAATGTAATAAATTTGTTTGTTTAAGGAGTTTTTCGCTATGCTTAACTTTTTGGAAACCTCTGCCGCTACCGGCACTGCCGCAAGCCTGCTTGTGACGGTTCTTCCGCTTCTGGTTGTCATCGTCGTGCTGTATCTGATCATGTACCTGCCCCAGAAAAAGCAGGACAAAAAGGATGCCGAGATGCGCGCTTCCATCGAAATTGGTGACGAGGTAACCACCATCGGCGGTGTGATCGGCCGTGTGGCCGCCATCAAGGATGACACCTTCGTTCTGGAAACCACCAGTGATCGTGTCAAGATCCGCTTCCGCCGTTCGGCCATCTCTTCCGTCGAAAAGCTGGACATGGGCAACGACAAGGACAGCAAGAAGGATTCCAAAAAGGACGCCAAGAAAGACGCCAAGGACAGCACTCCGGCCAAGAAGTAAGGCATTCTGTCAGGTATACCCAAACGCCCCCTCGCATAGTGTTTACTGTGCAAGGGGGCGTTTTCTATGAAATTCAGCTGGAAAAAATCCACTGGCGGAGGCCATACTCCGCCTAAAGTCAAAGCCGCGCATAAAGGGAAAAAGGTTCCGCCCGTGGCCGCACTGATCCTGAGCTTTGTGGGAGGTGTGGGAGCAGGCACTGCCTTTCTGGCTGTATCGGCAATGCTTTTGACAAAAGCACTGCTGCCACTGAGCCTGGTTGAACCATTGGCTTGTGCCGCCTGCGGTCTGGGGGCAGGAATTTCAGGCCTGGTGCTGGCAGCGTTGCTGGGGCACCAACGGCTGCTCTGCGGCCTTGGCTGCGGGGCTTTCTATGCCCTGTGCCTGGTACTTGCCACGGTCCTGCAAGGCGGCACCATTCAATGGAATGGCGGTTCTCTCAGCATTGCTGCGGTCCTGCTGTTTGGCGGCATGTTCGGGGGTGCTCTGACAGCGCTTCGCGCCCAAAGCAGAGCACCAGAGCGCTGATGCGGGCGGCCAAGGCACCGATTGGCTCCGGAACGGCATACGGTGGATCTGCCCGAAAACGACCGGCCGTTCCGGAGCATGGTGCCCGTGCCAGAATATCTTTTGGGCTGCTGCACTTTTGGCTGCTGTTTTTTGGACTGTTTTTCCTTGGCTATCTTGGTGGCATCTATGCTGGGCGTGATGGGTCTGACTACGGCAGCACACTGGCGCAGTATTACATGGATGGGCAAAACTATACAAGCCTGTTGCAGGTCTTTTCCGGTTTGTTTGCCGGGGCATTTTTACAGATCACTCTGGTATTTGTCTGCGGATTCAGTGCCTGGGCCGGTTTATTTCTTGCTTTGTTTTTTGCAGCAAGAGGAATACTGATGGGCATTTGTGCCTCCAGCATCTTTGTGGCAGGCGGTGCCCGTTCCTTAATCATTCATTGGCTGCTGACCTGTCTGCCGGATCTGAGCACCCTTTTTCTCTCACTCTGGCTGGCGGGAAATGCGGCATATCTCGGCGGAGAGCTATTCCGGTGCATCTTTGTTGGCGGGAACCGGAATGGCCTTCTTCGCCCCACGAAAGCGTTGATGTTACGCTATTTATTTACCGTCTTCTGCAGCTTGGTCCTCTGCGGTATCGGTGCTGCCGGAAGCATCGTCTTTGCCGGTGTCCTGCTGTGAGGAAGCTGTATAACTGATCTGGGAAAGGGGAGAGGCCGCCACCGCCTGGCGGAGTTCCCGCTGCTGGATGTGGGTGTAGATTTGGGTTGTGGAAACATTGGCGTGACCCAGAATTTCTTTTAGGACAAGCATATCGGCACCACCCTGATACAGCAGTGTTGCTGCCGTGTGCCGCAGCTTGTGCGGTGAAAACCCACGATCCGCAAGGCCGGCACTTTGCAGGCACCGCGCCACAATCTGCTCCACACGACGAGCGCTGAGGCGTCTGCCGGTCTTTTTGGAAACGAACAGTGCCTTGCGATCCTGCAGGTTGGGCAACCCATCCCGCACCGCGCGATAATGTGCCAGTGCATCCAGACAAGCCTCATTGAGATAGACCAGCCGTTCTTTATGGCCTTTGCCGATGATACGAATGGTATCATCCCGAAAATCCTGCAGATCAATGGAGACAAGTTCGGCCAGCCGCATTCCACAATTCAGGAAAAAGGTAAGGATACAGTAGTCCCGTTCATAAAAATCACTTTGTATATTTTTTAACAATTCGATACTTTCGTCTTTGGTCAAGTATTTGGGCAAGGTCTTTTTGGGACTGCCAAGACTGATGTTTTCAGTGGGATCGTTTTCCAGAGATCCCACCTGGGTGCGCAGATACCCAAAAAAGCCGCGCAGAGCAGAAAGTTTCCGGGCACGTGCCCGGGCACCATTGGAATGGCTGCGGGTATCGTCCAGATAATTCAGGATATCCCGTTTCGTGATCTGACCAATATCCTGGATTGTGATTCCGGTCAGATCAATCTGTTCGGGCGACGCATCCGGGGCAACACGATTCCACTGGATACACATATACCGGAAGAAACCGCGCAGATCAATGTAATAACCGTTGATGGTTCTAGGTGAACGCAGTTTAACAAAATCCAGATAATGGAGATACTCAATCACTGCGTCGGGAATGTCCAGATAAGGCGCATGATTTTCGGGATGTACTGTATCAATATAGCTGCTCATAAAATAGAACTCCTGTTGTCGGGCTTGGCTACCAAATAATGTGGACTGCTTCGAAAATGCCTGTTTTCAGGCTTTTCACTCCCCTGCATTTCGCTAAATTTACATTTAGCGAAATTGCTGATATCGTAATCATACCATCTTTTTTCTTCCCCGTCAAGGAAAGGCGTCCTAATTGCCCATCTCAGCAAAGGCTCGCCATCTGAGATCTTGCTGTAATACTGATCATCAAACATGGTGTCCGGTGCCGAAATCCGCGCCAAGTATTCACGCCAGCTTCTGGCGGCGGTTATCAACTTCTTTCCGGGACCAAAAATATTTTTTAAGTGCCATACAATTTTCAACCGCGAAAACAATACAAACCGTTTGTAATCTGCCAAGAGCAAGCAGATGCAGCATTCGGCAATATAATCAACGATGTGATGAATGGTTCTGGCTGACAACATCAATTTATCTTTTCGGAGCAGACTGCTTACTTGGGGCACACTCCCCTTTTCTGACCTCGTTTTTTGTTTTTCGGGATTGACGGTGGTCAGGGAAAGCGCTATAATGTTGCCAAACAGAAAACCGGGGGAGCTTGTGTTGACAGGCTGAGAGGAAGGAATCACCTTCGACCCTTTTACCTGATGCGGATAATGCCGCCGTAGGAAGTCGTTGGGATGATGATTTTTTCGGGAGGCACCGTTCAGGTGCCTCCCGTTTTTTGTGTTGTTTTGACAGTTCGGAAAGGATGTGACAGAAAACTCCGCATTGGATGCGGCGGGCCGAGGGGGAGCGCCCTGGACCTTGTATCATGCAGCGATGGGAAGCCGTGTTCCGGCGTGAGAGGAGGCCAGCAAGCCTCGACCGAACTTCCGTAGGCGGGATTGACCCCGCCTATTATTTCCGGGAAAGCATCGCTGTTACGATGGTTTTCTCGCATTTGATTTCAAAAGGAGTTGTCAAAAATGAAACATACCAACATCCAGAAATTAGCTCTTGCCGGTATCTTTTGTGCTGTCGCTGTGGTGGGAAGCCTCTTTTCCTTCCCTGTTTTCGGAAGCAAATGTGCGCCCATCCAGCATATGGTCAATATTCTTTGCGCCGTGTTGCTGGGGCCTGTTTATGGAATTAGCGTGGCCTTTGCCGCCAGTCTGATCCGCAACCTGACCGGTCTGGGAAGCCTGATGGCTTTTCCGGGCAGCATGATCGGTGCACTGCTCTGCGGACTGGCCTACTGGGCCACCAAGAATCTGCCCCTGACGCTGGTGGCTGAGGTGTTCGGCACTGCTGTTCTGGGAGGTCTGTGTGCTTATCCTGTTGCCGTTTTGTTTATGGGGCAAAGCGCCGGAGAAATTGCATTTTATGCCTACATCATTCCCTTCCTGGTCTCCACGGCCGGAGGTTCCATCATCTCCGGGATTCTTCTCTATGGCCTGAAAAACACCGGGACTTTGGGTGTGATGCAGAAAAAACTTGCTCGATAAGGACGTTTTATGTTTGCTGAATATCTCATGCGTTTGCGGCAAAAAAGACCGCTGATCCACAACATCACCAACTATGTCACCGCCAACGATTGTGCCAATATCCTGTTGGCCAGTGGCGCTTCCCCCATCATGGCAGATGATCCCGCCGAAGCATCCCAAATCACTTCCCTCAGCCAGGGACTGACCATCAATCTGGGGACTTTACATCAGGGGACCATCCCAGCCATGCTGGCAGCCGGCAAAAAGGCCAATGAATTGGGGCTTCCGGTGATCCTGGACCCGGTTGGCGCCGGAGCTTCCTCCTTGCGAACCCACACGGCCCTTCGTCTGATGCAGGAGCTTCACATCTCGATTGTGAGAGGGAATCTTTCGGAGTTCAAAACACTGGCTTTGGGCAGCAGTGATTCCAGAGGTGTGGATGTCTGTACCGAGGATCGGATCACCGACGAAAATCTGGATGTGATGATTCCTCGGGTCAAGGCATTTGCTGCCAGCTGCGGCGCTGTAATTGCGGTGACCGGCGCCATCGATCTTGTGGCGGACGGACAAAACGCCTTTTGTATCCGCAATGGTCACCCCATGATGCAGAGTGTAACCGGTACCGGCTGTCAGCTCTCCTGTCTGGTGACTGCCTTTGCTGCGGCCAATCCGGACGATTTGCTGCAGGCGTGTGCCGCAGCGGTCTGCACCATGGGGGTCTGCGGAGAGCTAGCCTATGCGAAGCTCAAACCGGACGAAGGCAATGCCACCTACCGCAACCGGATTATAGATGCCGTTTACCGTCTGACCCCGGAACAATTGGAGGAGCATGCAAATTATGAAATGCGATAAAAACTGGATGCGGCTATATGCGGTGACTGACCGGTCCTGGGTTGGCAAGCAAAGCCTGTGTGAACAGGTGGAGGCCGCGCTACAAGGTGGTGTAACCTGTGTCCAACTGCGGGAAAAGAGCCTGGATGAAGCAGCTTTTCTGGCAGAGGCCAGAGAGATCGGATCGCTGTGCCGGCGGTATGGTGTTCCCTTCCTCATCAATGACAATCTGGATGTGGCCATTGCCAGCGGTGCCGACGGCGTACATGTGGGGCAGGAAGATCTACCCGTGGCGGATGTCCGTCGCCGCGTGGGTGACCGAATGCTGGTCGGGGTCTCTGCCCACAACGTGCAGGAGGCTCTGGCCGCGGAAAGAGAGGGGGCTGATTACCTGGGGGCAGGCGC
The DNA here is from genome assembly GCA_944382835.1 of uncultured Gemmiger sp. Lineage (GTDB taxonomy): Bacteria > Bacillota > Clostridia > Oscillospirales > Ruminococcaceae > Gemmiger. The sequence continues at coordinate 19,019 of CALWNP010000080.1, forward strand.
CGTATTTGGCACGGCAACCAAACACAACGTCACTCCCCTTTCTTACACTACGCTCCAGGGAATCTGTTCTGCGGTAAACATCCCGGTGGTTGCCATCGGCGGCATCGGGAAAAGCAATCTGCTTCAGCTGCACGGAACCGGGGTGGCGGGTGTTGCAGTGGTTTCCGCCATCTTTGCCGCAACGGATATTCAGTCTGCTTGCCGGGAACTGCGTGCACTTTCGGAGCAGATGGTTCAGGGCTAATCATTCATAGCAAAAGAATCGGGTCATTTGTCCGGTTCTTTATGGCGGCAGATCGGGGGCACCACCTTCTGTCGCCTAACAAAAATAATGCCAAAAGGAGTCAACAATGAAGACAGCATTATCAATCGCCGGAAGCGATTCCAGCGGAGGCGCCGGTATTCAGGCCGATCTCAAGACGATGACGATGAACGGCGTTTATGCCATGACAGCCATCACCGCCTTGACGGCGCAAAACACAACCGGCGTGCAGGGAATTTTGGAAGTTTCCCCTGAATTTTTACAGCAGCAACTGGACGGGGTGTTTGAGGACATCCGCCCCGATGCTGTCAAGATCGGCATGGTCTCTTCCCCACTCTTGATTCAGGTCATCGCCCAGCGGCTGCAGTATTACGGGGCAAAGAATATTGTTCTGGACCCCGTCATGGTTGCTACCAGCGGCGCTAAGCTGATCCACCCGGATGCAATCCAGGTTCTGGAGGAGGAACTGATGCCCCTTGCACTGGTGGCAACGCCCAACATCCCGGAAGCGGAGCTCCTCTCGGGCTGCACCATCACCGATGCGAAGTCGATGGAAGCGGCGGCACGACAGATTGGAGAACGGTATCACTGTGCGATTCTGCTCAAAGGTGGACACAGCATCAATGATGCCAATGATCTGCTCTACTCTGACGGAACGCTGCACTGGTTTCCCGGCAAGCGGATCCGGAATCCCAACACCCACGGAACCGGCTGTACCCTCTCCAGTGCCATTGCAGCCAATCTGGCCAAGGGATTCGACCTGCCCACCTCGGTGGAACGGGCGAAAAACTACCTTTCTGGCGCACTGGCTGCCATGCTGGATCTCGGGCACGGAAGCGGTCCGATGAATCACGCCTACCCGCTGCAAGGTGTTTTTGCCCAGGAAGCGGACTGAATACATTTATAAAGGAGATTCAAACCATGGAACGACCGTACACCACACAGATGGATGCCGCACGCAAAGGCATCTGCACCCCGGAACTGAAAATTGTTGCCCAAAAAGAAAAGATGACAGTGGAGGAACTGATGCCGCTGGTAGCCTGCGGCAAGGTTGTCATCCCTGCTAACAAGAACCACACCTGCCTCAATCCCGAAGGGATCGGCTCCATGCTTCGCACCAAGATCAATGTAAATCTGGGCGTTTCCCGAGACTGCAAGGACTACGATGTGGAGATGCAAAAGGTCCTCTCCGCTGTCAAGATGGGCGGCGAGGCGATCATGGACCTGTCCAGCCACGGTAACACCCAGCCCTTCCGCCGCAAACTGACCCATGAGTGCCCGGCTATGATCGGGACGGTGCCGGTTTATGACAGTGTGATCCATTATCAGCGGGATCTGGACACCCTGACCGCCCGGGATTTCATCGATGTGGTCCGGCTGCATGCGGAGGATGGTGTGGATTTTGTCACCCTGCACTGTGGCATCACCCGCAAGACCATCGATCAGATTCGCAAGCACAAACGCAAGATGAACATTGTCTCCCGCGGAGGTTCCCTGGTCTTTGCCTGGATGTGCATGACTGGAGAAGAAAATCCCTTCTACGAATATTTTGACGAAATCCTGGACATCTGCCGGGAATACGATGTCACCATCTCGCTGGGAGATGCCTGCCGTCCCGGCTGCCTGGCCGATGCCACCGATGTCTGCCAGATCGAGGAGCTGGTCCGGTTGGGTGAGTTGACCAAACGCGCTTGGGAGAAGGATGTCCAGGTGATGGTGGAGGGCCCCGGCCATGTTCCGATGGACCAGATTGCTGCCAACATGAAGGGCCAGCAGTCCATCTGCATGGGAGCGCCCTTCTATGTGCTGGGCCCTCTGGTCACCGATATTGCCCCCGGTTACGATCACATTACTGCAGCCATCGGTGGTGCCATCGCGGCGATGAACGGAGCCGCATTCCTGTGCTATGTCACCCCGGCGGAGCATCTGGCTCTGCCCAACCTGGAAGATGTGAAACAAGGAATTATGGCCAGCAAGATTGCGGCCCACGCGGCAGACATCGCCAAGGGAATCCGCGGTGCTCGGGAGATCGACGACAAGATGGGAGACGCTCGCCGTGCTCTGGATTGGGAAGCACAATGGGCCTGCGCCATGGACCCGGAAACGGCAAAGGCCATCCGTGCGGATCGGTCGCCTGAACAGGATGATACCTGCTCCATGTGCGGAAAATTCTGTGCGGTGCGCAGCATGAACAAGGCCCTGAACGGGGAGCACATTGATATCCTTTAAGAAAATTCTCTGGAATAACAAAAACAGGCGTATCGGAAAAGACTGAACTGCACCCCGTCAAGAGGACAGTGAAAAAATATAAAGTCTTCCCGGCCGGCAGCTTCAGTGCTGCCGGCCGCTTTTTGTGTTCCGAAAACCACTCGCTAGGCGAGTGGTTCGAAAAAAGACTAATGTCGATCATGATGGAATAAAAA
>CALWNP010000081.1 GCA_944382835.1 uncultured Gemmiger sp.
GACGTGACGCGTGCGCTAGTAATCCAGGGTTTTACCCGTCTGTGCAAAACCCCCGGCTTTGCCGGGGGATATTTATTTTTACATCTCTTTCTCAAATTTGAACCGGTAATAAAGTGCAGAACCCTGCACCAGCAGATAACAAAAGACCAAAAGCAGAACAGCGGACAGATCAATCTGCATCAATGCAAAGCAAACCATCAATGCGCCAAATACAAAGGTCATCAAATCATAGGCCTTGCCTTTGGCCCTGTTTGCAATGGCAACATTGCGCTCATCTCTCTGTTCAATCTCCAGCTCCCGCTGCAGTTGGGGATTGTTGCGAAAGGCTTTCCGGGTTGCCAATTCTCCGGCACCATGCCCGAAAACCCCACTTCCGATCCCAAGGCAGAAATAGGGCAGAACCCGCAGACTCCCGGCCGCAAGGTTGGTGCTTTTCAGCAGGAACAAGCCCAGCCCCATCAACAAAATACCAGCGCAGACCATGAGCAGATGATTGGATTTGCTTTTCATAAGTCATCCTCCTCATACAGAAAAATATCTTCGATCAATAGTCCGAAAAACTTTGCAATTTTGAAGGCCAGTTGGATGGACGGGTTATAACGGCCTTTTTCCAGCGAGCTGATGGTTTGCCGGGAAACCTCCAGGGCGCTGGCCAGATCCTCCTGTTTGATCCCGCGCTCTTTTCGCAGTTCTTCCAATCGATTTTTCATTTGCAGCCTTCCTTTTGCCGTTGCGATGTAAAGCCGGCTTTCCATGAACTCAGTATAATATGAGCTGTCTGTAATGTCAAGCACACTTTACATTTTGAGGGGAAAGGTGGCCGCTTCTTTGGCTTTACTTCAGGTTCCGGGGGCGGTATAATGGGAGCAGCAAGCGGACGCATGGACCGCTTTTCTTAAGCAGCAGGCTTTCCGGAAGGGCAGGTTGCATTTCATACCGGACTGGTGTAAAATGGCAGTGCCGCCCTGAGCGGCAACCAGGAAAGGACGTACTCTTTTGACAAATTTACAGGAACAAAAGAATGCAATGGTGGAGTATTTCCGCGATGGCTGCAAGCCGGTGGGAAAGCTTCTTCTGGGGTTGGAAGTGGAGCACTTCATCACCCATAATAACGGTATCCCGGTGACCTTTGAGGAGATTCAGGAGGTCATGCGCTCGATGCAGCACCCTCAGGACCAGCCTGTTCTGGTGGATGGGATGTATATGGGCTACCGCAACAGGACCTATGGGGTCAGCCTGGAGCCCGCCTGCCAGCTGGAAATCAGCATTGCGCCCCGCAGCGATGTACCGCAGATTCGGATGATCTACGAATCCTACGCCACCCAGCTCTGTGCCGTGCTGGCGCAGCATGGGCTGCAGATGCACACCATCGGCTGCCATCCCACCTGTGCCGCAGAATCCCTGCCTTTGATCCCCAAACTGCGATATGAGGCGATGGATGAGTATTTCCGCACCAGCGGCGGGCACGGCGTCTGTATGATGCGCGCTACGGCGTCTACCCAGGTTTCGGTGGATTACTTCAGCGAGGCGGATTTTGTGCGCAAGTATCGGGCCGCCAGCCTGATTGCACCCATGCTGGCGTTGCTCACCGACAATGCGCCGGTCTATCAGGGGCAGCCCAACCACAGCTATTGTGTGCGCACCCATGTCTGGAACGATGTGGACCCGGACCGCTGCGGAATCATTCCCTGCCTGATGGATGACAATTTCGGCTTTGATGCCTACGCCGATTACATCCTGCAGCGGCCGCTGATTGTGGCCAAGCGAGGGGAACGCACCGAAAATGTGGGCCGGAAGACGGCCAACGAGGTGTATGGCGCCAATCTCGGGCGCAGTGAGATCGAGCAGATTCTATCGATGTTCTTTTTTGATGTACGGCTCAAATCCTATATCGAGATCCGGGTGGCCGACAGCATGACCCCCCGTTATATCGCAGCTTATACCCAGCTGATCAAGACCATCTTCTCCAGCCCGGCGGCCCTGGATGGCATCCTGCGCCATTATGCCGGCGCCACCGTCTGGGATATCACCGATGCCAAAATCTCGGTGTGCTGCCGGGGCTACAAGGCCCGGATCTATGACTATCCGGTGGCTGATGAAATTGCCTGGCTGCTGGCCCAGGCCAAAAGCCGGATTCCCACATTGGAGGAACGGCAGCTGCTCAACCCACTGATCGAGTTGGCAGCCCGAAAAAAGACCCTGCGGGAGGTAGACCGACATGACAGATAACCAGGCTCTGGAACAGGAATACCTTGCGATGGCGGCCGCGGACCTGCCTGCAACCCAGCGGGAGTTCCATGACATTGTGGAGTATATGAAACACTCCACCGCCATCCATCACAAGGAATATGTCCGCACCTGCTATGTGCCCAAAATTTTTACCCGTTCCCAGTACAACCATTTGGCAGAGGATATGCGGGTTCTTTACGGAATCTTCGGCAAGGTGGTGGCGGAATATTTCCGCAGCCCGTCCTACCGGGCGCTGTTTGGCTTTGACCCACGCACCGAAGCCCTGATTCTGCGGGCAGACCTGGCCCTTTCGCTGCTGCCCATTGCCCGGATTGATTTCTTCTACAACGAGAAAACCGGGGACTATAAATTTTGCGAGTTCAACACCGACGGCACCAGCGCCATGAACGAGGACCGGGAACTGAACAATGCCCAGCAGCTTTCCTCTGCTTACCGCCAATTTTGCTCCACCCATCCGGTGCAGACCTGTGAGCTGTTCGACAGCTGGGTGGATACTTTTTGTGATATTTATCACCGTGCCCGTGGTGAGGGGACTCCTTCCATGGCCATTGTGGATTTTCTGGAATACGGCACCGTCAACGAATTTGAGATTTTCTGTGAGCATTTTGAGGCCAAGGGGATTCCGGCCGGAATCTGTGACATCCGGGATTTGCGGTATCGCAACGGGGTTCTCACCGACCCGGCGGGGCGCAGGATTGATGCCATCTACCGTCGTGCGGTGACCAGTGATATCCTGGAGCATTATGATGAGTGCGGCGATTTTCTGGAGGCGGTGCGGCAGGGCGCTGTGCTGTTGCTGGGGGATTTCCATACCCAGCTGGTGCACAACAAGACCATCTTCCGGGTACTCCATCGCCCTGAGACGATGGCACTTCTGACCCCGGCGGAACAGGACTATCTCCGGCAGCATCTGCCGTATACTGCCGAGTATACCCCGGCGGATGCTGAGAGGGTGCTGGCGGACAAGGACCACTGGATTCTCAAGCCGTTGGATTCCTATGGTTCCCGCGGTGTTTATGCGGGAGTGGAATATGATCAGGGAGAGTGGGCCCGGGTGGTGGCAGACATTCCCGCCGAGGGCTATCTGTTACAGGAGTTCTACCGCCCTTATGTCAGCCGCAATTATGGGTTGAAAGGGGAGACGTTTGGCCTGAATGACTATTACAATTTAACCGGTCTGTATGTCTATGACGGGACGGTCCGTGGGGCTTACTCCCGGGTGTCGCTCAGCCCGATCATCTCTTCCCAGTACAGTGAAAAGACCCTTCCCACCATTCTGGTGGAGGATGGCACTGAATGATTGGTGCGGTTTCGCGGGATACTAAGGCAGAGCAAGATTTTCTCCCGAAAGGAGCGCCCTGCCATGCGCGAAACCTCCTACCATGCCGTAATCACCGAGATGACCGTCCGGGGCCTCTGGGAAACCCAGAATGTCCTGGATTGTATTCCGGATCAAATCTGGGACAAATGTTACGGTGGTGCGCCGTTGTGGCAGCACATCTACCACATGCTGCATCTGCTGGATCAGTGGTTCATCAATCCCCGGGACCGGGATTTTGTGGAGCCGCCCATCCATACGCCGCTTTTGCAGGAGTTGGATATCTACCCATCCACCCGGCTGACCCGTGCCCAGATTGATGAATACTTTTACACCATCAAGGCCAAGCTCTCGCTCTATCTGACTTCGCTGCATGACGAGGACTTGCTGCAGCGGCCGGAGCACTGTGAATGGACACGCCTGACCCTGATTTTGACCCAGTACCGGCACTGGCATCTCCATCTGGGGACCTTGATTGGCTTTGTTCAGGTGGAGACGGGGCTTCGCCCCCGGTTGTTGGAATTGGGGGAGAAAATGCCCCGGGGACCCTATGACCCCTATCGTTAGAAGGTGAGGAAAGCCCAATGTCCAAAAAACATATTCTGGCGGTGCTGGCACTGGTTCTGTCGTTGCTGCTCTGTGGCTGTTCCGGAAAGTCGGACCTGACCCCTGTTTGGGAGAAAACTTTCTCTTCCAGCGGCGTAACCGCCACCCTGGCCAACTGTACTGTGACTGAAACCACCACCGATTTTTGGCCGGAAGACGGGGGAACAGCGCAGACCTTGCCGCTGATCACGGCGGCGGACGGGATTCCCTATCTCTGCCTTTCCGGGGTAGAAGAGGAGGATGTGACGGTCCGGTTTGCGGCTCCCCATGAGACGGGATACCGGCTGTATGATCTGATGGATCCTTTCCCAAAGACGGATTACCAGATCCAAGAGCTTTCGGACGGGATCCTTCAATTGCGGATGGACACCGTCTATAATTTCTGGATTACCGTCACCACCGATCAGGGCAGCGACAGCTTTGTCCTGATTTGTAGCCGAAAGGTTTGAGAAGGAGAGGCACCTCCATTTTGAACCGGTCAAACGAGCATAAGAAAAAGCGTAAAGTCAATGACCTTACGCTTTTTTCGTGGTGCGGAAGATGGGACTTGAACCCACACGTCATGGACACACGCACCTCAAACGTGCCTGTCTGCCGATTCCAGCACTTCCGCCTATTGCACCGGATCGCTCCAATGCTGCGTGAATTATTCTAGCACACTGTGTCCCAAAATGCAAGTACTTTTTTCAGAGAGCCGGGCTTGAAGCTGGAAAAACCGGGAAATTCTGCATTATAAAAGCATAATACAACACTTTTGAAAAATTGTCTTCTTGAATTTTGCGGCGCATTTGCTATAATGGTGTAAGATAGGGAATTGCGGTGAATTTTGTCCAAGGTGGAAAAATAACATGCCGCGAGATGGAGGAACCCATGAAAATCGTAATCGTTGGACTGGGAAAAGTGGGCCGGACCCTGACTCAGCAGTTGACCGAGGACAAACATGATGTGGTTGTCATCGACCAGAACCCTGATCTGGTGGAGGACATTGTCAACATCTATGATGTGCGTGGTGTGCCGGGCAACGGTGGCTGTTATGATGTGCAGATGGAAGCCTTTGAAAATGGGGCTGACCTGTTGATTGCCACAACCTCCAGCGATGAGATCAACATTTTGTCCTGTCTCGTGGCCAAAAAGATCGGGACTTTGCATACCATCGCCCGAATCCGCAATCCCGAATACGAAAAGCAGCTTCGGTTCATGCGTGCGGAACTGGGCCTTTCCATGGTCATCAATCCGGAAAAGGCAACGGCGCGGGAAATTTCCGGGGTGCTGCGGTTCCCCAGCGCGATGAAATTGGAACAGTTCTCCAAACAGCGGTTCGAGCTGGTGGAATACCGTATCGGAACGGACAACCCGTTGGTGGGGCTGCAGCTGTCGGATCTGTACCGCAACATGCGGGTCAAAATGCTGATCTGTGCTGTGGCGCGCGGGCAGGAGATCAGCATTCCCTCGGGCGGATTTACCCTGAATGCAGGGGACAAGGTCTATCTGACAGCCACCCCCTCCGAGCTGGAGCAGTTTTTCCGCCGTCTGGGGCTGTTCAAGGCACGGGCGGCCAATGTCATGATTGTGGGAGCCAGCCGGATGGCCTATTATCTGGCCAAAGATCTGTGTGATACCCACATGAAGGTGACCATCATCGACTCTGACATCAAGCGCTGCCAGGATCTCAGTGAGCGGCTGCCCAACGCCTTGATCATCCACGGTGATGGTGCCGACAGCGAACTTCTGAGCGAGGAAGGCATTGCTGAGGCGGATGCCTTTGTGGCTTTGACCGGCCTGGACGAAACCAATATCATCCTTTCCATGTATGCCTCCCAGTTCAATACCCGCAAGGTGGTGGCCAAGATCAACCGCCAGTCCTTTGCTGATCTGGTGGCCAACAACGGCATGGTGGACAGCGTGGTTTCCACCGGCGCTGTGACGACCGAGCTGATCCTGCAGTATGTACGCGCCATGCAAAACAGCTATGGCTCCAACATCAAAACTCTGCACCGCATTGTCGGCGGACGGGTGGAGGCGCTGGAGTTTGGCGTACGGGAGGGAATCCCCTTTGCGGGCATCCCGCTGAAAGACCTGGAACTGAGGAGCAATCTGCTGATTGCCGGCATTGTGCGCCCCAATGGGACAACGGTCATTCCTTCCGGCAACGATGCTTTGAATGTGGGGGACGATGTGATTGTGGTGACAACCAACACCGACCTCAAGGATTTGCGCGATATCGTTGTGAAGTGAAGGTGGAATCCCAGTGAATTATCGGATGATTGGCTACGTTTTGGGGCGGATCTTTCTGATCGAAGCGGCACTGATGCTGCTGCCCCTGGCCGTGGCGGTGATTTATGGAGAGGATACCGTATCCTCTTTTCTCTTTCCCATTGTCTTGCTGGCAGCACTGGGGGTGCTGCTGGGGCTGCGGGTCCCGCGGGACAAGGCAATTTTTGCCCGGGAAGGATTTGTGGTTGTGGCGTTGGCCTGGGTGCTGATGTCGCTGTTCGGGGCAATGCCCTTTACCCTGGCGGGGGAAATCCCGTCCTATGTGGATGCCTTTTTTGAAACGGTGTCCGGCTTTACCACCACAGGCGCCAGCATTCTGGTGGATGTGGAGGCCATGAGCAAGGGGCTGCTGTTCTGGCGCAGCTTCACCCACTGGGTGGGCGGCATGGGTGTTCTGGTTTTTGCCATGGCAGTTCTGCCGATGAGCGATGGGCGTGCCATGCACCTGATGCGGGCCGAAGTTCCCGGTCCCTCGGTGGGCAAGCTGTCCAGCAAACTGCGGGATACCGCCAAAATCCTGTACAGCATCTATCTGGTCATGACGGTGGTGGAAGTGATTTTGCTGGTGGCAGGTGGTATGCCCCTGTATGACGCACTGATCAACTCCTTCGGCTCGGCCGGTACCGGTGGCTTCAGCGTGAAGGCACTGAGCATCGGTGCCTACAACAGCCCTTATGCGGAGATTGTCATTGGCATCTTCATGATGCTCTTTGGCATCAACTTCAACCTGTATTATCTGCTGTTGCTGCGCCGGTTCAAGGAAGCTCTTCTCTCGGAGGAATTGCTGACCTATCTGGGGATCATCGCGGCTTCCACCATTGCCATCTCTTTCAATATTCTGCACACCTGCTCCAACTTTGCCCAGGCACTGCGGTATGCGTTTTTCCAGGTTTCTTCGGTGATTACCACCACCGGTTTTGCCACAGCTGACTTTAACCTCTGGCCCACCTTTTCCAAAACCATCCTGGTAACCCTGATGTTTTTCGGCGCCTGTGCCGGGTCCACCGGCGGCGGCATCAAGATTGCCCGCCTAGTGATTATGTTCAAGGCCTCGTTGCAGGATCTGCAGCGGATGTGCCACCCCCATGCCATCACCACGGTGCGGTTTGAAAACAAACCGCTGGAAGAAAAGACGGTCCGTGGGGTCCACGTTTTTCTGACCATCTATATCATGGTCTTCGCGGTTTCGGTGCTGCTGGTTTCTCTGGATCAGCTCGACCTGGTGACCAACTTCACGGCGGTTGCTTCCTGCCTGAACAACATCGGCCCTGGCCTGGAAATTGTGGGACCCATGGGCAATTTCTCCAGTTTTTCCGACCCGGTCAAATTGGTTTTATCCTTTGACATGCTGGCTGGCCGGTTGGAGATTTTCCCCATGCTGGTTCTGTTCTCGCCGTCGGTCTGGCTGGGAAAGCGGCGGACTTCCAACCATCATCAGTTCCGCCAGGGAAGAAGAATTTAATGGATTGGTTCTGCGCGCTGTCGAATGTTCGACAGCGCTTTTTTGATACCATATTCCCGGTTCCGTCCGCATAATCTGGTACAGAAGTATCGGAAAGGGGAGACAAGAAAATGCGACGGGAAAACAATGGGGACCGTGCCGGGCAACAGCTGGCAGGATGGATTTTGCTGGCCATCGTTTGTCTTGTTGTATTCTGTCTGGGGCAGCTCTGGATGGGATGGACCAGACCGGTGACGGTCCCCAACGACTGCTTTTCAGCAGACAGGGCGACGCCGGAACAAGCCAGGCCGCAAAAAATGGTCTGCCTGACCTTTGATGATGGGCCGTCCAGCAACACCGAGGCGATTCTGGATATTCTGCAAAAGGAGCAGGTGCCGGCTACCTTTTTTGTGACTGCCCAAGAGGGAAATTTGCCATACTATCCTTTGCTGAAGACAGCGGTGCAGCAAGGGCATCAGATTGCGCTGCACAGTGCCAGCCATCAGTACTCCAAAATTTACGCCAGTTCCACCGCCTTTTGGCTGGACATCAAAGAATTGCGTCAGCAGCTGGAACCGTACCTCGATTTGGATTCCATCCACTGGCTGCGGTTTCCCGGTGGCAGCACCAACACCGTCAGCCACCGGTATGGCGGCAGCCAGATCATGTCCCGGCTGACCCGGGAAGCGGAGGAAAAGGGATATCATTGGATCGACTGGAATGTCTGTGCCGAGGATGCCACCGGCAGCCACCCCGACGCCGAACAAATCTTACGCAACATCCAGCGGGATGCCGCGGACCACAGCATCTGCGTGGTGCTGATGCATGATACCAAGTCCACCGACCACACAGTTGAGGCGCTGCCGGCCATCATAAGCTGGTTCCGGCAGGAGGGATATGTGTTCTGTACCGTTGCCCAGATGGATCAGCTGAAAAACGCCGAATAGGTTTGCAAACCTGGGGGTTCTATCGTATAATAGAGATAGTTTATCGGGAAAGGAGCGCGGTCGGTTTTTGCACGGATTGCAGAGCAGAAAGACGGCGTTCTGTGGTGTGTTGGGCGCTATGTCGGTAACCTTGCTGCTGGTGGGAAATCTCCTGCAGATCGGCACCTATGCGGCTCCCATGGTTGCCTGTTTTCTGCTCATCCCGGTGCAGGAGGAATTTGGCAATCGCCAGGCTTTGATGCTCTACCTGACGGTTGCGCTGCTGAGCCTGATCGTTGTGCCGGACAAGGAATTGACCCTGTTTTATGATATGGTTCTGGGGTATTATCCGGTGTTGAAAGCAGTGCTGGACCGGCTGCACAGTCGGGTGCTGCGCTGGGGGATCAAGTTCCTGTTTTTCAACCTTGCGGTTCTAGTGATGTACCTACTGCTGCTGGCGGTTTTTGCCGGCCCTGCGCTGCGGGATGAGTTTGCAACAGCCGGAGCGGCGATGTTGTTGCTGACCTTGGCGGTCGGCAATGTGTCCTTTGTGCTTTGCGATTTTGCCTTGGATGCCGTCCGGCTGGCATACCGCCTGCGTCTGCGTCCCAAACTGAAACGGTGGCTGCCCTGAGGATGGAAGGGCGGCAAAAAACAGAAAGAGAGGAAAAACTATGTGGTTTGATGAAGCTGTTGTCTACCAGATCTACCCCCTTGGCCTATGTGGGGCACCGTTGCAAAATGATGGTGTGGCCGAGTCCCGTATTCTGCGGGTGCTGGACTGGGTGGATCATATCAAGGCGCTGGGGGCAACCTGCGTTCTCTTCAACCCGGTCTTTGAAAGCGATGCCCATGGCTATGATACCCGGGATTACAACAAGATTGATGTCCGCTTGGGCACCAAGGAGGACTTCCAGAAGGTCTGTGATGCCATCCACGCCGCCGGTATGAAGGTTATGTTGGACGGCGTCTTTAACCATGCGGGCCGCGGCTTCTGGGCCTTCCGGGATGTGCAGCAAAAGAAGTGGGACAGCCCCTACAAGGATTGGTTCCACATCTCCTTTGATGGAAACACCAACTACAATGACGGCTTCTGGTACGAGGCATGGGAAGGTTGCAACGAGCTGGTCAAGCTCAATCTGGCCAACCCGGCGGTGCGGGAGTATCTGTTTGATGCCATCCGCGGCTGGGTACGGGACTATGACATCGACGGTCTGCGGCTGGATGTCGCCTACTGCCTGGATCTGGACTTCCTCTCGGCGCTGCGTGCCATGACCGACTCGCTCAAGCCGGAATTTGTTCTGATGGGGGAGACTTTGCACGGGGATTACAACCGTTGGATGAATGACCACGCCTGCCATTCGGTGACCAACTATGAGTGTTATAAGGGGTTGTATTCCAGCTTCAATTCCGGCAACATGCACGAGATTTCGTACAGCCTCAACCGTCAGTTCGGGTCCGAGCCGTGGTGCCTGTATACCGGCAAACATCTGCTGAGCTTCGTGGATAACCACGATGTCACCCGGATTGCCTCGATCCTGGATGATCGGAAATGTCTGTTCCCCATCTACGGTCTTTTGTTTGGCATGCCCGGCGTTCCGGCTGTCTACTATGGCAGTGAGTGGGGGATTGAGGGCGACAAAAAGAATGGCGATCCGACCCTTCGCCCGGCCATTGAAAAGCCGGAGGAAAACAAGCTGACGGCCTGGATTTCGGCGCTGGCCAAGGCCCGCACCGGCAGTAAGGCGCTGTGCATGGGCAGCTACCGCAACATCATGGTGCAGCCCTGGCAGCTGATCTTTGAGCGCAAGTACGGTGATGAACGGGTTCTGGTGGCCATCAACGGCTGTGAGGACACCTACCATGCCGATTTCAATGCCGAGGCCGGCCGTGCGGTGGACCTGATCACCGGTCAGGAACATGATTTTGGTGGTGGCAGTGATCTGGCTCCCTATTCCTGCTACTTCTGGAAAACCGAATAAATCTCTGCAAACAGTGCAGGGGCCCTTCCGCGATGATCTGCGGGAGGGCCCCTGCTTTTTATGGTGTTGCCGAGGTGCGCCAGACAAACAAAAAGGGGCTGTTGCAAAACGAAGGTTGAGCAGCAGTCCCTTTTTCATGGCGATTTCTGTTGAAAACTCTATTCCGGAATGGTTTTTGTGGAGATTTCGTTAAAAACTCCGGCGCAATCTCGAAAAAAGGGTATAGCAAAGCTGAGCTTCGCCGAAAGGAGAAGCCTGGTTTTTTGCATATTCCAGAATATCGAAAAAATCTATTCTTTTTTCAGTGGGAAAAGGTGGCT
>CALWNP010000082.1 GCA_944382835.1 uncultured Gemmiger sp.
CAACAAAAAATGAGATAGGCAAACCCTTTCGGGAATGTCTATCTCATTTTTTTTAGGCTATTTTGCAACAGCCCCTTGATTCGAATTTTATTTCAGGAAAAAGCGCAGCATCTTATTTTTGGATTTGTCATAGGGCTGATAGCGGACCGGCATGTCCAGCCAGGTCTTTTTGTCCACAATGCTGCGGGTGTGGCTGAAGGTTTCAAAGCCGACCTTGCCATGGTATCCACCCATGCCGCTCTCACCAACGCCGCCGAAAGGCATTTCGCTGGTGGCCAGATGAATGATGGTGTCATTGATGCAGCCACCGCCGAACCGGCAGCAGGCAAGCACCTTTTTCTGGGTCGCCTTGTCCTCGCTGAACAGATAAAGAGCCAGCGGGTGGGGATGACTCTCCACCACACGGATGGCTTCCTCCAGTGTTTTGTAGGTCAGCACCGGAAGGATGGGACCAAAAATTTCCTCGCCCATCACGGCGTCATCCCAGGTCACATCCTTGAGGATGGTGGGCGCGATGCGCAGTGCCTCGGGTTGGGTCTGACCGCCGCAAACCAGCTTGTTGGTGTTGATCAGGCGAAGCAACCGGTCAAAATGCTTCTGGTTGATGATTTTGCCATAATCGGAATTGGCCAAGGGATCGGCACCGAACTGGACGGTGATTTCCCGCTGCAGGGCCTGGATCAGCTGGTCCCGGATGGATTCGTCACAAAGGATGTAATCGGGGGCAACACAGGTCTGACCGCAGTTAAGATATTTCCCGAACACAATCCGTTTGGCCGCCAGCTGGATCTTGGCAGAGCTGTCCACAATGCAGGGACTTTTTCCGCCCAGTTCCAGGGTGACGGGGGTCAAATTCTCGGCAGCGCAGCGCAGCACCTCACGGCCTACGGTTTTGCCGCCGGTAAAGAAAATCATATCAAATTTCTGGTGGAGCAGTGCCTGGTTCTCGGCACGACCGCCCGAAACCAGGCAGACATACTCCGGCGCAAAACTTTCCTCCAGGATGGTACGCAGCGCTTCAGCGGTGGCCGGGGCGTAGGCGCTGGGCTTGACCACGGCGGTGTTACCCGCGGCAATGGCATCGATCAGCGGCTCCAGAGTCAGGAGCACAGGATAGTTCCAGGGGCTCATGATCAGAACGGTGCCGTAAGGGCTGGGAGACCGGAAACTGCGCGCCACATACTGCGAAAGGGGAGTGGGAACACGTTTTTCCCGCATCAGACTGCGCAGATGCTTCTGCATCCAGGTCAGCTCCGAGAGGGTCAGGCCGGTTTCGCACATATAGCTTTCATAATCGGATTTGCCAAGATCTGTTTTCAACGCAACGGCAAGATCTTTCTCGTGCCTTTGCAAAGAAGCCTTCAGGGCGTCAAGGGCATTTTTTCGGGCCTGGTAGGAAAGGGTGTGGCCAGCGGCAAAATAATCATGCTGCTGTGCCAGGATGTTTTGAATCTGCTGCTCTGTCATCTAGGGCAACCTCCTGAACCATGGTATAGATTGTTTCCAGTTTGTCCGGTCCCCAAAGAACCGGGACGGGATAAAGCGGATTTGCCTCATGATCGGCATACCGTGCCAATTGAGGGATGTCTTCGTTGCGGATTCCAGGTAAGGTCTGCGGAATCTGCATTTCTCCATTCATCGCACGGATCCGTGCGATCATAGCCTGGGCCGCTTCTGCATCCGAAGCGGCATCACAGACGCCACAGGCGCGGGCAAGCTGTGCCAGCTTCTTATACGCGTGAGAACCGTATTCCTCCAGGACGATGGGAAGTAATACGCTGTTGGCCAGCCCATGGGCAATGCCGTAGCGACCGCCCAGGCTATGGGCAACCGCGTGGACATAGCCCACGTAGCTCTTGGTGAAAGCAGTGCCGGCCAGATACGCTGCCCGCAGCATGTTGGCGCGGGCCGTGCAATTTTTGCCGTCGTGATAAGCCACCGTCAGGTTGTCAAGAATCAGCTGGACAGCTTCAATCGCGGCAGTGCGGGTCTGTTTTGTGGTGGAATTGCCGATATAGGCTTCCACCGCATGGGTCAAGGCGTCCATTCCGGTGGTGGCCGTCAACTGCCGGGGCAGGCCAAATGTGACTTCCGGCTCCAGCACAGCATAATCCGGAATCAGGGAAAAATCATTGATGGGATACTTGTGATGGGTCTTTTCGTCGGTGATGACCGCAGCCAGGGTGGTCTCGCTGCCGGTGCCGGCAGTGGTGGGGACAGCGATCAGAAGGGGCAGGCGGTGCATCACATGGAGCAAGCCCTCCATTTTTGCCAGCGGTTTGTGAGGCCGGGCCAGCCGGGCCCCCACGGCCTTGGCACAGTCCATGGAAGATCCGCCGCCAAAGGCGATCAGTGCCTGACAATGGTCATTGAGATAAAGCTCCCGTGCTGCTTCCACATTGGCAACGGTGGGGTTGGCGACTGTGTCATCATAGACGGTGCAGGCGATACCAGCCAGGGCCAAGGCACCTTCCAGGTGATTGGTCAGACCCAGGGAACGGACACCGTGATCGGTAACCAGCATAACATGGGAGATGCCGTGCTGGTTCAGCACACTGGGGACGGCAGCGACGCCGTGGATCAGTTCGGGTTCACGATATGGTAAAAAGGGCAAGGCTGCACGCATGCACAACTGGAAGCTGCGGCAGTAAATTTTTTTGAAAAAATTCATAATTCCCTCCACTTTGCAATTTTGATGTTCTGTGTTAGGATAAATCTGGGGGTTACCCCCATGTCAAGCAAAAATGCACAAAAAGAGGGTGAATTATTTGGTCAATCGATCAGATTACTGCATCTCTGCAGGGCGCTTTGCACGGCTGTGCAACACCACCCGGGATACCTTGCGCTATTACCAGGAACAAGGAATTTTGGTACCACGTCAGGATGAAACCAACGGATACCATTATTATAGTCATGCGCAGGTTTCGTCCTTTTATTTTATAACAACCCTGCGACGCATTGGGTGTACCATTTCCGATATCAAAACCTATTTGTTGGCAGGGGAACAGGCCCGATTTGATGCCTTTATGGATCGGCAGTATGAGCAGCTGCTGCTGCAGCAAAAGGAACTGGAACAAAAGCTGTCCACCGTGACCAACACCCGGAAACTGCTGGACGAAATCCGCGCTGCGGACATCGGCGGGCCTTGTCTGCGTCCCATGATGCGAAACGTCGCACTGCTGTGCAGCCCGGTTTGCGGGGCGGCCATGGACAGTTCCGGTGAGATGGTGGCGGATATCCGCCGGCATCTGGAAATCTGCCGCAACCGCGGGGTGCAGGCGTTCCCGGTAGGCATTTCCCTGGCACAGCAGCCCTTTCTGAAAGAGGAATATCAGTATCGGGAACTGTTCAGCTTTGTGCACGGCAATGGCAGGGAAGTGGAGGCAAGGCCGCTGGCTGGCAACCGGCTGGCGGTAATGGTGTGCCGGGAAACCGATGGCCGGATTGCCTCGGTGTACCATGCCTTTGCCTCGTTTTTACAGCAACAGCAGCTGGTACTGCGCACCGACATCTACAACCTTAGCATTGTCAATGTGATTGACCCGCAGGCGACCCACCGCTACCTGAAATATCTGTTCGTGGGGGTAGATTGAGGGGGAAATCATTCCTCGGCGCTGCGACCGATCATGGCGAAGAAGGCGGCTTCGTCGATCACCGGGATTCCCAGGGTCTGAGCTTTGGTCAGTTTGGAGCCAGCTGCCTCCCCGGCGAGGACGTAGCTGGTCTTTTTGGAGACCGAACCACTGGCCTTGCCACCATTCTGAACAATCAAGGCCTCGGCTTCCTGGCGGGAAAGGTGGGGCAAAGTCCCGGTGACCACCAGGGTCATCCCGGCCAGTGCAGTACCTTTCTTTTCTCCGTGCCACTCCATGTTGACCCCGGCATTTTTCAGCCGTGTCAGCAGGTCAGCTGTGCCCTCCTTGGCAAAGAACTCCACCACACTCTGGGCCATGATGTCGCCAAAGCCGTCGATGGATGCAATTTCTTCCTGCGGGGCCTGTTGCAGCGCTTCCATACTGCCAAAATGTTCTGCCAGCAGGGCGGCCGCCTTGTCCCCGATGTTGCGGATGCCCAGCCCGAAGACCAGCTTGTCCAGATTGTTCTGGCGGGAGTGGTCGATGGAGGCCAGCAGATTGGAGGCACTCTTTTCCTTGAATTTGTCCAGCGTCAACAGCTGGTCCTGGGTCAGGGTATACAGATCCGCCACACTGTGGACCAGTTCCCGATCAATGAGTTGAGCGGCTACCGCCTCACCCAGTCCATCAATGGCCATGGCGTTGCGGGAGGCGAAGTGGATCAGGTTGCGCAGGCTCTGGGCCGGGCATTCCGGATTGACGCAGCGCAGTGCAGTTTCGTCCTGCAGATGCACCACAGGCGCGCCGCAGGAGGGACAATGGGTGGGCATTCGGTAGGGCTGGGTATCCTTGCCGTGACGGGCCACTCCGATGACTTCGGGGATGATATCGCCGGCCTTGCGCACCTGAATGGTATCTCCGATGCGCACATCCAGTTCCTCGATGATATCTCCGTTGTGCAGGCTGGCGCGGGAAACACTGGTTCCCGCCAGAAACACCGGGTCAAAGACTGCGGTGGGGGTCAGCACACCGGTACGCCCCACACTGACCTCGATATCCCGGACAACGCTTTCCTTGACCTCAGGCGGGTATTTGAAGGCGATGGCCCAACGGGGAAATTTGTTGGTGCTGCCCAACATCCGGCGGGCGGCCAGATCATTGACCTTGATCACGGCACCGTCAATGTCAAATTCCAAACTGCCTCGCATCTCCCCGATGGCCTGAATCTCCCGGATGGCGTCTTCAATATTGTGATAGACATTGTATCGCGGGGATACAGGGAAGCCCAGCGATTTGATATAATCCAGGGTTTCGCTGTGTCGGGTAAACGTCCGCCCACGGACCTGCTGCAGATTGAAAACAAAGATCGACAGTCCCCGGGAGGCGGTGATGGTGGCATCCTTTTGCCGCAGAGACCCGGCCGCCGCGTTGCGAGGGTTTTTGAAAGGTGTTTTTTCCTCCAGCTCCTGTTGTTCTTTCAAGCGGAAAAAGGCACTGTGCGGCATATATACCTCGCCGCGAACCTCCAAAAACGCCGGAGCATCTTTCAAACGCTTGGGGATATCCCGTATGGTGGCAAGATTTTCGGTGACATCTTCTCCCACCACGCCATCTCCGCGGGTGGACCCTCGGACAAGGACGCCGTTTTCGTATTCCAGGCTGACCGAAAGACCGTCAATTTTGGCTTCCACCACATATTCGGGGTCAACACCAGCATCTCGGACCCTGGCATCAAATTCCCGCAGCTCATCCAGGGAAAAGGCATCCTGCAAACTTTCCATCTTGACAGCGTGAGGGACCTTGGCAAACTTGGAACTGGCGGTGCCACCCACATGTTGGGTGGGGGAGGTGGGGGTGACCAGTTGGGGAAAGGCTGCCTCAATCTCTTTCAGCTCCCGGGTCAGTGCATCGTATTCAAAATCCTCCAACTCAGGCGCATCCTGGTCATAATACAACCGGTTGTTGCGCTCGATGATAACGCGCAGCTCTTCGGCGCGTTTTTTTGCCTGTGCAAATTCCATCGTGTACTACTCCATTGTGCCTTGCGGCAGTCTCTGCTGATATGATTTCTGACGTTCCGATGACAAAATTGTGATTAGCGGACCGGCAAAAAGATAAAGAAAAAACCGGACCTGAATCCAGGCCCGGTTCCTTTGGTGGAGATGAGGGGGATCGAACCCCTTACCTCCTGCATGCCATGCAGGCGCTCTCCCAGGTGAGCTACACCCCCGAATGTCTCGCCGCCATGTCCTGGCGACGTGCTATATTATAGCAAGGCGTTTTGGATCTGTCAAGCGCTTTTTCAAAAAAGTTTTTGCAAATTGTCGCAGGGGGCGGAAATCTCTGGAAAAGGGTGGTGCAGGGTTGCTGAAACCCGACAAATATGATACAACAAAACCAACCGGGAGGTCTCACTCCCAGTTTTGCCAGATTTCGGGGCAGTATCCCACTGTGGCAGCACGCCCGTTGCGCACCACGGGCTGGCGGATCAGCTGCTGGTTTTCAAAGAGTTTATCGGCTTGCTGTTCTTCCACCAAACGCATCAGCAAAGCTAGGGTATCCTGGTCGCGGGC
This sequence comes from uncultured Gemmiger sp., assembly GCA_944382835.1. Lineage (GTDB taxonomy): Bacteria > Bacillota > Clostridia > Oscillospirales > Ruminococcaceae > Gemmiger. Next base: position 6,149 of record CALWNP010000082.1, read on the forward strand.
TTTATCATCCACCAGGGCACGCCAGCCGCCCAGTGCCCGGCACACGGCATCAAATTCCCCGCGGCTGAATCCCTTTTCCTTCATATCGATCATCTGGAATCGGATTCGCCGTTCTTTGAACCAGCGTTGGGCTTTTTTGGTATCAAAACTTTTGGCGGTGCCGAAAATCTGGATGTTCATGTTATTTCCTTCTATGGCGTAAATTCGGACAGATTATTTTTCATTATAGCATATCGTCGGGCCCTTGTCAGGGGCAGCAAGACGGTTTTTAATAAGGAGGTATTGCCTTATGATTGTTTATTTTTCCGGAACCGGCAACAGCCGCTATGCGGCCTCTTGCCTGGCAGACCAATTGCAGGATACGGTGCAGGATGCCGCGCTTTGGATTCGACAGGACCAGCCTGCAGCGCTGCACAGTGAAAAGCCCTGGATATTTGTTTCTCCCACCTATGCTTGGCAGCTGCCCCGGGTCTTTGTACGCTTTTTACAGCGTTCCCAGTTCACCGGAAGCAGTGAAGTTTATTTCTTTATGACCTGCGGTGCCGAAATCGGGGCATCTGCCGGAGCGGTGCGGGCACTATGTGCGGAAAAAGGCTGGACTTGCAAAGGCGTGGTTCCTGTGCCGATGCCGGACAACTACATCATTATGTTTCCGGCTCCGCAGCCGGAAGAGGCACAGGAGCAAATCCGGCAGGCAAGAGAACGGCTGTGCCAGTTGGCCAAAAAGGTTCAGGCGGGGCAATACTTTCCCGATCCACCGATCAGTGTGATGGACCGGATCAAAAGCGGGATTGTGAATCAGATGTTTTACCGTTTTTATCTGCGTAGCAAATCTTTTTATACCACGGCAGCCTGTATTGGCTGCGGACATTGTGCCGATATCTGCCCCCTGCACAACATCCGGATTCGGGATCATCACCCCCATTGGGACAATCACTGTACCCATTGTATGGCATGTATCAGTGAATGTCCGGTGCGCGCCATTGAATATGGCAAAAAGACAAAGGGCAAAGCACGGTACCGCTGTATAACCTATGCCCCAAAGCATCAGTAAACGGGAAAAAGATGTGACGAGAAAAAGGATGTTGACAGAGTCCGTTGCCAAAACAAGGGGCCTTTGCTACAATAAAGACGGTTTGAAAGTCTATGCCGAACCGATCCATTTGGTTTACGAGGTTGTAGGTAACATTATGTGCGACTGAAGCATCATAAAGATCAGGAGGAAATCATTATGTTGGAAGTTGGAACCAAGGCGCCTGATTTTAGCCTTCTGGACAAAGAGGGCAATCAGGTCAAGCTGTCGGATTTTTTGGGCAAACGGGTTGTGGTGTACTTCTATCCCAAAGACAATACACCGGGATGCACCCGTCAGGCCTGTGCCTTTGCCCAGAACTACGAGGCGTTCAAAAATCAGGACGTGGTGGTAATCGGTATTAGCAAGGATTCAGTGGCTTCCCATCAAAAGTTCGCACAAAAGTATGATCTGCCCTTCATTCTTCTCTCCGACCCCGAACTGCAGGCGATTCAGGCATACGATGTCTGGAAGGAGAAAAAGCTGTATGGAAAGGTTAGCATGGGCGTTGTGCGCACCACCTATCTGATCGACCCTCAGGGAATGATCGAGAAGGTGATGCCCAAGGTCAAGCCCGACACCAACGCGGCGGATCTGTTGGCCTACCTGGCCGGGGAGCAGTGAGCCGATATGGCGTCTTTCAAAGTCATCATTTCACCGGCCAAGAAAATGGTCTCCGACCCGGACAGCCTGGCCTGGCAGGACCTCCCGCAATTTTTGGACAAGACCCGTCAAATTTACGCAGCATTGCAGAATATGTCTGCGGCAGAGCTGAAAGCGCTGTGGAAATGCAATGACCAAATCGCCGCGCAAAACCTGGAGCGGCTGCAAAAGATGAATCTGGAGCAACACTTGACCCCTGCAATCCTGGCATATGAGGGGATCCAGTACCGCTACATGGCGCCCGGTGTCTTTACAAACCAGGAATTTGATTATGTCCAAAGGCATCTTCGGATTTTATCTGGATTTTATGGCATTCTGCGTCCCTTTGACGGAATTACCCCTTATCGGCTGGAAATGCAGGCAAAGCTTGCAGTGGGGCAGACCAAAGATCTGTACAGCTTTTGGGGGAATGCACTGGCGGCCAGCTTGACCGAAGATGCAGAATGTCTGATCAATCTCGCCTCCAAGGAATACAGCAAGGCGGTTTCCCGTTTCCTTCCCAAAAATTTTCCTGTTATCACCTGTGTGTTTGGGGAAGAAAAAGATGGCAGGGTGGTAGAAAAGGCCACTGCCTGTAAGATGGCCCGTGGAGAGATGGTGCGTTTTATGGCAGAAACCCAGATGGAAGATCCGGATCAGCTCCGCACCTTCGACCGTTTGAATTATCATTTTAGTGCAGAGCACTCGGACGCGCAGACCTATGTGTTTGTCTGCTCTTCTAAAAAATAAAAACACTGAATAAAAGACTTTCCGGCGGATAGATATTCACGCTGATTAACTGCGATCTGTCAACCGGAAGGTCTTTTTTGTTCCTCTCGGTTGCACTCCGTCCCTTTTGGCGCTATGATAAGGGCGCACAGTGACCATGCAGCAGTGGGCCGCTTGGTCAGAAAGGGAGAGTATTGCAATGAAAATCTATCTGCTTCGTCATGGCTTGACCGAATACAATCTTGAAAAACGTTATCAGGGACAGCGGGATATCCCACTTTCGGAACAGGGGAGAGCAATGCTTTGTCAGGCGGATTTTGAGCCGGACAAGGTCTATGTCAGCCCCCTGATCCGAGCCCGTCAGACGGCTGCCGTACTGTTCCCGAAAGCAGAGCAGATTGTGGTGGAGGACCTCAAAGAGATGAATTTTGGCAGCTTTGAGGGGAAACCCTATCAGGTAATGGAGCATGATCCCGACTACCTGGCATGGGTGGAAGCAAACTGCAAGACTTCCAACCCGGATGGGGAACGCAAAGATTGGTTCTGTGACCGCAGTTGCGCTGCTTTTTCCAAGCTGGTGGACCAGGCTCTGGCGGAGCATGCGCCGCAGCTGGTCATTGTGGCCCACGGCGGCACACAGATGTCGGTTATGGAGCGATATGCCGTTCCTCATAAGGATTACCATGATTGGTGTGCCCCCAATGCAGGCGGCTATGTATTGGATGCAGACCATTGGCAGGATCAGCATTTGCTTCGGGTGCTGGAAACGGTGCAATATACCAAGAAAGGAACACATTGACCGATTTGACTGTTTGATGTCATGAGGGATGGACAATCGAGTGTTCAAAGAAGATGAATTGATCAGGGAATGGAGGGAATCTGTACATGGAGCAAGGGCTTGTACATCTGTATTGGGGAGACGGCAAAGGGAAAACCACCGCTGCCGTTGGACTTGCATTGCGAGCCCTGCGAAGCGGAGCCAGGGTGACAGTGGTGCAATTTCTCAAGGATGGGCAGAGCAGCGAGTTGGAACCGCTGCGGCAGTTGGGGGCGTGTGTGTTTACCGGAAAACCCGGAACAAAGTTTTTCTTTCAGATGAACGAAGAGGAGCGTGCCGCTTGTCGGGCGTATCACGATCAGATGTTACAGCAAGCCGTAGAGCGGTCCTGTGATCTTTTGATATTGGATGAGGCCTGCGCCGCATGCCAATTGGAGATGGTAGAGGAAGGGCTGCTGAAGCAGGCGGTCCTCGATCGTCCGCTCGGTCGGGAAGTCGTGCTGACCGGCCGTGAACCAGCCGAATGGATGCAGCAGGCAGCGGACTATTCCACCGAAATGTTCTGCCACAAGCACCCCTATGAACAGGGGATCGGTGCACGAAGGGGCATTGAATTTTAATCCGAACGGAATGCATGCACACACAAAATCCGGCATTGTTTGTTGTGGATATTTTCGCAAGTCCTCCGACGGCAAATGCTTGGAACTGCTGAAGCCATGTATCGTGATAGCTGGTACATTTGTGTATTTCGTTGCGTACCAAATCAAAACCACCCGTTGAACGGGTGGTTTGAACAGGCCCTATAAGGGCCTATCTCCTGTGGTCGCTCCCTAAAGGG
>CALWNP010000083.1 GCA_944382835.1 uncultured Gemmiger sp.
TTTCTGTTGCACTATCCCTGGGGTCACCCCCGGCTGCCGTTAGCAGTTGCCATGCCTCTGTGAAGCCCGGACTTTCCTCAGAGCGAACGATGTCGCTCCGCCGTCGTATGTTCCACTCGTTACCCACTTACTATACCATATCTTTCTATTCTTGGCAAGTCGCGGTCAGATGGTTTGCAACCCAAAACGCTTTGTGGTATAATTACAACCGTATAATTATGTGGAAAGGGGCCTGTGGCATTGCAGCTAGGGTTCACCGTTGTACCGCAGGCGGATGGGATGCGTCTGGACACATTCCTGCGCAGCTGCGGCTTGACCGCCGGATGCATCCGGTCGGTCAAACACCAGAGCAATGGCTTTTTTGCCGATGGAAAACCTCTGCACACCAACCAACCGGTGGCTGCGGGGCAGCGAATTACCTTCTCGCTGCCGCCGGAACCGGCCACTTCGGTTGTGCCCCAACCGGTCCCTTTTGACATTGTATACCAGGATGATTTTGCGGCAGTACTGGACAAGCCGGCCGGGATCGCCGTACACCCCACCTTGAACTATCCCGATGGAACCCTCGCCAACGGTTGGATGGAATATCTGCGCCGCAATGGCAGGGAAGGGGTATTTCGTCCTGTCAATCGTATTGACAAAAATACCAGCGGGCTGGTGCTCTGTGCCCAGAATGCCTTTGCCGCTCCGATTCTGGCGGCTTCTGCCCATAAGTGTTATCTCGCCTTGGTGGAAGGCGTTCTGGACCAGTCTTCGGGGGAGATTGAAGCCCCTATTGGCCGGCGGAAAGATTCCATTATTGGCCGCTGGGTCTGCCCGGATGGCAAACCCAGCATTACCGCCTACCGTGTTTTGCGCACCGGCGGTGGGCATAGCCTGGTGGCTTGTCAGCCGGTGACCGGTCGAACCCACCAGATTCGTGTTCATATGGCATACTTTGGCCACCCGTTGGCAGGAGATACCCTGTACGGGGGCCATACCGCGATCATGGACCGTCATGCGCTGCACTGTGGTGTGCTGCAGTTTCAACTGCCGGTAACTGGGGAACGGATTACGGTAAAAAGTCCGCTGCCCCGGGACATGGCGGCAGCCTGTACAGCCTGTGGGTATGACAGTGCCTGGCAGCAGGACCTCGACCAACTTTCGTTTTGATATGCGCCGCGTTTTGCGCGGAAAGGAGATCCCTTTGAATCCCTCTCAACTTGACGATAAGCTCAACGCCCAGGAAACGCAGGAAGATCAAAAATCCAAAAAGCCGCGCCATCCGCGAAAAGGATTCGGGCTGTGGCTGGATGATCTTCGTTGCCGTCTTACGGTGCGTTCCTGGCGCAGAAAAACCAAAATAGAATACAAGCGCAGCCGCTTCTCGGCCAGGATCAAGAAAATCCCCTATGCCGCTGAGATTGGTGATTCGCTGTACACCTTCGGTTTTTTGATTGAATACAGCATCATCTGTGCCGGCCGTGCTGTGGTCAAGGCGGCGCGGGTGATTCTGCAGCATGCAGGAAGCCTGCTTCTGACCATTCTGCGGCCGTTTCTGCTGGGCATTATCACCCTATGCGAAGACCTGGCCAAGCCGTTTTTGCGGATGGGTTCGGGGCTACGTCATATCCGGGAGTTGCCGGCCATCTATCCGCAGGAGAGCGTTCGCCAGCTTCGCAAGGAGAAGCTGCGATACTTTGCCCGCGGAACCAAGAAGTATTTTCCCTTGGTCCTCAACGCATTGGCCTACCTTCTGCCGGTGGCAGCGGCTGCTGGCTTTGCCTTTGTGGTACATACCGGGGTGAATCTTCAGTTTACTCTGAACGTACAAGTCAATGGCCAGACCGTTGGCTATGTGGAGAGCGAACAGATCTTTGAGAGTGCCAGCGAGGATGTGACCTCCCGTATCAACAACGCCAAAGCGGTCATGGAAGCGGCTGGTGATGAGGTGCCTGATACCCAGTGGGAGGTCACTCCCACCTATACCTTGGCCATTTCCAACCGCACCATGACCGAGAGTGAGGTGGCTAATGCCATCCTGCGCACGGCCAGCGATGAGATCGGGGAAGGCACCGCTGTGTACATTGACGGTGCGCTGCGCTTTGTCACCCAGGAGGGGGATCATCTGCGCAGTTACCTGGAAAGCATCAAGGCTCCCTATCAGGCCGATGCAGATCAGGATACCCGGGTGGACTTTGTCCACGACATCCGTCTGGTGGACGGTGTATATCTGCTGTCCTCCATCATCCCTTATGACACGGTGGTATCCACGCTGGGCGAGGGCGGAGGCCCGCAGACCTATACGGCAGCGGAAGGGGATACGGTGCAGACGGTGATGGACGCCGCACAGGTGGACATCAACACCATTGCGGCCTTGAACCCCGATCTGCAAACGGCTGACCAGGCGCTTGAGCCGGGAGAGCAGGTTGTTACCGGCGTCTCCTCGCCGGAGCTGCTGAAGGTGAAGGTGGTCCAGCGCAAGAGTCGGCTGGAAGATATTCCCTATGATACCGAGATCACCGATTCGGACGAATATGATTTTGGCGATACTGTGACGGTGCAGGAAGGCCAGCTGGGTCTGCAGGAAATTGTGGAGGATTATACCTACGTCGACGGGGTCAACACCCAGACCGACGTGGTTAGTGTCAACGTAGTCCAGACGCCGGTCACCGAGCTGGTGGTGCGCGGAACCAAGCTGCAAAACGGCATGGTGGCCAGCACCGGCAGCGGTACCTTCATGTGGCCGGTGCCCGGGTATACCTACGTCAGCCGCTGGATGAGTTCTTACCACAAGGGCGCCGATATCTGTGCACCGTACGGGACACCGATTTACGCATCGGATTCCGGCGTGATCAAGACGGCTACCTACCATTACAGCTACGGTAACTACATTGTTATCGATCACGGCAACGGCTATCAGACCCTGTATGCCCATATGTCCGGCTTTGCCAGCGATATCGCGGTGGGCACGCCGGTTTCTCAGGGCCAGATCATTGGTTATGTGGGCTCCACGGGTGATTCTACCGGTAACCATTGCCACTTCGAGATGTATTACAACGGGGTGCGGTTCAGCGCACGGGATTTGTTCCCGACGATGTGACAGAAATTGCAGAAAACATCCGGTCAGGAATTGATATTTCATCTAATTTTTGCAAATAATAGTGTCGGGGCTTTTCAAAACCCATGTTGTAGTGTATAATAACATAAACTGTGTGGCTCTGTAAGCTGCAATGGCGGAAACGCAAAGGAGCGTAATCCACTTGGAAAAGTTTGTGATTAAAGGCGGAAACGCCCTCAAAGGTGACGTCATCATTGGCGGTGCCAAAAATGCCGCGGTGGCAATCCTGCCGGCGACGATTCTGGCAGCGGACAAGTGCATCATCGAAAATTTGCCGTGCATCAGCGATGTGATGGCATCATTACAGATTTTGAGCGAATTGGGCGCCAGAATCCGCATGATCAGCAAAAGCACTTACGAGATCGATACCACCCATCTCGAGTGCACAGAAGTTTCAAATGAGCTTTCTCGTCAGATGCGGGCCAGTTACTATTTTCTGGGCGCGCTGCTTGGCCGGTTTGGATGTGGTCAGGTGGCAATGCCGGGCGGCTGCAATCTGGGCCCTCGCCCCATTGACCAGCACCTCAAGGCATTCACCGCCCTGGGAGCCGAGGATTCGGTGGAATATGGGATGATCCGGGTCAAGGCAGATCATCTGACCGGGGCACATATCTTCTTTGATACCGTTTCGGTGGGGGCGACCATGAATGCCATGCTTGCCGCCGTGATGGCAGACGGACAGACCATTCTGGAGAATGTGGCCCGGGAACCTCATGTGGTGGACCTGGCCAACTGCCTGAATATGATGGGCGCGGATGTCCACGGCGCCGGCACCGATGTGATTAAGATTCGCGGTGTCAAGCAGCTTCACGGTTGCAGCTATACCATCATTCCCGACCAGATTGAGGCAGGCAGCTATATGGTGGCAGCCGCCATTACCAAAGGGGATGTGGTTCTGCACAACATTATTCCCAAACATCTGGAACCCATCACCGCCAAGCTCCGCGCAGCGGGATGTGAGATTACCGAATATGACGATGCCCTGCGCATCACCCGGACGGGGCCGCTGCATCCTTTGAAGATCAAAACGATGCCTCATCCCGGATTTCCCACTGATATGCAGCCTTTGATGACAGTGTTGCTGACTCTGGCCGAGGGCACTTCCATTATCACCGAGGGCATCTGGGAAAACCGCTTCCGCTATGTGGATGAGCTGGTCCACATGGGGGCCAATGTGCAGGTGGATGGCCAGGTTGCGGTGGTGGAAGGAGTCAAAAAGCTCTATCCGGCACCGCTGCGGGCTTTGGACCTGCGGGCTGGGGCTGCCATGGTGATGGCGGCTTTGGCAGCGGACGGTGTCAGTGAAATTGATGAGACCCAGCACATTGAGCGTGGGTATGAGAACATCGTCGAAAAGTTACAGGCCATCGGTGCGGACATTCGTCGGGTGGAAATCCCGGTGAACACCATCACCCGCGCGATCTAAGCTCGATTTGATTCGGGGCCGCAGCAGTTGCGGCCCCGAATTTTTGCCCTATTTATACTTGGAAAGAGGATTGTCGCCTGAAATGTCGTTGTTTACCACCCTTTATTCCGGCTCCTCCGGCAACTGTGCGCTGTTGCTGCACGAGGGAAAATATCTGCTGATCGATATGGGAAAAAGTTGCCGGACCACCCTCAATGCCCTGAAGCGCCTCAATCTGGCCGTCAGTGACTGCCAGGGAATCCTGGTCACCCATGAGCACTCCGACCATGTTTCGGGCCTGGAAACCTTCCTCAAGCATTATAATGTCCCGGTATATGGCCGCGCAGAAACATTGCAGGCTCTGGATAACCGCCGGATTCTGCCTCCGGCCATTGAGGCAATTGCCATGGATGGAAAAAACGAGGAGATCGGTGGATTTTCGGTGCGGAATTTTCCCACCAGCCATGATGTGCCCTGCTGCGGTTATCGGATTCATACCCCCGATGGGCATACGATGGCTATTGCCACCGACCTGGGCGTGCTGACCCCGGTGGTGCAGGAAAATCTGGCGGGGTGTGACCTGGTGGCCCTGGAAGCCAACTATGACCGGTTCAGTCTGCATGGAGGACCCTATCCCTATTATCTCAAGGTGCGGATTGCCAGCGACCAGGGGCACCTGGACAATCGTGCCTGTGCGGCTGAGTTGCTGGACCTGATCCAGGACGGCTGCAAAAAGTTTGCCCTGTGCCATTTGAGCCAGACCAACAACTCCCCGGAACTTGTGATGACGACGGTCTACAATGTTTTGCTGGCGGCTGGAATTCAGCCCGGCAAGGATACTTTGGTTCAGGTCCAATCCAGAAACGAAATCTCACCCTACATAGAGTTTTGAACGGCCGGGAGAGGAGGGCGCAAAAGTATGCAAAACATTGATTTGATCTGTGTTGGAAAACTCAATGCTTCCTATTTTGCTGCCGGCGTGGCAGAATACCAAAAACGCCTTTCGGCATTCTGCAATTTCCGGATCATTGAACTGCCTGAAACATCCATCGCCGAGAAAAATGCCAGCGAGACCCAGATCGCCAAGGCTCTGGAAAAGGAGGGAACTGCAATTCTTGGTGCGGTGCGCAAGGGCGCCTGCATTGTGGCACTTTGCATTGAGGGCAAAGAGCTGTCCAGCGAGGATCTGGCGGCTCTGATTGCAGAACGTGCCGGCAGCGGAGCAGGGGACATTGCCTTTGTGATCGGGTCGTCCCATGGATTGGCTGATTCGGTCAAGCGGGCGGCAAGGGTACGGTTTTCCATGGGAAGAATTACCTTGCCCCATCAGCTGGCCCGCCTGGTTCTGACAGAACAGATTTACCGTGCTTGTACCATCAATGCCGGGATGAAATACCACAAATAAAAGATCCGGAACGCCATTTCCATGAGGAAGGCGTTCCGGATCTTTTTTCTCAAAAAAACCGCGCCGCGGGATGACGCGGCGCGGGGCAGAGATCAATACTTGAGGTAAGCCAGAGAATCCTGGTAAGGAGTATCCAGAGCCGAGGCCATCGGAGCCTGAGACTTGTACTTGGCCAGCATGGCAGCGCTGCGGCCGGGATCTGCCAGGGTACCAGCGCCTGCGATGCAGCCGCCGGGGCAGGCCATGCCTTCCAGCAGATAGCCGTTGTACTTGCCGGCTTTGGCCATGGTCATCATCTTGCGGCATTCGGTCAAGCCCTGGGCAGAGGCAACCTTGACCTCGCGCTCGGGATCCATCTTGTGGATGACATTGACAACGGCCTGGGCGACACCGCCGGAAACCGCAAAGCCGCGGCCATCGGCACTGGCATCGTCAAAGGTGTCGTTGGGATCATCGGGCAGAGAGGCAAAGTCCACGCCCTTGGCCTCAAACAGGCCCATGAGCTCCTCGAAGGTCAGCACGAAGTCCACCTCACTGCGGACGGTGCGGCGGCTGGCCTCCAGCTTTTTGGCGGAGCAGGGGCCGACAAAGCAGATGCGGGCGTTCTTGTCGCTCTTTTTGATCAGACGGGCAGTCAGCACCATGGGGGTCATGGTCATGCTGATGCAGTCGGCGTATTCGGGGAAAAGCTTCTTGGCCATCACGCTCCAGGCCGGGCAGCAGGAGGTGCCCATGAAGGGATGCTTGGAGGGAACTTCCTCCATGAAATCCTTTGCCTCGTCGATGGTGCACAGGTCAGCACCCACAGCCACTTCGGAAGTGCCGGCAAAGCCCAGCTGCTGCATGGCGGCACGCAGTTTGGCGGGGGTCATGCCGGGGAACTGGTTGATGAAAGCAGGGGCGACAATGGCGATGACACGATCTCCGCGCTTGATGGACTGAATCAGCTGGAAGATCTGGCCCTTGTCCACGATGGCGCCGAAGGGGCAGTTGACCAGGCACATGCCGCAGGAAACGCACTTATCGTAATCGATTTCGGCACGGCCATATTCATCAGAGTGAATGGCGCCCATGCCGCAAGCCTTGGCGCAGGGGCGTTCGACCTTGACGATGGCGTTGTACGGACAGGTATTGACACAGCGGCCGCACTTGATGCACAGGCTCTGGTCAATGTGGCTGCGGCCGTTGCGGAAGGAGATAGCCTTTTTGGGGCAAACTTCCTGGCAGGGATGCGCCAGGCAGCCCTGGCACATCGAGGTGACCTTGATGATCTTTTCCGGGCAGCGGTTGCAGGCAAACTTGATCACGTTGATCAGAGGAGGCTCGTAATATTTTTCGGCAACGACACTGTGTTCCAGGTTTTCGGTTGCGGGCACGCTTTCATCCAGCGGACGCAGGGACAGGCCCATTGCCAAGCGGATGCGCTCGGAGACGATGGCGCGCTCCAGGAAGATGCTGCTGCGCAGCTGACCAACTTCACCGGGGATAATCTTGTAAGGCAGTTCACGGATCTGGTTTGCGTAATCCGTCATCGAATTGCCCTCGTAGGACATCCGGGCCACTTCGGTAAAGACCTTGCGCCGAATGTCGGTGACTGGGGTGTAGATGCCTCTCATAATTTTTGCTCCTTTAAATGTCTTGGGGCCGCATGCCGCTAACGTCATATGACGTTAGATCTATAACGATACAGCTCCTGTTAAAATATTACCAAGACACAGCAAGTTTTACAAGGGGAAAACCTGTAAAATTTGAAAAAAGTCTGCATTTTTTCAGCATCAACAGCGGCGGCAGGGTTTCTTTATACAGAATGCCAAAATTCGTACAAAAAAGCACCCTCTGCTGTAAAAACAGCGGAAGATGCCAAAATTTTGAAATGGGTTTAGAGGGCCTGCGCACGGCTGCGTTTGCCGTCCCACTCTCCCAGAATGACTTTGACAATATCGCCGGTGTGGTGGCCAGGCGCACTGACGGTAACCGGCAGATATTGTTTGGTATAGCCGGTAAAGAGGGTGGCAGAGAGCGGCGTCTCCAGAAGCACCTCGGCCTGTCGGCCGCACTGGGCGGATGCCAGTTCAGCCCGGACCTGTTCCACGGCCTCGGTCATCCGATGACTGCGGGCTTCTTTTTCGTGCTCGGGAATCTGGTCGGGAAAATCGTAGGCAGGAGTGCCTTCCCGACGGGAATAGGGGAAGACATGCACCTTCAGAAACCGCTGCCCGGTGACAAAGGCCATGCTTTCCTCAAAATCCTCCTCGGTCTCACCGGGAAAACCGACGATCACATCGGTGGTCAGGCTGAGCTGGTCGGCGCCAAAAGCCTGGCGAAGACGGTCGGCAATTTTAGCATACTGTTCGGCGGTGTAAGGCCGTCGCATGGCCCGCAGGGTTTTGGTGCAGCCGCTTTGCAGACTCAGATGAAACTGAGGACAAAGCTGGGGGACTGCTGCCATCCGGGCGATGTCTTCTTCCGTAAGCATGTCGGGGTCCAGGCTGCCCAACCGGATGCGTTGGATGCCCGGCACGGCAGCGGCCTTTTCGATGAGGTCCGCCAGGCAGGTTCCGGTGTCTTTGCCATAGCTGGGAAGACTGATGGCGGTCAGTACCACCTCTTTGTAACCGGAAGCGCTCAGACGATGCAGCTCTTGCAGGATACTTGCCTCGCTGCGGCTGCGCACCGGCCCCCGGGCGCGGGGAATCACACAGTAGGCGCACTGCCGGTTACAGCCGTCTTCCACCTTGACAAAGGCGCGGGTGTGCTCGGCAAAGCGGTCCATGGGCAGCTCCTCAAACTGCTCTCCTTTGTGATGAGGGCGGATGTCCACCACCCTTGCCTCGGTGCCATCCAGCACCTTCTGCACGTCTTCAAGGATGGCGTGGCGGTTACCAGAACCGGTAATCACGTCGGCCTCAGCAATCTCAGCGGCCTCTTTGGGAAATGCCTGGGGATAACACCCGGTCAGAACTGTGACGGCGCCGGGGTTTTCCCGCTTGGCACGGCGCAGCCATTTCCGGCTTTTCTGGTCGCCAAAATTGGTGACGGTGCAGCTGTTGACCACATAGACGTCCGCGGCCTCGCCGGTGGGCACAATGGTGTAGCCGTTGGCCTCAAACAGCTGGGCGAGAGCGCCGGTCTCATTTTGGTTGACTTTGCAGCCGAGGGTGTAAAAACTGACCCGCATTGGGAATACCATCCTTCTTGATACATTTTCATCTGTTCTATTTGGTATTATACTGGATTGCATCGCAAAGTACAAGTTGCCATATTCAACGCTGCCGCTGCATATTCTGAAGGCAGAAAACAACAGGGGAGGCGTCGTGAATGAAAAAGCGGGTTTTGGCCCTTACATGCAGTTTTGCTCTGATCTTGTCACTGTTCTCTCTGCCTGCCATGGCGTTGGAGGTGACCCCGGCGGGAACTGCGGACTTTGATCTGCCCTGTCAGGCAGCCATCCTGATCGATGAGGATTCGGGCACGGTACTGTACGAAAAAAATGCGGATGAGCAGCGGCCCATTGCCTCCATCACCAAGGTGATGACCCTGATTCTGACCTTTGAAGCCTTGGAGGCCGGCCGGATCTCGCTGGACCAGTTGGTGCCGGTTTCAGAACACGCCTACAACATGGGGGGCAGTCAGATCTGGCTGGAGCCGGGGGAGCAGATGACCCTCAACGAGATGCTCAAGGCCATCTGCATTTCCAGCGCCAATGATGCCGCGGTGGCGGTGGCAGAGTTTGTGGGCGGCAGCGAACCGGCATTTGTGGAACAGATGAACGCCAAGGCGGCGGAACTGGGGATGACTTCCACCCATTTTTGCAACGCCTGCGGGCTGGACGAGGACGGACACCTGTCCACGGCGCGGGATGTGGCCATCATGAGCCGGGAAATGCTTTTGAAGCACACCGAAATCCGGGATTACTGCACCGTCTGGACCGATACCTTGCGGGACGGTGCCACCCAGTTGGTGAATACAAACAAGCTGCTCAAGAGCTATGACGGCATTACCGGACTCAAAACTGGCACAACCGGCAAAGCCGGGGTGTGTATTTCAGCCAGTGCCACCCGGGACAATCTGCGTTTGATCGCGGTCATTTTGGGATCGCCCACCGGTGCTGACCGATTTGAGGCGGCTACGACGCTACTCAACTATGGCTTTGCCAACTATGAAAGCGCCAGTGCGGAATTGCCCAGTGATCTGCCGCAGACATTGCCGGTGGAACAGGGGGTCACCGATGCGGTTACCCTGGAATACACGGCACCCGGGCGGTTTCTGATGCACAAGGGGGAAGGCGGAGCACTGCAGGTGCAGGTGGATCTGCCCCAGAGTATTCAGGCTCCGATTGCGGCAGGCACCCAGGTGGGAACCGTGACGGTGCACAGCGGGGAAACCGTACTGCAGAGCTGCCCGATTCAGGCGTCTCAGGACGTTGCAGCGCTGAGTTTCAAGTTCTGCTTCCAACGTCTTGTTGGGGCTTTGCTGCTGGCAGAATGAGAATTTTGTGCAAAACCAATAAAAGGAACCGGGTTTTGGCTTGACAACAAGGGGCTGAAAAGGTATCATGAAGTTACAAAATATTGAAGGAGGGACCCATTGATGAGTGTCACTTACAATGGCAAACATCTGGCAAAATTTATCCGTCCTGAAGAATACGACGCGATTTATCCGCAGGTTGAGTTGGCGCATCAGCAGCTGGAAAACAAAACCGGCTGCGGCAACGACTTCCTGGGGTGGATGGATCTTCCGGTGAATTATGACAAGGAAGAGTTCGCCCGCATTAAACAGGCAGCGGCCAAGATCCGGGAGGATTCTGATGTGCTGCTGGTCGCCGGAATCGGCGGCTCCTATCTGGGTGCACGTGCGGTGGTGGAAGCCTGCCGCGGACAGTTCCATAATGATGTGGATGAGGGGCTGAAGATTTATTTCTGCGGCAACACCATCTCTCCCACCTACCTGAATGATATCATTAAGGTAACCAAGGGCAAGCGTTTCTCCATCAACGTCATCTCCAAGTCCGGCACCACCACCGAAACGGCTCTGGCCTTCCGGGTGCTGCGCAAACTGCTGGAAGACAGCGTGGGTGTGGAGGAAGCCAACAAACGGATTTATGCCACCACCGACCGCAGCAAAGGTACGCTGAAACAGCTGGCGGATGCCCAGGGGTGGCCTACTTACGTGGTTCCTGACGATGTGGGCGGCCGTTACTCGGTGCTGACCGCTGTGGGCCTGCTGCCCATCGCCTGTGCCGGCATTGACATTGATGCCCTGATGCAGGGTGCTGCCGATGCCCGTGAAAAGTTCAGCGTCTGCAGCAAGGATAATGATGCCTATCGTTACGCCATGACCCGTAACATTCTCTACCGCAAGGGCAAGATGGTGGAAACCCTGGCCGCCTTTGAGCCGGATTTTGCCATGATGAACGAGTGGTACAAACAGCTCTTTGGCGAGAGCGAAGGCAAAGACCAGAAGGGGCTGATGCCCACTTCCTGCATCTTCTCCACCGACCTGCATTCCATGGGCCAGTTCCTGCAGGATGGCAGCCGTTCGATGTTTGAAACCTATGTGGACATCAAAAAGACCCGTGAGGACTTCTTCATCGAGGAGCTGGAGGGTAACTTTGACGGCCTGAACTTCCTGGCCAACCAGAACATGAGTGTCGTCAACCGCAAGGCAATGGAAGGCACCATTCTGGCTCATACCGACGGCGGCGTGCCCATCGGCGTGATTGAGGTTGACAGCCTGGATGCCTACAACGTGGGCTATCTGATCTACTTCTTCTGGAAAGCCTGCGCTGTGTCCGGCTATCTGCTTTCGGTCAACCCCTTTGACCAGCCCGGTGTGGAAAGCTACAAGAAGAACATGTTTGCATTGTTGGGCAAACCCGGCTACGAGGACCGCAAAGCGGAGCTGGAGGCTAAGCTGCAAGGCTGATGCCGGCAACCCGCTAAAGTATAAAGGAGGATATCCCCTATGATAAAACTGATCGTTGGTACCAAAGGCTCCGGCAAGACCAAAACCATGATCGACATGATCAACGAGGCCACCAAGACCACTTCCGGCAACATCGTCGTGATCGAGAAGTCGATGAAGCTGACCACCGAGATCAACCATGCCGCCCGTCTTCTGGACGTTGATGAATACGATATCAACGGTGCGGAGATGCTGTACGGTTTTGTTGCAGGCGTTCTGGCCGGCAACTATGACATCACCGAAATGTTCATTGATGGTATCCTGAAGGTTGTGGACCATGATATGGCCGCTGCCGGCAAGGTGTTGGCGGAGATCGACAAGATCGCCGGCAAGTCCGTTGAGGTGGTTGTGACCGTCTCGGCTGCGCCGGAAGATCTGCCTCCGGAGATCCGCAAGTATATGTAATCGCCCCCGATTTCGGAGCATCTGCACGTTTTGGGGCAGGAACCCGGTTCCGGTTCCTGCCCTTTTGGCTTGCCTGAACAATTTCTTGTGGTTTTTTTGAAATTTTTGTTGACAAGCCCCCCGCCCTTGTGTATACTAGATAAGCAACCTTTTGAGGTGTACTATGCGTTTTGATCTGCGAAACTTTTTGGAAAGTGCTAAAAGTCCTTATACAGCGCACTTTTTGGCCGATCTTTCCAAAGCCGATTTTCCTGGCTTTGAAGTCCCGCAGCCTGCGGAGTGTACTTTCGAAGCTGTCCCCACCATGGAGGGCATCCAAATCAGCCTTCGTGTGCAGACCGGTGTTACCGCGCAGTGTGCGCGGTGTCTGGCACCGGTGGAGGAAACGTATGATTTCACCCGGGAATATTTGATCCGGCAGCGGGATCTGGATGATCCGGATTTTGAGTTGCCGCTGGATGAATCGGGTTGCCTGGATGTGGAAGAACTGGTCTATCAGGAGATTATCTTTCAGGTCCCGCGGGTGCTGCTTTGCAGCCCTGATTGTCTTGGCCTATGCCCCATCTGTGGCAAAAGGAAGGCGGCAGGATGTTCCTGCCAACCGGCAGACGAAGCTGCCCCTGCAGATGCACGGCTTAGCATATTAAAACAACTGCTTAGTTGAATTTCACCAAGGAGGTGCTTAAAAATGGCAGTACCCAAGAGAAAACAATCCAAAGCCCGCCGCGATAAACGCCGTTCGAATGTTTGGAAACTGGAGGCTCCTACGCTGGTGAAATGTCCTCAGTGTGGCGAACTGAAGGTGCCCCATCAGGTTTGTGGCAAATGCGGCTACTACAAGGGCCAGGAAGTCGTCAAGGTCAGCAAAGAGGCCTAAGGTCTCTTACAAGGGGAGGGGCAAAGCCCTTCCCCTTTTTCTATGTTATGCCCCGAAAGGGGATGAACTGTGGGAGGTGAAACGGGATGCCACTGCATGTTGTCAGCGTGGACCCGGGTTCCATTGCTCAGGATCTGGGCCTTGGACCGGGGTGCGTGCTGCTCTCCATCGACGGAAATCCGTTGTGTGATGCGCTGGATTATCAGTACTATACAGCATCGCCCAAGTTTCAGCTGACTGTCTGCCAGGATGGGGAAGAACAGGTCATTGAGATCGAAAAAGACGAGTATGAGCCTTTGGGCTGCAATTTCAAGACCTATCTCGGGGATGAAAAGCACTGCTGCGACAACCATTGTATGTTCTGCTTCATCGATCAGCTGCCGCCGGGAATGCGGGAGCCGCTCTATTTTAAGGACGACGATGAGCGGCTATCCTTCCTGTATGGCAACTATATCACCATGACCAACCTCTCGGATCGGGAGGTGGAGCGGATCATCAAGCTGCATATCAGCCCCATCTTCATTTCGGTGCACACCACCAACCCGAAACTGCGGGTGCGGATGATGGCCAACAAACGGGCGGCCGAAACGCTGCGCTATCTGGATGCCTTTGCCAAGGGCGGTATCGAGATGAACTGCCAGCTGGTTCTCTGCCGTGGCATCAACGACGGCAATGAACTGCGCCGGACCCTGGAAGATCTGCTGGCTCTGCGGCCCCATGTGGGCAGTATCGCAGTGGTTCCTGCCGGGGTGACCGATTACCGCAAGGGACTGTATAAGCTGACCCCCTACGACGCCGCCAGTGCCGCTGAGACGCTGGATATTCTGGAAGAGTACAGCCGCAGATGCCAGGCCGAGTTTGGCCGCAGCATTGTCTATCCCAGCGATGAGTGGTATCTGACTGCAGGGCGGGAAATCCCTTCCGCAGAGTTTTATGATGATTTTGCCCAGCTGGAAGACGGTGTGGGAATGTGGCGGATGTACCGGGATACCTTCCTGGAGGAGCTTTCGGTACGCCGTTTTGTGCTGCCGCATCGGTTGGATGTGGTTACCGGTACCCTGGCTGCCCCGCTGATTGAGGAGATGGCAGAGGAAACCCACCGCCGCTATCCCCAGGTCCAGATCACGGTGCATCCCATCCAGAACAACTATTTTGGCGGGAATGTCAGTGTGACGGGGCTGGTGACAGCCACCGACATCATCGCCCAATGTAAGGGTAAACTGAAGAGTAAGACGCTGGCGGTCCCGGAAGTGATGATCCAGGACGAGGGTGACCGCTTCCTGGACGACATGACCTTACCCGAGCTGGGAAAGGCTTTGGGGTGCCGGGTAATCTGTATCCCCACCGATGGCGCCGGCTGCTGCCGCGCCTATCTGGGAGAACGCAAGAAGGAGGAATGACTATGGCCAAACCGATTGTTGCCATTGTGGGACGCCCCAATGTGGGCAAATCCACGATTTTCAATAAACTGACCGGTCAGCGCATTGCCATTGTGGAGGATACGCCGGGGGTGACCCGTGACCGTATTTTCTGTGATTGTGAATGGTGCGGCAACAAGTTCCTGCTGGTGGACACCGGCGGTATCGAGCCCAACATTGATGACGGCCTGCTGCTGCACATGCGCCAGCAGGCACAGATTGCCATTGACTCCGCCGACTGCATCATCATGGTGGGGGAGATCGGCGCCGGGGTGACCCCACAGGATCAGGACATTGCCGGAATGCTGATGCGCAGCGGAAAGCCTGTTGTTCTGGCTGTCAACAAGTGCGACAAGATTGGCGACCCGCCGCTGGAGCTCTATGATTTTTACTCGCTGGGCATCGGGGAAGTGATCCCGGTTTCCGGTGTGCACGGTCATGGCACCGGTGATCTGCTGGATGCTGTCTGTGCCCATCTGACCTTCGATCAGAATGAGGAAGAGGAAGGGGACCGCATCCCGGTGGCAGTAATCGGCCGGCCCAATGTGGGCAAGTCCAGCCTGATCAACCGGATTCTGGGTGAAAACCGTCTGATCGTGGCCAACGAAGCAGGTACCACCCGGGATGCCATCGACACCGAGGTGGAAAACAAATACGGACGCTTCATCTTTACCGATACCGCCGGCCTGCGCAAAAAGGGCAAGGTGGAAAGCGGCGTGGAGCGGTACAGCGTTCTGCGCAGTCTGGCTGCGGTGGAGCGCAGCCGGGTGTGTGTGATCATGATTGACGCCATGGTGGGCTTTACCGAGCAGGATTCCAAGGTGGCCGGCTATGCCCATGAACAGGGCAAGGGCTGCATCATTGCGGTGAACAAATGGGATGCTGTGGAAAAGGATAGCTATACCATGGACGCCATGCGGAAAAAGCTGGAGGCCGATTTCAGCTTTATGTCCTATGCCCCCATTGTCTTCATCAGTGCCAAAACAGGGCAGCGGCTGGACAAGCTGTTTGAGCTGATCCACTTTGTGGATGTCCAGAATGGAACCCGGATCCCCACCGGTGCCCTCAATGAGATGCTGGCCCGGGCTACTTCCCGGGTGCAGCCGCCTTCGGATAAGGGTAAGCGGCTGAAGATCTTCTATATGACCCAGAGCTCCACCCGTCCGCCGACGTTTGTCTGCTTTGTCAACCAGCGTGCGCTGTTCCATTTTTCGTATCAGCGCTATATTGAAAACCAGATCCGTGAAAACTTTGGTCTGACCGGAACCCCCATGCGGATGTTGGTCCGGGAACACGGGGACGGTTCGGCGCGGTGATTTTTCTGGAGGAGGAAGATCGAGATGGGGATGCAGGTTGTTTTGGCCATTGTGCTGGTGGCTGTTGTGGGGTATCTGCTGGGCAGCATTGTCTTTGGCGTCTTGATTTCCAAGGCATTGTACCATGATGATGTCCGTACCCACGGCAGCGGCAGTGCCGGCATGAC
Organism: uncultured Gemmiger sp.; assembly: GCA_944382835.1. Taxonomy (GTDB): domain Bacteria; phylum Bacillota; class Clostridia; order Oscillospirales; family Ruminococcaceae; genus Gemmiger. The sequence continues at coordinate 16,058 of CALWNP010000083.1, forward strand.
AAATATGATTCGCAACTACGGCAAACTGGCCGGTGCCCTGACGGCAACCGGTGACGTGGCCAAAGGGGTTGTGGCGGTGTTTGTTGCCAGCTGGCTGTTCCGGGTGCTGCTGCCTGACAGCGCGATTGAGCCGATGGCGGGCGCTTATATCGCCGGTATCTTTGCCATTATCGGCCACACCAAGCCAGTCTGGTTCGGCTTCAAGGGCGGCAAAGGCGTCCTGGTAGGGGGCGGTGTGGCACTTGCCACCGGCCCGGTGGTCTGTGTGGTGCTGGTGCTGGTGTTTGCGGTGGAATTTGCCATCACCCGCATTGTCTCGCTGGGCAGCATCATTGTGGCAGCCCTGTACCCGGTAATTACCCTGGTCTTTTGGGTCTGGCACGGTGCGGATCTCTTGTCCCTGGTGCTCATCGGGATTTGCTCGGTGATCATGGCGGCAATGGTAATCTGGATGCACCGCTCCAATATCCAGCGACTTCGCGCCGGCACCGAATACCGGTTTGGCGAAAAGAAAAAGAGCAAGGAAAAGGAATAAAGTGCCTTCCCCTTGCAAAAGCTTCATCCATACAAAAACGGCATGGCTGCTGGCCATGCCGTTTTTGTTCTATCCGATGGGAAATCAGCCAAACAGGAACTTGCGTGCCACATTGCCGGCAATTCGGTAAGGCAGGGGACGCAGAGCGTGATCGGCCTCTTTGAGGAGAGCTCGGATGGGCAGATGCTGGGGGCAGTGCTGCTCACATTTGCCGCAGCCGATGCACTGGGTGGCAAAAGCCGCCTCTTTGCGCAGGGCAACCGTCTGCCAGTATTCCCGGCGCCCGACACCCTTGCGCTCGGTGTACATCCGGTTGTAGCAACGGAAGATGCCGGGAATGTCCACCCCATGAGGGCAGGGCATGCAGTAGCTGCATCCGGTGCAGCCCACCTTGACGTTGCGCTGAATTTCCGCCTTGACGCGGTCCAATAATGCAAATTCTTCCTGGCCGAAACCGTGAGGGACTACTTCACCGGCAATCCGGCAGTTTTCCTGTACCATTTCCAGGCTGTTCATCCCCGATAGTACGCAGGTAACCTCCGGCTGGTCCCACAGCCAGCGGAAAGCCCATTCGGCAGCGGACCAATGGTGTGGATCCTGCGCAATCAGTTCTTTGGCCGCAGAGGGCAGGAGGTTGACCAGCTTTCCGCCGCGCAGCGGTTCCATGATGATGACCGGCAGCCCTTTCTCTGCAGCGGCTTTCAGGCCTGCACGGCCAGCCTGGGTGTTCTCATCCAGATAGTTGTACTGAATCTGGCAGAAATCCCAGTCGTAGACTTCCAACAGCTCGAGAAAGAGCGGGGTGTTGCCGTGGAAGGAAAACCCCAGATTGCGGATGGCACCGCTCTGCTTTTTCTCGGCAATCCACTCCCGGATGCCCAGGCTTTCCAGCTTTCGCCAGCTGTTGGGATCGGTGAGCATGTGCATCAGATAGTAGTCGATGTGATCGGTCTGCAGCCGGGTGAGCTGTTCGTTGAAATACCGGTCCAGATCAGCACGGCTGCGCACAAGGTATTGCGGCAGCTTGGTTGCAATCTTGATTTTGTCACGGCAGTGATTGCGCGCCAAAATCTTGCCCAGAGCCGTTTCGCTGCCGGGATAAATGTAAGCGGTATCAAAATAATTGACCCCGGCCCGGACGGCGGCCATGACTTCGGATTCGGCTTTGTCCAGATCGATCAGGCCGTTCTTTTTGGTAAAGCGCATACAGCCGTATCCAAGCAGGGAGATAGGCTGTCCATTTTTATCGTTGCGATATTGCATCATTTTGCTCCTTTGTTTCAGGCAAGCTCCAACGCTTTGACCCGCAAAGCGCTGGAAAGGTTAAAGCGTTTTTTCTCCCCGGAATCAAACCGGATGACGACGGTATCTTCCTCCCGATCCACAATGATGCCGTGGCCAAATTGTCTGTGCCGGACCGGGGTGTTGACGTAAAACTCCTTGGCCAGTACCTCCATTTTGGGATCCCGTCTTTTGGGTGCAGTATAACCGGCAGGCAGACTGAATTTTGGTAAAAAGGAAGACGGCCCCGGCGCCTTGGGCGGTACGGGCTTTTGAGAAGGAAAGAGAAGATCGAGAAAACTGGAGTGCAGATCGAACCGGTCAAATCGGATCAGGGTCAGTTCTTTCCGGGCACGGGTGATACCCACATAGAAAAGCCGGCGCTCCTCTTCCAGCGCCGCCATCTCTTCCGGGGTAGCCATCGAACCCTCCACCGGAAGTTTGGGCAAAATCCCGTCTGCCACGTCTGCCAGCACCACCCGGTCGTACTCCAGCCCTTTGCTGGAATGGATGGTGGAGAGGATAAAACGGCTTTCGGGATTGCCGGCCCCCTCCCGGACCAGCTGCTGCAAGGATTGCAGCCGGGCGGGCAAGGCTCCCACCGTGGGAACCGATTGCACCAGCATCTGCAGGATGGTTAAACGGCCGCGGTCCAGATAATTGCGGTCCAGGTATTCGCCATACCCCATCTCCTGGACAATGCGCTCCAGAGCCCGGGAGGCGCTGTCATGGCGCAAAAGACGCAGGTGGGAGACAAGGGACTGTACCTGCCCGTCAGCCCGCCGGCTGAGCTCCTGATGCCGCAGGGCTGTCCAGACATCGCTGCCAGCCTGATGGGCCTGGTTGACCGCATTCTGGGCATGGAGGCGGGCAATGGGAATGTTGAACTTGTAATAGATGCGCAGAAAAGTATCGGTGTCCTTGGGATTGTTGGCAAGGGTAAGAATGTCCAGCACATCCCGCACAATCCGGCTGGTGAAAAATGCCCCCTCCATCTGCCGGGTACGGTAGGGGATATTCTGCCGTTCCAGCAGATCGATCAAGGGCAGTGCTGTGTCATTGTCCCGGTACAACACCGCAACGGTACCTCGGTATTTTCCCTCGGCCATCTCCCTGCCCAGCGTGGCAAGCGCCTGATACTGATCCTCCCGGCTGCGGCAGTGGTGTACCCGGACCGGCGATCCGGCAGGGGAAACGGCCACCATCCGTTTGGGGCGGCGGGCGGTGTTGTGCTGGATAAACCGGTTGGCCACATCCACAATCTGTGGGGTGCTGCGGTAGTTCCGTTCCAAAAAGAGAACCCGCGCACCGGGATAGGTGGCCTCAAATTCCATCAGGGCCTCGGGACAGGCCGCCCGGAATCCATAAATGCTCTGGTCCTCGTCGCCCACCATGAACAGGCCCCGGCCATCCCCGGCCAGCAGCCGGATGATCCGGTGCTGGATCAGGGAGGTGTCCTGGGCCTCATCCACACAAAGCACCTGAAATCTGCGGCGCAGATCCGCCAGAATATCGGGACAACGGTGCAAAATCTGCAGTGCATAGACCAGCTGGTCATCAAAATCCATCAGCCGACGGGCTCGCAGCGTTTGGCAGTAAGCTCGGTAAAGGGGAGCCACTGGCAATCCGCCGTCCAGCTGCAGGTCATCCAACTCCTCATCCCGCAGCATCCGGTTTTTGATGTAGGTGATCTGGGTGCGAAGCGAGCGCAAATCACTTTCTGTGGCAAACTCCTCGAATTGTTTGCGGTAGAGCTCACCCACAATGGCGTTGAGCTGGCTTTCGTCGCTGACCAGGGTAAACACCTTCCTGCCGGTTCGCTGCTCATACAGCCTTAAAATCCAGGCACAGACTCCATTGATGGTGCGAAAAGCAATCTGCCGGGCAGGTTGAACCCCAAAGCAGGCGGCAAAGCGCTGGCGCATATCTGCGGTGGCGGATACCGTGTAGGTCATGGTCAGAATCTGAGACGGGGAAACCCCACAGCAGGCAATCAGATATCCGAGACGTGCGATCAGCGCAGTGGTTTTACCACTTCCGGGTACCGCCAAAAGCAGCACCGGCATTCCGGTGCTGCGAACAGCTGCCTCCTGTTGGGGGTCCAGACGGAGACCATATTGGGTTTTGAATGTGTTGTAATCCATATCACAAGTATAGCAAACCTGCTGTGTCAGGACAAGGTTTTTGAAATCGACAGTCGTTAAAACCAAGGAAATATATCGAAAAGTGGAAATTTACAAATGCTGTGCTATAATAGATAATGACTTCATATAATATAAAAAGGCAAAGACGCCTTTGCAATCGGAACTGAATACAGGAGTGTACGGAATGCACGATCACAATTCCAAACTTTTGCGCGCAGGCAACGCAGCACTGGATTTCTTTTTGATTTTGCTGGTCTTTTGGATTTCCGGGCTTTTGCGCATTGCTTTGCCCTTTGGCAGCACTTTTTATATGCAGGATATCCGGCGCTTTTTTCCTTTGGCGGTTTTGTACGCCTTTGTGATGGTTGGCGGCTATGCGGTAGAGGGCAGCTACCGCAGCCTTCATGTGCGCAGTATGGCCAAGATGCTGGTTAAAATTGCTGTCACCAATTTGATCGGGTTTGCGGTGATGGCGACCTTCCTTTATGTGTTTCGGCTGGATCAATTTTCCCGTTTGCTGTTGGGATATTTTTATCTGTTCAGTGTCACAGCGGTGGCTGCCAAACGGATTGTGCTGGATCGTGCGATCACTGCATACGCCAAAAAGCACAATCTGGCCTCCCACATTTTGCTGGTGGGCAGCGGAGAACTGGCACATCGCTTTTATCGGGAGAACTTTCATGATGAAAAGCGCGGAATGAAATTAATCGGTTATATCGCCGAAAACCCGGCCAAAGATCTTCCGGGGTATTTGGGGGGCTATGACAGGTTCCACACTGTACTGGAGGAGCAGAAGGTTGACCAGATTGTTGTGGCAGAAGATGTCCAGCAAGTGGAGCGGATGCGCAGGATTGTGGCCGTCGGGGATACCTATCGCATCCGGGTGCGGGTTGTGCCGGTTTATAATGATTTTCTTTCGCTGCGGGACGATGTTGCTGTGCTGAATGGGCTATCCCTTGTCTCGGTCAGCTTGCGGGATACCTGTAATATTATGGGTGTGAACATCGGTGTGACCGATATGGATCGTACCGTCAAGATGATTGAGACCAAGCTGGAAGAGTGGCGGGGAAAATACATTTGTGTGGCAAATGTTCATACCACTGTGACAGCGCATGAAGATGCCAGCTATCGCAAGATCCAGAACAACGCAGTGATTGCGTTGCCGGATGGCGGGCCGCTTTCTCAGTATAGCCGCAGCCATGGCTATGCCGAGGCCCAACGGGTGACGGGGCCGGACCTGATGAAGCAAATCCTGGCGATCAGCGCCGAAAAGGGATGGCGCCACTATTTCTACGGCTCCACCGAGGAAACCCTCTCCCTGATGCGTCAAAAGCTGGAAGAACAGTATCCTGGGGTTCAGATTGCGGGGATGATGTCTCCACCGTTCCGGGAGCTGACACCGCGGGAAGACGCTCAGATTGTTGCCGAAATCAATGCGGCAAAACCGGATTTTGTCTGGGTCGGCCTGGGAGCTCCCAAACAGGAACGCTGGATGGCTGCCCATGAAAAACGTGTCCACGCCCTGATGGTAGGGGTGGGAGCGGCCTTCGATTACGAGGCAGGCAACATCAAGCGTGCCCCCATGTGGATGCAAAAACACAATCTGGAGTGGCTGTACCGCCTGTTGCAGGACCCCAAAAGACTGTTCAAACGCTATCTGAGCACGAATCTCAAATACCTGATCTGGGCTTCTCGCCGGTGACCTGTATCCTGGCCTGAATCGCCTGTATTGGTAAGCATAGAAGTAAAGCCGGAGCTGGATTCCAAATGTGGGAATCCGGCTCCGGCTTTTATGGGGTAATGTTAATGGAAACCAAGGAATTGATAGAGAAAGGCTAACAGTAAGAATTAACGCAGGATTCGACCATCGGTGGAGATGGTAACCACCTGCCAGGGGATAAACTTCCCACTGCGCTGCAAGGCGGTTACGGCTGCACGCTCTATGCCACCGCAGCAGGGAACTTCCATCCTGACAATAGTAAGGCTTTTGATGCTGTTCTGGGAAAGAATGGCGGTAAGTTTTTCGGTATAATCTCCTTCGTCCAACTTGGGGCATCCGATCAGTGTGACACGCCCCTGGATGAAGTCGTTGTGGAAGTTGCCGTAGGCATAGGCGGTGCAATCGGCAGTGATCAGCAAGTTGGCGTTGGCAAAGTAGGGGGCGTTGACCGGAACCAGTTTAATCTGGACGGGCCACTGAGACAACTGGGAAGCAGAGTACTGAGAAATGGGGGCCGGATCACGGGCAATCTGTTTCATCCGGCTGCCGGGACATCCGCTGTGCTGCACACTGCATGCGTTTTGCTTTTGCTGCTTGGCTTCCAGGACGGCTGCTTCATCGTATGCGGCGGCTTCTCGCTCCACGAAGGAGATGGCACCAGTGGGGCAGGTGGGAAGGCAATCTCCCAGGCCATCACAATAGTCATCCCGCATCAGGTAAGCCTTGCCGTCTTTTAGTCCGATGGCGCCCTCGTGGCAGGCATTGACGCAAAGCCCGCACCCGTTGCACTTTTCCTGGTCAATGTGAATGATTTTCCGAATCATAGTGAAGCTCCTTGTTTTTGATATGTGTGTATTATAGCGGAGAAAGGGAGTATAAGCTGTTGTCTGGACAACAATTTTCTAGAAATCGAAAAAACGGCGATAATAAGACAAATTACAGAAAAATGACTTTTTGCCTCAAATTTTTTCAAAAAACTTTTGAAAAAGCCTTGACAATTACGGGATTAATGCTATAATAAATTACGCTGATTACAGCGGCTCGAACTTAACCGGGTGTAGCGCAGTTTGGTAGCGCGCTTGAATGGGGTTCAAGAGGCCGTGAGTTCGACTCTCGCCACTCGGACCAAACAAGGGCCGGCAATCAGCCCTTAAAAAGGACCGTGGAACGTAAGTTTCACGGTTCTTTTGCTATGTTCGGCCCCATAAAGCGGACATATGGACATTCAACCGGAAGTGGTCTCCAGCACGTCCGTAATGAATCCGTAATGAATGACGAAAACCAGCCTGGTATTGGTAATGCCGTTTTTGCATCAAAGATATATAATTGTAGCTTTTAGCTTCTAAAAGTGTCGCAGTCAAAACGGAAAATTTTGATGTCAAATTATGTGTATAATGCACAATGGAATTATCGTAAATAGAACTGGATAAAAATCATGCCCCGCTGATTTGGAAAGACGGCCAAATCGCGGGGCATGACGTTTTATTTTTTCTGACGTTTCAGGTAGAGATTGTTACAGATAACCTTCTTTGGCGTTGTGAAGAAGGTGCACATCGAAATAGTTAAAAGGATGAGTACTAATGTTAGGCTTATGAGATCAAATTGAGGTTGCCTGTTTAGTCCAAGAGTTTATGTTTGTCTTTTATAGACCAGACTTCATCGGAAGCCAATAGACTATAATCATACTGGGGATTCCGTGTTTTTTCCTGGTGAGCATCTTCAACCAAAATACCTTCTGCGGAGTAGTGAATTTTATTAGCTGGTTCGGTGTCCTCTAAAATCAAATTGATAGTTGCCTTTGGAGGTAGTATAAGATTAACGTTGCAAGCAGGTACTTCCGTGGAACGAATCGTGCTGCTTAATGAATACGTTAAAGAGCCAGGTGTATGATAGAGTGTATGGCTTACATAATTTTGAAGGCAAATGCGGCGCAAATCGGTATCGGTGAGACCTTCCGATGAACTTTTAGGATGTGTCTTGTCTGAATGGCCCATAAGGCGGTAGATTTCCGAAGTGCAAAGACCACTATAACAGTAGAGCCAGGTACAGTAGTTGCGACGCAAGGCGTGACATGTGATCATTGAAAACAGGTATTTGTTTTGGACATCTAAATTAAAAACGTAAGCGCGCTCGGAAACCATTGCGTCTATAAGACTAGTAGATCTCAATAATTCAGGAATCTGTTCACCTACTTTTTTCTGCCATGCTGCAGCCTGTGCTGGAGTATCGATATATTCATCGCAGGAAGCCTGGCCACACATAAGGCGAAATGCAAGGTCACCAAGCTGTTCTTCTAACTGTTGACGTTGACGGTTTAACTCCTCTCCCAATTCGGGCGAAAGAGGAACTATACGATAAGAAGCAGCAGTTTTGGTGATTTCGGTACGCTTCCCTGAAGGTGTGAGCTGACCGTTTATTTCAATATAATACAGGGTACCTTGAGAAGTATCTATTGCGTGCAGACAGGAAAACAACAAACCGGCCAGTTCACTGATTCGGAGTCCGCCATCGGCTAAAATGCCAAGTTGTCCCTGAATTGCTCCGGTAACGCATGCAGTGTGTAGAAAATCATAGGGAAGACTACGAGCACTATCAATGCGGTCGAGCAGGAGCTGCTGCCTAGATGGCTTACTGTTATAGCGTGTTGGAATTACCGGAATAGAAACTCCCTCTACTTGCTTGAGATCCTGAATCAATTCATACAAAAGAGACAATCGTTTTCGGGCGGAAGCAGGTGGTTCATCGCCATAGCTCCAGTTATCGACCTTTCTCGCTGTCTTCAGGGCATTGTAACAAATTGTTTCTTGTAAGTCTCTGTACTTTTCGCCGTCAAGCAAATTCGCTTGAATTCCGCTTAACTCTGCCACCAGGACTTCATACTGACGAGTGTATTCTGCCATTGTACGAAGCCCCCATTCGGAGCGGTGCAGCATAAAAAACATTCCTTGAAAATTCTTAGCCAATACCGATAAATCAGCATTGATATAGTCATTGTTTAGATCAGTAGTGCTTTCACTTTGTATCAACCCGTTCTGCTTCATTAATGCAATAATGGATGCAGCCGCGAGGTTCTTTTTGTGGTTCCAAATATCTAATTTATCTTTCCCGCGCACTTGGAAGTTCAACGGAGCGTCACTCTTGTTGCCATATATTTGTTGTTTTGTATAGGCTTTTGCGGTTGCGGGGTCTATGGGATTAATGCGTCCAAGGCATGGAGTGTCGGTGTTTTTTATGTTGCTGGGATAAATGTAAAGAATATGGAAACTTACTCCTTGATATTCAAAATCGTGTAAAGACTCTTTGCAGTTCTTCATAAATAAATCACCTCCTTTCAAAAAAGTTCCCAGTATGCCTTTATAGCATAGTCGGATGTGAGAGTTAGAGTAACAGTATCATCTGTCTCGTTCGTAAGTTTCAGGTGGTACGTAGCTGGTCCATCGGAAAAGCCGGACAAAGAATTGTCTGCTAATTCCGGCCATGAATTAGATGGAAACGGGTTGTATCGACGAAGATGTAAATAACGTGTAACGGCATATGCATCGCTCAACAGGTCGAGATAAGACTGCTCATCAGTTTCTGTCCATGGGTCGCCAAATGTAGCGTGCATCATAGCTTGATTGGCACCACAATATTGAGCTAAATACCTAGCATCTCTTTGCAGCAATCCAACATCTGCACGGATTGTATCACTGTAAGAATATCCTTTTTTATCCGTGCGGATAACACTTGTGTCTTTTATTCCTGCTTCATGAAGTAAGGGGTTTAAGCGGCTGGCAATTTCATCTGGGCCAACAATAGCATCACCTGGTTCTATTGATGACAGTCGCATTTCGCGGATTTGATTGTCTTCAATACCACTGGCGCGAATCTGGTTCAAGCGCCGATTAAGTATTTCTCCTGCCCAAGGTGGCAGTACAATCTTTCTAAGCTTTTCTATGGGATAGTCTTGATTAGTAGCACTTAGAGTAGAAAAACGATGATGAAGTTTCCTTACTCGTTGAGTTACCAGCAAGGTGTAGCAACGGCAGTTGTTAGACAGAACGAGCACATTGAAGTCGCCATAACGGGCAGCTGCTATTTCCGAAGGGGCTAGTCCGGAATATATGAGGCTGACCAAAAACAATTCGTAAAGATGATCATGATTTAACAAATCGAAGAAAGCTCTACGCTGATCTTCATCCAGGTGGCATACCCGAGCACTTTTTAGAATCTGATAGTTTGCTTCTCGTGCTGATCCGATTATATGAACGAGCCGCATGCCAGGTGTACAGCCTGTCCAACCGCTGCTTTCAATGCTTTGCAATAATCCAAGATAAGCACGCTTAACGTACCCGCACCGGGATAACCTTGCACCTGATTTGCGTAGATTGCGGTTAATGGTACGTAAAGCCTTTTCTTGACGGGACGTGTCAAAGTCTTTTAGATGATATCCTCCTATCACCGGCATAATGGTGTTTTTCAAGGAGCCCAACATGCGCTTGCGGGTATCTGGAAGTTCTTTGACAAAAAGAGCGTCTTGTTGATAAAAAACAAAATCGGCAATAGTCAAATCACCATATTTCAGGTTTTGACAGTAAGTTGGACGAAAAAGCAATTTTGCTAAAGATTCCAGCTTTGCATAGTGCTTCTTTTCCAGGTCTTTTTTTGCTGTGGCTTTGTCTCGACCTTTACAATATAAGGCATAAACTGTGTGTGGATGTTCCAGCACCTTCGGATGCAGTTCTTTAAGCCATGGCTCTATCAAAGAATTTAGCAATGGATATTCTTTCTGCCTTTGTAAAAGAGTGTCATTGATCTGAATATAGGTATAGGGCTTTCCAGTTATCGGATTGATCAGTTTGTAAATCGCTTCATATTGGCTCTTTTTAGGATGATAGTTTAACCTACCACGTCCGCAAGCAATGTCGAAGTCATTCTTCGAGCTAGACACGATAATTCCCTCCTTTCGTTTAAAATTATCGGTGCTTTTTCTTCCGACATTCTCAATATAATCACTTTGCGTCACACATTCGGTGCAACTCCTCTTCACGATTTTCTGCAAGTTCTCTTCTCGTTTTTTTGCAACTCCTCTTCCTGATTTTCTTCAATTAAAGGCGTTTGCTGATTGAATCAAAAAAACAACGAGCCATCGTGAAGAAACGCGGCTCGTTGTTTTTGATGTTTGGTGATGAAACTACTTGTGTTAAGAATATTCGGAAACGTCTTTCGCCCGGACAATCGTTTGAGCTTCCTGTGTCAGCAAAAGTCCTGCAGAAAATCCGTATTGAAAACTGCTGGCACGGGCAATATCCTGCGCGCATTGCATGATTTTAATCAGTTCTTCCAAAAGCAAACAATCTTCTTTATCAATGTTTTCCATCAATTGGGATTGAAAAAGACCAACTTCGCGCATGGCTTGCCGATACTCTTCGTGGTCCATTGCTCCTGTTTCGCCAGGGCGAAATGTCCCATTATAGATAGAATCCAGAATCACTGTGCTTCACCTCCTTCCATCGCAAGAGCTTTTTCCTGATGTGTTGCTAACAGGAAATGATAAGGCTGGCTGGGAGCCCCGCCGGGCATGTAAGGAGCAGGCAGTTTGTTCATCAGCTCAACCATTTCCTGAATCGAATCGTTGTACTTTGGCGTCAGAAGAACTCCATGGGTTGGTTGGACCCCCTCCAACACCAGTCCATCCCAGTACATCTTCAACTGATATAAATCCTGTGGTTCCGCCTTGCGTGTTTTCAGCTCGTAGATGTCGTATTTACCGTTGGCGCCTTTGTCCACCACATCTACAAGGGTTCCGGTAGGCCAGACGGAAATTTCACTGGTTACATCATCCTCCGGGTTGGCGGCTTTGAGAATTTTCATCCACTTCTTTTTCAAAGCATCTTCCCCGAGAGTGACAGAATTTTTCTGTGGAGGAAACTCTGCCAAGGCTTCAAAAACCACGGCCCAGTCCGGCGAATTGCGGTCAATGCCGGTTTTGTTGGTGAGGGTGGCGAGAATCCCCCGTGGAAGGTCCGGAAGAATCAACTCACCCACAAAGTCATTGTAGCTGTTGTGGCGGCAAATGGGACTTCCGTCTTCACGATGCCAGACTTCTCCCAGTTGAGCGGTGGCAATGACTCGTTTGCCAAGTCGAATATCGATACCCTGTGTAGGCTGGCTGCACTGATAGTAATACCGTGTTTTGCACCCCTGTACCAGATGCTCACGTTTGGTTTTATCCAAAACGCCGTGGATGTAAGTCAGAGGTACAACCTTTCCGCCCAGCTCAACTTCCAGCTTTTCTGTTCGGGCCAGCATCATGGGGACGGGAATGGGTGGAACAAGCAAACTGCTTTGACCCACGGTTACCGCAATTTTGGCGCTGGGCTCCAGGGTGACCGCGTCCAACTCAAGATAACCCCGATAGGCCACTCCTAGATGTTCAATCAGCCACATTCGAAGCGTAGCCAAATCGCTAAGCTTTCGGTTGCCCTGCCGTTGTAATGTGCGGGCGATGGTCATCGGTACCCGAACATAAATGACCGTAGAGGGCTCGGACCACTGCAGATTCAAAGATTTAGGAAGGTCAATAGCATCAGTCATCTTTACCGTCATTTCCAGGTCAAAGGGACCGCTGACCTTGAAATAGGGGCCGGGTACATTTCGGGTGTAAATACACCAGTCTCCAGTACCGCCGGACAGACAGGCCAGTGCATTGTTGAGGCCATATCCATGCTCGTTTAATCGGTTGTTGCCCAGAGGGGCGCTTCCGAGCTGTAAGGCATTCGTAAGGGCGGAAAGTTCCATCCCACATCCCCAGTCAGCTACAGCAAGCTGAAGAAAATGTTTGTCTGTATCTACAGCCAGTGCCACGCAAACGCGGGCTTTTTCACCGGGAAGCGCAGCCGCAAGAGCGTCATCGCACAATTCGCAAATGCCCTGATGGCAGAGCATTCCCTGCCGTGCAAGGCCTTCAAAGGCCTTAGGAGTGATATTGATAGAGATTTTGTATTCCTGTTCCATAGAAAGTACCTCTTTCGATGATTAAATCAGGCTCTCCAACGCTGTTACTGCATTTGCAAGCGTGCTGTCGGAGATATGCAGATAGTTTTCGGTAGTTTTGATATCGGTATGGCCGGTCAGGCGAGCGATGGTTTCCATGGGAACTCCCTGACGTTGAAGTAGCGTAACATAGGTGTGACGGCAGCAGTGAGGCGACAGACGGCGCACGTCCGGGTATTTTTCCAGCAGGCGATAGTATTTTCGGCGCACCGTTCCAGTGCTGTAGAGGAGGCTTTCGTGCCGGGGAGCACACCAAAGAAAGGCTTGACCGCCGTTTTCTCGTAACCAGCAGGGAATAGAACGATATTTTGGAGCGATGGTGATAACGCGCCGGCTGGTATAACTTTTGGGATCTCCAAGTTTGGGGACACCGTCAACCATCTTCACGGCCTTATCTACACGAACCCAGCTGCCATCTTCGGCGATATCCTTGGGTGTCAAAGCCAGCAGTTCTTGCAAACGAAGGCCAGTGATAAGCATCAGGCGAATACTGTTACCCATCAGGTCATTCGGTAAATCAGCAAGAAGACGTTCGGTTTCCTCCACAGAGAATGCGTCTTTGGTGTGAGTCTTTTTCTCTTTGCTTAGCTGCTTCGTTGTGCGGAAGGCCCGGCGGGCATAGTTTTTGGCAACCAAATCATCGGCTTCGGCTACATCAAGGATTTGAATGAGCATGGAGCGGCATTTGTTGATTTGGGAAGAAGAGTATCCCTTGGCTGCTAAGTCATTGATAAATTGGTTTATCTGGACCACTTTGATATCGGACAGGAGCAGGGAACCAAAGGCGGCGTTTAACATTTTCAGAGTGTAGCGATAGCCGGAATAGGTCGATTCCTCTACCTGTGTGCGATAAGAAATGTACCAGTTCTGAGCATAGTCAGAAAACAAGGGCGTATTGGATACCTCTTCGGGTGGGGTATCAGCCTTATGCAATAGATACTCCCTCATTTTATCCAACGCTTCAGCCCGCGTGGGGGCCGTGAAACTGACAATGTGGCGCTTGCCTTCATCCGTATATCCATCCATTATCTGGCTCTGCCAGCTCCCGCTGGACAGCTTGTGAACAGAACCTTCGCCTTTTCCTCGCTTACCCGACATGGAGGGTCACCTCCTTTTGAACAGGAGCCAAATCTGCCGGAATGCGGGTGTGTTTTTCCACCCAGGCCAGAAACAGCTGTGTGGGGATACGGATGGATGACCCCAGCCTGCAGACCGGGAAGTCTTTGCGATGCGTAAGTTCATACGCTGCAGTGGTACTGATGCACAGGTAGCTTTTCACATCGGCCACGGTGAGGAAGTTCTTTTCAAACGAAATTTCCTTTTTCATGTCAGTTCTCCTTACAAGCTTGTGTGAATGCATTTCGAGAACTGCTCTTTATCGGCTTGCTTTGCTCAGGCCGTCATGGTATGATGAAAGAGCAGATTGGATTGTCTAACAGCGGTTCATTTTGCGCTTGCCGTGTCTGAGTTGCAGCTCAGATGCGGCATTTTTGTTTTGCAGATGAGAAGCTTTCTTACAGTCATTTGGCTGGCACAACATCCATACCGGCGGCTGCGATGGTCCGGGATATTATCCGTGCAGTAGATAAAGGAATTCATTTGGTTACGCTTAATAATCATTATTTGGTCCTCCTTTTTTCGTTATCGGAAATGGTTGATTTCCTTTCGACACCTAAATTATACCATATTGGTACCAATATATTCCATGGGCAATCCTCCGAATATATTGGTACCAATATATTGCATTTTGTCTATTTTGACTATTGGTACCAATAGTCAAGTATGATATACTTAAAATTAAGTATAATTTGTAAAAAGTGGAGGGTGTGCTATGCCATATACAAAAGCCGGCGGGCAAGCTGTAAATCGCTATTCCAAAAAGGCTTATGATGATGTTCGTCTTCGCGTCAAGAAAGGACAAAAAGAAATCATTCAAAAGCGTGCAGAAGAATTGAACAAGAGCGTGAATAGCTATATTGTGGATTTAATAGAAGAGGACTTGAAAAGAGGACAGATAGAAACTTAAGTGTGCGTGTTCTCATTATAGAAGAGGTTAACAACCATATTCAGTAAGTCGGACGTTGGGAGTCGATGTAGGGAATGGAACTCATCAATAACGTAACAAAAACACTGCGGGATGACTTGGCAGTTGAGATAAAAAAAGGCAGCCGTTTATCCATTGCTGCGGCATGTTTCTCTATCTATGCCTTTCAAGAATTGAAATCTGAACTACAAGGAATCGACGAGCTCCGTTTTATCTTTACATCTCCCACGTTCACTACGGAAAAAGCCAAAAAGGAAAAGCGTGAATTCTATATTCCACGTCTCAATCGGGAACGCAGCCTTTACGGTACAGAATTTGAAATCAAGCTTCGCAATGAGTTGACCCAGAAGTCCATCGCAAAGGAATGCGCAGACTGGATTCGCCAGAAGGTCACATTCAAATCCAATGTCACCAATGAAAATATGCTCGGTTTCATCAACCTTGATGATAAAAACTATATGCCGGTTAACGGGTTCACAACGGTAGACCTTGGCTGTGAGCGAGGCAACTATGCCTATAACATGGTACAGAAGACGGAAGCTCCGTTCTCGACTGCCTACATGGAGCTGTTTGACAGCCTTTGGCAGGATGAGAAAAAGCTGCAGGATGTTACTGATGAAGTGATTGAAAACATTTCTGCTGCCTATGCAGAGAATCCGCCGGATTTTATCTACTTCGTAACCCTGTACAATATCTTCAATGAATTTTTGGAAGATATCTCAGAAGATGTGCTGCCAAATGAAGCCACTGGCTTTAAGCAGAGCAAAATCTGGGGGATGCTGTACAACTTCCAGAGGGATGCTGCGCTTGCCATCATCAATAAGCTGGAAAAGTACAACGGATGCATCTTGGCGGATAGCGTGGGCCTGGGCAAAACCTTCACTGCTTTGGCTGTGATTAAGTATTATGAAAACCGCAATAAGTCTGTACTGGTGCTTTGCCCCAAAAAGCTGGCCAACAACTGGAATACATATAAGGATAACTATGTCAATAACCCGATTGCTGCTGACCGGCTTCGGTATGATGTGTTGTTCCATACCGACCTGAGTCGTGCACATGGGTCATCCAATGGCTTGGACTTGGACCGCTTGAATTGGGGCAACTATGACCTGGTTGTGATCGATGAGTCCCACAACTTCCGCAATGGTGGTAGACTGTCCGGCGAGGATGACGAAAAAGAAAACCGCTATTTGAGACTTATGAACAAAGTGATTCGCCCTGGCGTCAAGACCAAGGTCCTGATGTTGTCTGCCACGCCGGTGAATAACCGCTTTAACGACTTGAAGAACCAGCTTGCCCTTGCCTATGAGGGGGATATTGCCACTCTTGATGAAAAGCTGAACACTACCCGCAGCATTGATGACATTTTCAGAAATGCACAGCAGGCGTTTAATACCTGGAGCAAGTGGCCGGCCGCAGAGCGTACAACCGAAAACCTGCTGAAGATGCTGGACTTTGATTTCTTTGAGTTACTGGACTCGGTCACCATTGCCCGCTCCCGTAAGCACATCCAGAAGTACTACGATACCAGTGCAATCGGCACATTCCCAACGCGCCTGAAGCCAATTTCGCTGCGGCCGCCGCTGACCAATTTGAAGCAGGCAATTAATTACAATGAAATCTTTGCGTTGCTGATGCAACTGGACCTGAGCATCTATACACCCAGTCACTATATCCAGAGCAGCAAACTTGGGAAATACGCGGAATTGTATCAGGACAACAAGGTAAATGTTGGATTTACACAGGCAAGCCGAGAGCAAGGCATTCGCCGCCTGATGGCAATCAACCTGATGAAACGTATGGAGAGCTCGGTCTATTCCTTCAATCTAACTCTCCAGCGCATCTGCAAACTGATTGATGATACCATCCAGAGTATCGATGCTTATAACAAGTCGGCCTCCACCACACTGAACCTGACTGACATCAGCAACCTGGACCAGCTGGATGCCGATGACCAAAGTGAAGGTGATATCTTCACCATTGGCCGCAAAGTCAAAATTGAGATCGGTGACATGGACTACGTTTCCTGGCGGAGAAGCCTTGCCAAGGACAAGGAAACCCTGGAATTGCTCATTTTCATGGTGGGAGACATTACGCCGGAATATGACTGCAAGCTGCAAAAGCTGCTGGAAGTGCTGAAGAACAAGGTAGAGCATCCCATCAATCCGGGCAACCGGAAGGTCATCATCTTCACGGCCTTTGCGGATACGGCAGAGTATCTGTACAACAATGTGAGCCCCTATATGCTGGAAAACTTTGGCCTAAACACCGCCATGATTTCCGGTAACGTGGATGGTCGAACCACTGTGCCTGGTCTGCGCAGCGATTTGAATACCGTTTTGACCTGCTTCTCTCCCATATCCAAGGATAAGGAATTGCTAATGCCTGGTGACACCAGGATCATTGATATCCTGATTGCAACGGACTGCATTTCGGAAGGCCAGAACCTGCAGGATTGCGACTATCTCATCAACTATGATATCCATTGGAACCCAGTGCGTATCATCCAACGGTTTGGCCGTATCGACCGCATTGGCAGCAAAAATGCCCGCATTCAGCTTGTAAACTTCTGGCCAGATGTGACGCTGGACGAGTATATCGACCTGAAAGCCAAGGTCGAGACCCGCATGAAGATTGTGGATATGACCGCGACCGGCGACGATAACATCCTCAGTGAGGAAGAGAAGACCGACCTGGAATACCGCAAAGCCCAGCTCCGTCGCCTACAGGAAGAAGTGGTAGATATCGAGGAAATGTCCAGTGGCATTTCCATCATGGACCTAGGCCTCAACGAGTTCCGTCTTGACCTGCTGGATTACATGAAGGACCACCCGGATATCGAACACGCGCCCTATGGGCTGCACTCGGTGACGGCATCCGCTCCCGACATGCCTGCAGGCGTGATTTATGTGCTGAAGAACCGTTCCGGCAGTGTGAACATCGACAACCAGAATCGCCTGCATCCGTTCTACATGGTTTACATCAGTAAAGATGGAGATATCGTCTGTGACCACCTTTCGCCCAAGCAGATGCTGGATAAGATGCGATATCTTTGCAAAGGAAAGACCCAGCCCATTCCCGAGCTGTACCGGGCCTTCAACAAGGAAACCAATGACGGCAAAAAGATGGATGCCTTTTCCCGCCTTTTGGGTGAAGCTATTTCTTCCATTATTGAGGTCAAGGAGGAAAGCGATATCAGCAGCTTTCTGGGTGGTGACCAGATGAGCTTCTTGGCCAATGAAATCAAGGGGCTGGATGATTTTGAACTGATTTGCTTCCTGGTGATTCGGGACGAACCATCCAAGAAGGCAAAGAAAGATGTGTTCCGCCTTGTGATTGCCGGAAGCCGTGATTTTAAGGATTATCCGGGATTGACAAAGGCCGTGGACGAATACCTCAAGAGGTTATCGCCCAAACGCCCTGTGTCCATTGTGAGCGGCACAGCCAGAGGGGCTGACAGATTGGGGGAGCGCTATGCCCGTCAGCATGGATATCAGTTGGAGGAGTACCCGGCCAACTGGCATTACTTTGGCCGGGCTGCCGCTGTGAAACGCAATGCGCAGATGGCAGAGATTGCGGATGCCGCCATTGTGTTCTGGGATGGACAGTCTGCCGGAGCCAAGAACATGATTGAATGTGCAAAGGCACAGGGCATTCCCTGTGAAGTTGTCCGTTTCTAATGATTTGGAAGGTGAAATCATGCTGGGATTGCCAAAATCTACGGAATTGAATAAGCCGTTACCTAAAACCGCTATCTACACCAAGTTTCAGATGAATGCGGCAGAGAAGGCCAAAATTGACGCGGATATTTCCCGTATTGTGATTGTAAACGAGGTTTCCGCTGCCAAACTGAACCTAACTCCCGGAGAATCGGTACAGGCTTTCTTTGTGCTGCAAGTGATGCTCAAACGTAAAGAGTTCAGCGAAAAAACTTTGATTACACTGTCTAAACTCATACCGCAGAATATGGTGCTCTTGCTGGAATACGATGGACAGGCTAAGATGGCCGTATATCACACCAGACTGCTGCAAACACCTTGGCGTGACCCGGCGGACCTGACTCTGACAATAAAAGGGCTGACCATGGATGCTGTTTGGGAAAACGTGATTGTTCAGGTGGGCAATATCCGGATGCAGACTGGCAATACCCTGGACCATCAAATTGCCATAGATGAACAGCGTGCCAAGCTGGAAAAAGAAATCGCTCGGCTGGAAAAACTGGCCTGGGCAGAGAAGCAACCGAAGAAGAAGTTTGAGATTGCACAAAAGATAAATGAAATTAGAAGAAAGTTGGTGAATGTAAATGAAGGCATATGATTTACAACCAACATATGAAAACCTGCTGAATACTTTTACCAACGATACAATCGGTCGCAATAGTGACGTGTTTCACTTTATTGACATCTTGGATAACGCTGAGGATAATTGTTCGATTGCTCTTGAGGGTAAGTGGGGAAGCGGCAAAACTTTTTTTGTAAAACAGGCAAAAATGGTGTTGGATGCCCACAACGATTTTCTTTCTAATACTTGCGAAGAAGATAGAAAGAAGATTAAAAATTTGCGTGCTTCTTTTTATCGGAATTCGGCGCCTGAACTCCAACCAGAGGTTTGTGTTTATTATGATGCATGGGAAAATGATAATGATGATGATCCAATCCTCTCGCTAGTCTATACGATTTTACATAGCACAGAGAGTGACTTCTCTTTCAAGGATACATCTTGCTTGAAGGTGGCGGCGGGTATCTTGGAAGTATTCTCGGGGAGAGAATGGACACAATTGATTGAAGGCCTTAAGGGAGAAAACGCTCTGGATAAGTTAAAACAAGATAAAGCTGTGGAAGAGAAAGTACATGAGTTTCTCGAATCTTTGCTGCCAGAAAAAGGAAATCGATTAGTGATATTTATTGATGAACTTGACCGTTGTAA
Organism: uncultured Gemmiger sp.; assembly: GCA_944382835.1. Taxonomy (GTDB): domain Bacteria; phylum Bacillota; class Clostridia; order Oscillospirales; family Ruminococcaceae; genus Gemmiger. Next base: position 35,743 of record CALWNP010000083.1, read on the forward strand.
ACCAAGCTATGCAGTAAAACTTCTGGAAAGAATAAAGCATTACTTTGTAGACGACAAAATTACTTTTGTGTTTTCAGTTAATGTTGATGAGCTACAGTACACAATCAGAAACTACTATGGGGAAGGATTTAATGGTTCAAGGTATTTGGATAGATTCTTTGATTTGAGAATATCTCTTCCGGCACCTAATATGCAAAAGTATTATCAGAGCCTGGGCTTCTTTGATAGGGATTATTACTATGATATGGTTTGTGATGCTGTAATAAAAACATACCATTTTGAGTTAAGAGAGATAGCTAGATATTTGCGTCTAACCAAAATTGCAGCATATGAACCTACCCATAGCAGTTCTTATCATTTTTCTTTCGCAGATGGAAAAGCAGTACAATTCTGTTTGTATTACGTTGTGCCGATAATGATTGGATTAAAGGTACTGAATGCAAGCAAATACACAGAATTTGTTGAAGGGCGAGATTATACGCCATTACTAGATGTATCAAAGACGGTATATGCGCGTATATTTGACCGATTGCTTGATGGAAATGAAACATATTCTAAGAGAGAAGAGCAACAAGGAAAAAAATTAGTTACGATTGAAAGCAAACTGAAATTGGTATATAGCGCACTTTTTGAGAACGACTACACGTTGGATAGACGAGATATTGCAATCGGAGATTTAGAATTTTCTGCGGAGACAAAAGAATCTTTACTGAGAACAGCCAGCTTGCTCTCTGGGTATGCTAGCATCGACAAACATTGAAGCGTAAACTCACAAAAGGTAATACACTTAAAGAGAGGTTAGAAATAAGTAATGTCAGTTACTCAATATCAACGAAACGTCAATTCGCTCGATCAAGAAATAGCTGGTTTAGAAAAAAAGAAATCAGAAAAAGATATAGTAATAGCTACTTTGCAAGGCAAAATCACCGCACTGAATAAACGTATGACAGGGAGCATGTCTCCCGCATTATGCAAAAACAAATTGAGACAAGTTTCTATTTGGGAAGAGGATGTGGCGAGAAAGTCAAAAGAAAGTGCCGATTTATCTACAAAAATTGCTGACAGAAGAAAGAAACGAGCGGCTGCATATATTAAGTTGCAAAAAGCGCAACAAGATGAGCAGAAGAAATCAGAAAAGCAAACAATGACAACAATGAAAAAATATGAAGAACGTATCGATCAGCTTCAGAAGCAGCTTGTCGAACAAATGATTCCGAATCCGGTCCGGAATGCAAATCAAAAGGACGAGGAATATGACGTATTCGTATCTCATGCATGGGAAGATAAAAAAGAATTTGTTGATGAACTTGTTTCTGAAATGCGTAAACTTGGGCTTAAAGTTTGGTATGATACAGACAAACTTAAATGGGGCGACTCAATGCGTGAAAAAATAGACAAAGGATTGAGTAAATCACGATATGGTATTGTCGTTCTTTCTCCTGAGTATATACGAGAAGACAAATATTGGACAAAAGCAGAGTTGAATGGGCTATTTCAAAAGGAAACTATCAACGGAAAAACTATTCTCCCAATCTGGCATAATTTGACTAAACAGCAAGTTACAGAATATAGCCCACTTATTGCTGATAGAAAAGCATTAACAACCGCATTGATGACTCCGGCTGAAATGGCTGCTGAACTAAATGCACTATTTTCTCACGTGGAGGAAGAAGTAGATGGACAAACTGAAAATGCAGACGCCGAACAGGGCTGATGAGAATTTCAAGAAGCTGGCGGCACTGTTTCCCAATGCGGTGACGGAAACCGTGGACGAAAACGGTGTGGTGGTCCGCGCCATTGATAAAGATGTGCTGATGCAGGAGATCAATACCACCGTGGTGGATGGCAAGGAGGAACGGTATCAGTTTACCTGGCCGGACAAAAAGAAGTCTGTGTTGCTGGCCAATGCGCCTATCACTAAAACACTGCGGCCCTGCCCGGCGGAAAGCATGGGCAAGGATGGCACACCCGGCGGTTTCGACTCCGAAAACCTGTACATTGAGGGTGACAATCTGGAAGTGCTAAAGCTGTTGCAGGAAACATACCTGGGCAAAATCAAAATGATTTATATTGACCCACCATACAACACCGGCAATGACTTTGTGTACGAGGATGATTTTGCCCAGAGCACCGAGGAATACCTGGCAAACAGTGGTCAGTATGACGAGGAAGGCAACCGCCTTTTCAAAAATATGGACACTAACGGCCGTTTCCATACCGATTGGCTGAACATGATTTATCCGCGACTGAAGCTGGCAAAAGATTTGCTGTCTGATGATGGGGTTATTTTTATTAGTATAGATGATAATGAACAAGGTAACCTAAAAAAACTTTGTGATGAAATATTTGGAGAGGCTAATTTTGTCGACACTATAATTTGGGAAAAACGCTATAGCCCGCAAAATGCCGTTCAGTGGTTTTCAGAAAATCATGATTTTATTTTAGTATATGCTAAAAATAAAATATTATGGCATCCACAACTACTAGAGAGAACGGCAGAAATGAATGCGAGATATAAAAATATAGACAATGATCCCAGAGGACCTTGGAAAGCAAGTGATTCATATGCCCAAGCGGGTCATGGAACAAAAAGTCAGTTTTATGTATTAACTGCTCCAAATGGGAAAAAGCATGTGTTGCCTAGTGGACAATGTTGGAGGTATACAGAAGATGCGATGAAAAAATTAATCGCAGATAATCGGGTGTGGTTTGGACCAGAGGGCAATAATGTTCCTGCGATTAAAAAGTTCCTGTCTGAGGTAACAAACCATCTGGAAATATGAAGAAGTCGGTCATAATCAGGAAGGGAAGAAAGAATTGAAAACCCTATTTCCTGAAGGGGTCCCTTTTGATACTCCAAAACCGGTTCGTTTGATTCAACGAATGATCAAACTTGCTGGGCAAGATGATTTTCTCGTCCTCGACTTTTTCTCTGGCTCTGCGACTACCGCTCACGCGGTAATGCATATGAACGCCGAAGATGGTGGTAACCGCAAATTTATCATGGTGCAGCTGCCGGAAGAAACCGACGAAAAAAGCGAGGCCTATAAAGCAGGCTATAAAACCATCTGCGAAATCGGTAAAGAGCGCATCCGACGTGCCGGTGCCAAAATCAAGGAAGAAAATCCCTTGGGCACCATGGACCTGGATGTGGGCTTCCGTGTGCTCAAATGCGATACCACCAACATGAAAAACGTGTACTACCATCCGGATGAGTACAATGCCAACTTGTTCGATATGCTGGAAGACAACATCAAGGAAGACCGTACCCCGGAAGACCTCTTGTTCCAGGTCATGCTGGATCTGGGCGTCCTGCTTTCCAGCAAAATCGAGCAGACGGAGATTGCGGGCAAAAAGGTATTCAATGTGGCCGATAATTTCCTGATTGCCTGCTTCGATGCCAATGTCACCGAGGAAACCATCACTGCCATTGCCAAGCAGAAGCCCTACTACTTTGTCATGCGCGACAGCTCCCTCGCCAACGACAGCGTCGCCGCCAACTTCGACCAAATTTTCGCCACCTACAGCCCTGATACCGTAAGGAAGGTGCTTTGATGATGAAAGCTATTTGTCGAGACGGTGGCCGGATTAATGATTTTTCTGGAATGTACTGCAAAATGGCTATGAATAGCTTTTACTGTGCATCTAAATTCTATGAAGAAATTAAGAACTCTGATTTTGCATATGAAAAATTTGATGATGAAGAAGAACTTAAAAAATGGAGTGTATCAACTATAGTATTTTCTGCACTAAGCCTTGAAGCTTTTTTTAATAATTATATTGCATCTGTTTTTGGGGATGAGAAATATAATAACGTGTATGATAGCCTTTCTACACAAAGTAAATTTCAGTTGATAGCAGACTTTATTTTTAAAGTGAAAATTGATAAAAGTAAATCTTATTATGGTGGCCTCGTTGCGTTGTTTCGTGCCAGAAATAATTATGTTCACTGTAAAAGTGAAAGTGCAAAGAAATATATGAGCTATGATGTAATATCGATGGATGAAAATGAAGCAGCAGAAAGGTTAGAGTATATTCCAAGTGAGCCACCAAAATTGGATAAAGGAGCGATAGATTCGGATATAAGGGGAGCACTAAATGCATTAAAAGCGGTTCGAGATGTGGCAAGATTTTTCGATGAAAACGATAGTAATTGTTATGCAATGGTGCACCTATTTAGTGAGTGTAATTTTGAACAATGCTCTAGATATGAGCAAGAATTCATGGAATTTGTCTTTCATAAATTGGGGATAAAAAAGCGTGGGAGCATATGAAATTCAACTTCAAAATCCAGCAATACCAGACTGACGCCGTCAATGCAATCGTTAAAGTGTTTGACGGACAAGGCTACCATGATGGTATCCACTATATCCGTGACCTGGGAATTGTGCCTAAGTCGGTCAGAAATACATTTCAGAATAATGCGGAACAGTTGGCCGTTGGGGAAGCTGAAGATGATACCGGCTTCAAAAACGAGGAAATCTATCTCAGCGATGACCAGCTGCTGCAGAATATCCACGGCGTCCAGAGCGAAAACAATATCAAGCTGTCGCCGGAATTAGTGAAAAGCTTGGGGCGGTGCAGCCTGGATATTGAGATGGAAACCGGAACGGGCAAAACCTATGTGTATATCAAAACCATGTTCGAGCTGAACAAGGTGTACGGCTGGAGCAAGTTTATCGTAGTGGTGCCCTCCATTGCCATTCGGGAAGGCGTCAAAAAGAGCTTTGAAGTGATGGCCGACCATTTTATGGAGTATTATGGTAAAAAGGCCCGCTTCTTCATCTACAACAGCCAAAATCTGAACCAGTTGGATACATTTTCGGCTGGCAGCGGCATTCAGGTCATGATTATCAACACTCAGGCTTTTGCCTCATCCTTGAAAGAGGATGGTAAAAGCAAGGAGGCGCGAATCATCTACTCCAAGCGTGATGAGTTTGCTTCCCGCCGTCCCATTGATGTCATCAAGGCCAACCGGCCTATCCTGATTCTGGACGAACCCCAGAAGATGGGCGGTGCCGTTACCCAAAAGGCTTTGAAGAACTTCAATCCGCTGTTCAGCCTGAACTATTCCGCTACCCATGCCGTCCAGCACAATATGGTCTATGTTCTGGACGCGCTGGATGCTTACAACAAGCGCCTAGTCAAGAAAATCGAGGTCAAAGGCTTTGAGGTCAAGAACCTCCGGGGCACCGACAGCTATCTGTTCCTGGAGCAGATTGTCCTTTCTCCCAAAAAGCCGCCTATGGCTCGTATCGAGATGGAAATCGGCTACAATAAGTCCATCAACCGCGAAACACGTGTTTTGGGTGTGGATGATAACCTGTACCATATTTCTCAGGGCATGGAGCAATACCGTGGCTATACGATTTCTGAAGTAGACCCGCTGCGTGGCACGGTAAGCTTCACCAATGGGGAAGTGCTTCATACAGGCGATGTGGTTGGCGATGTTTCCGAAACGGATATGCGCCGCATCCAGATTCGTGAGACGATTCTCTCCCACTTTGAAAAGGAAGAGAAGAACTTCAATATGGGCATCAAAACACTGTCCCTGTTCTTCATCGATGAGGTCGCCAAATACCGCCAGTATGATGAAGATGGCAACGAGCAGCTGGGCGAATACGGCAAGATGTTTGAGGAAGAGTACTTCGACATTCTCAACCAGTATCTTACGTTGGAAAACACGCCTTACCAGCAATACCTGCGGAAGTACTGTAGTGATCCCTCTGCTGTCCATGATGGTTATTTCAGCATCGACAAGAAGACTAAGCACAGCATTAACAGCCAGACCAAGCGCGGCAGTGAGTTTTCTGATGATGTATCGGCTTATGACCTGATTCTGAAGAACAAGGAGCAGCTGCTCTCCTTTGAGGAACCTACCCGCTTTATCTTCTCCCACTCGGCTCTTCGGGAAGGCTGGGACAACCCGAATGTATTCCAGATTTGCACGCTGAAACATTCCAATAGCCAGACTGCCAAGCGCCAGGAGGTTGGGCGTGGTCTGCGGTTGTGCGTAAACCAGAACGGCAACCGAATGGATGTGCAGAGCTGTGGCGACCGTGTGCATGACATTAATCTGCTGACGGTTATTGCCAGCGAAAGCTACAAGAACTTTGTGGCAGACCTGCAGAGTGATATCAAGAAGGAACTGTACGACCGTCCCACCACCGCGACTAGCGAGTACTTCAAGGGCAAGTTTGTCAAAGTCAACGGTGTGCCGACTCAGATTGATGACGATATGGCCAATGCCATTGAGTTCTACCTCATCAGCAACGGCTATGTGGATATGAAGCGCAAGGTTACGGATAAGTACCGGGCGGATATCCAACTGGGTACACCCGCGCCTTTGCCGGAAAATCTGGCACCGATGGCAGAGGGAATCCACTTGCTGGTTCAGGCCGTCTATGATGAACATGCCCTCAAGGAAATGATTGTGGACGGCCACGAAACCAAGGTGAAAGAAAACCCGTTGAACGAGAATTTTGCCAAGGCGGAGTTCCAGGCACTCTGGAACCAAATCAACCACAAGTATGCGTATACGGTGTCTTTCGATAGTAATGAATTGATTCGGAAAGCTGTCGCGCATATCAATGACAAGCTGTTTGTTTCGGAGCTGCAATACACTGCAACCGTGGGCCGCCAGAAGGATGAAATGAACGAGCACGAGCTTGGCCGTGGCGATTCCTTCGGCAATGTGAAGACCCGGACCAAGACTCTGCGGGAAGTCCATTCCAGCCATCTTGAGTATGACCTCGTCGGCAAGGTTGCCCAGGGAACCGTGCTGACCCGGCGGACGGTAGTAGCCATTTTGAAAGGTCTGCGGGAAGACAAGCTCTATATGTTCAAGAACAACCCGGAAGAGTTTATCACAAAAGTCGTTCGCCTGATTAATGAACAGAAGGCCAACACCATTGTGGAGCATATCTCCTATGACCGGATTGACGGGCAATACGACAGTGGCATCTTTACCGCCGACAGGAGCTCCCATGATTTTGATAAGGCTTTCCGCGCCAGCAAAGCCATTCAGGATTATGTGTTTACGGATGGGATCTCTGAGGACAGTGTTGAACGTCGGTTTGCGCAAGACCTCGATGAGGCAGAGGAAGTCTGTGTTTATGCCAAGCTGCCAAGAGGGTTCCACATCCCAACACCGGTGGGCAACTATTCTCCCGACTGGGCCATTGCTTTCTATGAAGGTACGGTAAAGCACATCTACTTTGTGGCAGAAACCAAAGGCACGATGGAAAGCCTGCAGCTCAAGCCCATCGAGCAGGCAAAAATCCGCTGTGCCCGCAAACTGTTCAATGAAATGTCTACCAGCAAAGTGCGGTATCACGATGTGGACAGCTACCAGCATTTGCTGGATGTGATGAAGTCGATTTGACCACTGAAAGGAAGACGCATATGGCAGAAAGCGCTCCGTTTTACAGGAAATACATCCAAGGTGTTGTATCACAGGCAAATTTGGAAAAAGCTGCTTTGGAGCGAAACTTCGTGTATGGACAACTAACAAAGTGGCTGCGGCAAAAAGATATTCGTCTGTCCAACGAGATGTTTAAGGCTGTGCTGGCAGCTAGTAAACAGCTTGCAGAAAGCTATTTGGATTCCGGAAATGCGGATATAAAATCTGCTTGTGTGGACTGTCGTTCTTTCCATACTTTCACGGCGGCCGATGGTGTCCACACAGATATAAAGCAAGTTCGCAAATATGTATCAGACTTTTGGCCGGCCCTTCAAGATGGCTTGGATAAGGAAAAACTTCTTGGAGATGCCACGCAGCGTGCCAGAAAAATCGATGTGGTTCAATTAGGAAAATTGTTTGATGAAATATTGGATGTGATTCCAGAGGAGGAGCAAGCTGCAGTTGTGTCACTGATGGACGAATTTGTGAAAGAGTTGGAATAAGCTAGACGGTTATTGCTTGATGTAATCAAAATCATTTTGGGCTTGAAGAATAACCATATACAATACTCCAGTCGATTGAGGAGAAAAGCATGGCACCAGAGAAAATGCGTTTGACCTTTTTTGATGTTGTCCAACAAGATGACTTTAGAGAATCGGTGATAAAGAGACTGCAGTCAAATGCCCAGGGAAATAATTTTATATTTCCGACAGTATTCCCAAAGCTTTATAAGTACCGGCCGCTATCAGAATATGCTGTGGCAGACCTTAAAGGTCAGCGTATGACTGCGACATCTATCGGATGTTTCAATGACCTATTTGATGGAGCAATTCATTTGTATAGGACAAAAGAGGGAAGACGAGCGGAGGCTGAGCAGAAATGCCAGAACATTCAGGCCTTATTGAAAAAAATCGGTTTACCTCAAGAGTTGATTTCACATGATTCGTATGTAGATACTTATGAAAAAGCGTATGAAGAAGAGGAACGCCTAAAATTCAGAGAACTGGAGTTTCAGGGAACTTATGTGGTTTGCCTATCTACAAAGAACGATTCAATTTTAATGTGGTCACATTATGCTGATTCTCAACAAGGAATTTGCATAGAATATGACTTTAACCAGTGGACTGCAGACTCACTACAGCGAAAGCTCTTATTTCCTGTTTTATATACCGATGAACCTGTAAATACTTCTGAGTTATTCGATAAGGACGCCCACACTATCTCAAAATATCCGGTTGACGAAGCGGTTCTTTGTGCGGCAATAAACAAGGCTTCCATTTGGAACTACGAAAACGAATGGCGGTTGGTTTACGTTACGCTTTTATGCGACAGCCAAAACCAAAGAATACACCCAGGTGTTTCTGTTCAGCCGACTGCAATCTATTTAGGGTACCATTTCTTAAAACCGTTTTTCTACTATGATACTGATGACAAAAAGGCATATGAACGTGCAAAAGAAAATCTGCTAACATTCAATGCACTAATGGAATTTATAATCGGGAACAGAATCCCTCTATACTTGATGCGTCCAATAATTGGGCGCTACCAATTAAATAGTGTTCCATTAGATGCCAACCAATTAATGGCTCTTGTTGCTGAGCATGTTGACGTACCACAGGAGATGCGCTATTATCATATTGTACATGATATGCTGATTGAGATTTTACCCGTATGAATTGGTGCATGAGCTTTGTGTGTTGCTCCAAATCGGTGGGTCAGATTTGGTATAAAGCCTAAAAATAGGTAAAAATCGGTGGATGCAAAAATGCCACAAGGACACACTAATTTGGGGTCTGTTTGTACTTTTTCTTCACTTGTCTGAAATAACGCAACATGGTATGATGGCCATGTGTCTCTCCTTTCACATCGGCACACTATATTTTGAAATGGGGGGATCACCGATGCCCCTCGGTTTTATACTAGCTGGCATCACGGACACACCATGATTTTATACTAAGCCACTCACGGGAGCACCAGCATTTTGTACCAGGGAAAGCCTGTGAAGCCTTTTGTTGTCGCTCTTTTGCTCATCCAAGGCAATAGGAATTTTTGAGCTTTGCATTTCCACATTAGTCCATAATGATGCCTTATTGAATATGTATTGAAAACATAAAAATTATACCAAATATAAGGAATAAGCCTTCCGAGAAAACAACGTTATATAGAACTATTTTTCCGCCTCTTTCGCTTGTACCAAAGGACTGAGAGAATGGGGTTCAAGAGGCCGTGAGTTCGACTCTCGCCACTCGGACCAAACAAGGGCCGTCAAGGTCAGCTAAAAAAGAAGGGGCTGTTGCAAAACGAAAGTTGAGTAGCAGCCCCTTTTTCATGGCGATTTCTGTTGAAAACTCCATTCCGGAAGGGTTTTCGTGGAGATTTCGTTAAAAACTCCGGCGCAATCTCGAAAAAAGGGTATAGCAAAGCTGGGCTTCACCGAAAGAAGAAGCCTGGTTTTTTGCAGTGCGCCCGGCATGGGCAATAACTTGGTGGTGAAAGTCCACTACAGACTTGGCAGTAG